>JAYEHJ010000037.1:0-3726 GCA_034659435.1 Patescibacteria group bacterium | reverse complement strand
ACTATATAATATCTTAATTCGCGATAATTTTCAATGGAACATGTTCATAAACATTGGTATAAAAAATGGTGGGGAATATTTTTAATTATTCTTGTTATTTTTTTTGTAAGCCTTTTTTTTGCTTTTGCGATTTATATTTTTAATTACACAAAAAAATTTAATGCCGCGTCGGTTCCGCGAAAATATATTTCAAACCCGGTCATTGAAGGCTCAAAAAACAATTATTGGCTTGGATCCGCCAATCCTGAAATTACAATTGTTGAATTCGCCGATTTTAATTGCGTCTATTGTAAAAAATCTTTTTCAAAAATAAGAGAAATAGCTTCTGTTTATGATAATATAAAATTCATTTACCGCGACTTCCCCGTTCTTTCTGAACTTTCCACGCAGCTTGCATCGGCCGTCCGCTGCGCCGGCGAACAAGGCCTATTCTGGGTAATGCATGATAAAATATTTTTAAATCAAGGCATTGGCAGTGATGAAAAAATTATTGAACTGTTTAAACAAATCGGAGGAGATGAAAAAAAATTTAATAGCTGTTTCAAAAATAATAAATATCTGCCCGAAATTGAAAAAGATTTGCGAGACGGACAAACATTAAACATAACCGGTACGCCTATTTGGTTTATTAACGGACAAAGAATTGAAGGCGACATTCCTTATGAATTTTTAGTTAACTTAATAAATAATATTAAAAATTAAACAAGATTATAGGAATACATAACCAAAATTTATAAATATTCTTTATCGTTGTTCAATTGTTGCATTGTTATATTGTTTAATTTTATTAACAATATAACAATACGGCAATTCAACAATATAATACAAAAATATGAAACAAATTCGCATACACGGCCGCGGCGGACAAGGAGTCGTTACGGCCGCGGAATTAATCGCTATTTCCGCTTTTAACGACAGTTATGAGTCTCAGGCTTTTCCGTCTTTTGGTGTTGAGCGCACAGGCGCGCCGATTGAGGCTTTTGCCCGCATTGACGACAAACCGATTAGAACGCGGGAACATGTATACTCTCCTGATATTTTAATCATTCAAGATGCGTCTGTAATGGCAACAGTTGATGTCTCTCACGGCTGTACTGAAAAAACCATTGCGATTGTTAATACATCCTTGCCTAAAAACGCTATTAAATTAAATATTCCTGAAAAAAACATATTTCCGATTGATGCCACAAAAATCGCTTTGGATATTCTTGGAAGAAATATTGTAAATACGATAATACTTGGAGCGCTTGTTAAATCAACTAAAATAATTACGCTTGAATCAGTTAAAAAGGCAATTAAACAAAAATTCGGCGCCAAAAGCCAAGAATTGGTTAATAAAAACATTAAAGCCGTTGTTATGGCGTATAATTTATAAAAAAAATATGAAAATAACCGCGCAAAAAGGTTCAACAATAAAAAACAAAACAGGTGGCTGGAGAACATATATTCCGGCTACTGATTATAACAAATGCATCGGCTGTGGCCGCTGCGCCAAAGTTTGTCCCGAAAACGCCGTTAAAATGATTTCTAAAAACGGGAAGCAAAAACCGATAACTGATTTTAACTACTGCAAGGGTTGCGGTCTTTGCGCGGCTGAATGTCCGGTTAAGTGTATAAAAATGGAGTTGGATAAAAAATAAATTAATTTAAAATTTAAAATTAAGAATCATAATATATGCCTCAAAAAAAATCAAAGCGCCAAATTCTTGAAGGATCTCAGGCAATTGCGCAAACTGTTAATAATATCAGACCGGCGGTAATATCGGCTTATCCGATTACTCCGCAGACTCATATTGTTGAAGACTTGGCGAAACTAAAAGCCGACGGCAAAGCCAAATATGAATATGTGCGCGCGGAAAGCGAATTCGCTGCAGCTTCAATCGTAGAAGGCGCCAGCGCCACAGGACTCAGGACTTACACCGCCACCAGTTCTCAAGGCATTCTTTTAATGGCGGAAGTAATTTATAATATCGCCGGTATGCGTCTGCCGGTAGTTTTAACCTGCGCTAATCGCGGCGTATCAGCTCCGATTACCATTTGGAATGACCATCAGGACGCTATGTCAATCAGGGACGCTGGCTGGATTATGTTTTTTGCTGAAAATCATCAAGAAGCCATTGAACAGCACTTGCTTGCTTACAAAATCGCGGAAAAAAGGAAAATTCCGGCAATGGTTAATATTGACGGTTTTGTTCTTACTCATACTTATGAAGGAGTGGAAGTGCCAAGCGCTAAAGAAATTAAAAAATTTCTGCCAGACTACAAACCAAAACAAGGCGAATATTTAGATACTACAAAGCCTGTTACTTTCGGAGCTTTTGCGGCACCAGCCTATTACATGGAAATTCGGCATGAACTGCACGAAGATTTGCGCGATTGCCAAAATGATATTTTAGAAGAATATGAAAACTTAAAAAAACTTGTTCCAAACGCGATTAAAAAACCAGAAGACAAAGCTATAATTGATAACGGCTTGATAGAATATTACGGACCAAAAAATCCAAAAGTTATTTTAATCGCCATGGGGTCTTTGGTCGGCACTGTTAAGGACGCTGTTGATCATTTAAACATCCGCCACAATGTTAAACATTATATCAGCAACAAATCCGTAGGCGTATTAAAAATAAAAACTTTCCGACCGTTTCCGGCTAAAGCCGTTCTTGCTGTTATTAAAAAAGCTAAATACGCCGCTGTTATTGAAAAAGCTGTTTCTTTGGGAGCAACAGACGCTCCTCTAGCTATGGACATTAAATCTTACGCGAAAAATAAAATTAAAACCAAAATTCAAAGCTACATAGCCGGACTTGGCGGACGAGATATTACTCAAAAAATGATTTCCAAAATTGTTACAGACGCGCAGAATAAAGATGATCGGATGAAATTTGTGGGGTAATATTCAATTATCAATTATGAATTACACCCGTCAAGCGAGTACAAGCGAATTACGAATTTTTATATAAAAATATATGCCGAAAAAATTTATAAAAATTTTATCATTGATTATATTCGCGCAAATATTTTGCTGTGCTGTTTTTTTAATTCCTATTTCAGTTGATGCTATTGATCCTTATAAATTTCAAATTCCAATCGGCGATCTTGATAAAATAACTTTTGAAGAAGAAGGCACTACTAAGCCGATAGCCGATTATATTCAAGCAATTTACAAATACGCAATCGGCGTAGTAGCGATTCTCGCCACAGTCGTTATGATGATCGGCGGCGTGGTCTGGATTACGGCAGGAGGCAACCAAGGCCGCGTCGGCGAAGCAAAACAATACATCAGCGGAGCTTTAACAGGAATGGTTCTTGTGTTCTGTTCTTACATGATTTTAAACACTATTAATCCTGATTTGGTAAAACTCAAGACGGTTGGGATTAAAAGTATTAGCAAAAATACTAAATCAGGATGTTGCACATACGAATCTGTCATAAGTACAAGTCCGCTTAAAACAAAAATAACATGTAGGCATATCTCAGAAAAAACATGCACAAGTAATTCAGGTAGCTACACGGCAAATGCTAAATGTTCTACATCAGTAACTCCCCCTGTATGTATAGAAATTACTTCTGATGATGATACTGGTATAAAAGGTTGTTGCTCATATACTTTTAGCGAACAAATAAGATGTAGAAATAATTATACCGAAGAAAAATGCGAGGAAAAATATGAAGCAGCGTCGCCTTACTGGGATGAAGAAGATTGCAATCCAGATGATTGCGATGAAA
>JAYEHJ010000036.1:0-19209 GCA_034659435.1 Patescibacteria group bacterium | reverse complement strand
ATATCCCTTGTAGGCTCATCTTTAATATTATTACAAATATTCATATCAGCAGCTGTTTGAGCTAATCTTAAAAAACATTTATCGTTAGTTACATCTAATATTTCTCCAAATTCTTTGTTTTTAATTTTTTTACAATATTTTTCATCGCCGATTTTTACGGCTAAATTAAAAAAACAATTATTTTCAGCTTCCAAGTTTGAATTCAGACAGAAATCTCCCACGTCTAAATTTTTATTTTTAACAGCCACTGTCATTTTACAGTCTTTAACGGCCATATAATTGCTTAATTCTTCACATAAATCATATTCATTAGTTTTAACGGCAAGCGCGATTACGCAATTTTTATTACGCGCGCAAAGTTCAACATTATTAGTTCTATAAGCTATCATTTCGCGGCAATATTTTTTTAATTGAGTATCGTCAATTTCATCACAATAAAAACTTTTTTCTGAAGCTTCGGCAAAACAAAAATTTTGAAAGCCATCTTCATTAATTAAATGGCAAGGACGCACAAAAGAATTCTTAATAGAGTTATAATAATAGCAGTAATTTTTAAGATTATCATCAGCTATCTTGCCACAAATATTCATATCTCCTTTTTCAACAGCTAACGTATAATAACAGCTATCGCTATATTCACCTGCTTGTCCGCATAAATTTTCTTCTTTTTTATTTAAAGCCGTTTTAAAATAACATTGATCTCTAGTGGTGAGAGTTAAATTTTTATCTAACAATTCACAAGCTGTTTCGTCATCTAAATTATTGTAAGCGCCAATATAACATTGATTTTTAAAAATATAATTTTTTATATTATCGCATATTTTATAATCCCCTTTCAATTTTGCTAATTCCGATAAACATCGCTCTTTTTCGCTTTCTTCAAAAATTTTACCGCAATAGCCGGCATCTTCCGCAAGCAAAGCCGCAAAATTTAAACAAAAAGGCGGTTTACCCGCTTTCTCGCATAAAGCATAATTTTTAGCTTCAATTACTTTATCTAAAACATCTGATTCTTTTTTAAAAATAGCCAATTCATTTTGAAATGCGATTTTATTTTCTCCAATAGCTTCCTGATTAATTATTTCCGCCGTTTTGTTTTTTATTTCGCCCTCATGGCGCCATCCAATGATATATCCGCTGCAAATAGCAAACGTGGCAACAATCAAAATACCTAAAAATATTTTGACGGTCATTAAAGATAATAAAATTTTTTTCAACAATTTATTTTGTTTTTGTTCAGAACCTAAATCTTGGTTTGAAATTTTTGCTTGATTTTGCATGAATTAATTTTTTAAAAATTATTTTAAATTGTTGCTCGTTTTAATTCTTTTTCTTTTCCAATCCAAATAATAATTCAAAGCGATAAGCATAAACAAGACAATAATCCCGCTTGCCATAAGCCAAAACAATAATGGCTGATTTTCTATTTTGTTATACTCGCCCAAACTTTTTTCTTTTTCATTAAGCTCTTTTTCCAGTTTGTTTAAACGATCTTCTTTTTCGCTAAGCTGAAGCGCCAAGCGGCTAAAAGGATTCTCAACCACGCTGGTTGACATGCCAATCGCGGAGCCGATCTTGGCGCCGAAAAAAACGCCGACATCAACAGGATTGAGGCCGGCTGCCGCAAAAAAACCGATAATAATAACTGTTAAAAAATAAATTCTTAATTTATGGATAAGCGAGATTGTTTTATGAAGCATATTTTTTATTTAACGCATCTAAATCCAACGCCGGTGCCGGCGAATGAGGGTTCGGATACTATATATAAAGCATACTGTCCGGCGTCAGCATTATTATTCCAATATCCGCCGCGCGCCATGCCGCGCACGCCTTTATTTTTTATCCAAAAATAATCATAATAATAATTTTCATTTCCCGCGTCGAAATCAGTCGCGCTTGGCAGAGCCTCTGAATCAATTCCCTCAATATATCCCGATTTTGGTAAAATTTTATCATCGTAAACGCCGTCATGCACGGTGCCGTCAACCCACTCCCAAACATTGCCAATCATATCATAAGCGCCATAAGCTGATTTGCATTTATTTCCCTGTCCGCTTGGTCCGGGCGCAAACCCCCAATTGCTTGCCACATTACAATCCTCTTCACTCCAGTCTTTTTCAATATCAGGCGTGCCTAAAGCCGCTGCCAGCCATTCTTTGTTGGTTGGCAAGCGCTTGCCGGCTTTCGCGCAAGCGATTGCAGCTTGATTTTGCGATATAAAACGCCACGGCAAATTACCCGGCTCCGATTTCGGCTTGCAATCAACATAATCCAAATTTAAGCGCGATTCTTTCTGATTCGCTGGGCTAGCGTAAAAACAATCATCACATGGAGCAGCTTCATACTCATCAATGCAAAACCCGCCAGTTGGCGTATTAACAAAAACCATCCCCTCGGGACATTGGCCGTCTCCCAGCGCCGGCTCATTCTCCTTGGGTTCTAAAAAACTATCGCTTGCCTTAATGCCGACGCTTGTTAGTACTACAGCTAAAATCATAACGATTACTTCCCGCTTGCCGATAAATTTTTTCTTTTTTAAATTTATGATTTTTCGCATTACTTTTTCAAATCAATTATATCGTCTTTGTCCTGAATATTTTTTGGTATTATTCTTTTTTTATTTACCGCTTTTCGCGGCGTACCGCGCGCCGCCTGCCGCGTGCCTGCAGCCATATTCCGCGTACTTCTTATCGCTCTCCTTATATAAGAACGGATAATTACAACCATTAAAAATATAATAAATAATACCGCGCTTGAAAAAATTATTAAAGGCTTAATAAAAATCACCCAAAAATATATCGTCCGGTCTATATTCTGTTTTTCATTCTGGCCGTAAGTTAAAATCAATTCCGCGCGATAACGCCCCATATCAAGCAAATTTTTGCCGCTCTCCCATTCAAAATTCCACTTGCGGATGTTTTTCGGCAAAACATTGCCAAAATCAGTATCATGATTAATTAATATTTTATCTTGAAGCTTATCAAACTGATTATAAATTTTAATGTCTCCCCTGGGCTGCAAATGAATATTGCCTAAATTTTCAAAACGCACTATAAAATCAATTTTTTCATTTTGATAAAACTTTTTTCCTGAGCTAAATTCCCTGATAATGCCGCGCTCATGAACATCTCCTTTAACATTTAATAAAATCAAAGACGTTAAAAGGGAAGATATTTTTATTGAAGAGCCGCTAATATCATCCGTCGGAGGCGCGGTGCCTGCCAAAAGCGCGGCGTAATGTCCGCCCGGAGAAGCGCCAATCGGCACATCAATTATAAACGGTATTTCCTTGCTGCCAAACGGCGGCAAAATAAATTCTTTTTTTTCAAACACTATCCATTGGCTGAAAAAAGGCAAGCTTCCATCAGCGTTTTTTTCCTTTGCTTGCAAAAATTCAACCTCGCCTGATTCGTCTCCGCCTTGAAAATCCAAAGCCTGAACATAAATATTAATTTCTTTCGGATTATTATTGATAATCTTAATTGAGCTTTTCCAAATATCGCCCGGACTCATGGTATTTTTTATCAAAGGCGGCGTTATGGAAAAAGCTATCGCTCCATCGCTTTGCGCGCCCGCAAAACAAGCAAAAAAATTACTGAAAATAAATATTAAAATACAAAGTGCACCCCAAGGGCATTTCCTGCGGGGCACCATTTGGGTAAACAAATAAAATTTTTTCATAACTTATCATTTTTTAAATCCAAAACGCCGTCTTCTTGGATCGGTTTATGCTCGGACGCGTGATGACGCGCGCGGTATGTTTTTCTAAATAAATATACCACCAAAAACGCTGTTATTAAAAACAATCCTCCCGTAAAAAATAAAACAAACGGTATTGGCAAAATCCAAAAGTAAATCGTATCAGCCAAATCGCGCTTATTTTTTTCTCCATACTCCAGCTCCAGTTTAGCTTTAAATTTGCCTATTCCTTTTTTGGCATCCCAATTCAAATATATTTTTTTTTGCTCCCCTGCTTTAATACTATCCTCTTCCTCATTAAATTTCAAGCTGTCCAAATACTGCTCCCTGCGATTATAAATAAGCACTTGCCCCTTTGGTTTAAGCGCTACATTGCCGATATTTTTCAGTTCAATTGAAAATTTTACCGGCCAAGTAAAATATGTTTTTGCAAAAGTATTAAAGCCGATTAGCTGAGCTTTTTCAATTGTCTCATCTTTAATCTCTATATTAACCATTACTTGAGGAACATTTTCTTTGTCTATTTTAGCTTCTGCCAAAGGGCGATTTGAAGCGCTTGGGAAAAAAATAACCGCGTAGCGCTTGCCTGGTACTGCTGACTGATTAATTTCAATTGAAAAAGACACTTCAGCTTCTTCACCGGGCATAATTTGAGTTGCTGCCCGCTTAATCCTAATCCAGCGAGCCAAAGAAGTTGTTTTGTCAAGGCTTGAAGGGCTAAGAAATTCCTGCTTGCCCTCATTTATCAATAAATCATTAACTGTCGGATAAATACTGACTTTATGCTCGGTATTATTTTTTATTTTAATCATACTTTCAATTTTTTCCGAAGCCTTGGCCTTTTCGTCAATAATCAAAGGACTGATTTCCAATCCGCTTGCCGCTTGAATTTGCTTAAAATCTACGGCAAAAAATATCAAAAAAATAAATAATATAATAAATAATTTACGCATTGTATCGTTTAATATTGAGTTTAATAAATATTTAATCAACTATCGCACCATCTCTTGCCAAAAAACACTTGCCGCTTTTTCCAGCACATTTTGGTTCTTGAAAACAGCTTGGATGATTTGACATTACATCTGGACACGTTATTCTTCCACAATCTAACTTTTCATCCCATTCATCTCTAAATTTTTTATTTATCGCAATAGCCGAACCGCCCGCAGTGCATCCGCAACAGTCTTTCTTTACCGAAATACAACCTAAATTCTGATTGCAAGAATAAAAATCAAATTATGGTTGTGTTTCCTCGCAAACCTCCTGACATTCTTCTAAAGTTTTAAAAGGTGTTTTAAGAGAACAGCCCCCAACATCTTTGCTAGCACATTTTCCAACGACTGAATTAAACTCGTATCCCGTCATTGTTCTACTCATTGTTTCACATAAACCAATGCCAACAACCTTCTCCCCACACCTCGGATCAAGCGCTTATTTTTCTTTGATTGTGAATCCGTTAGAATAGATTGTTTTTGAGTTTACTAGACAAATTTTAGCGCTTTTAGCATCACTTAATAGAGACTTGACTCTGTATTCTCCAGTCGGGACTTGATCAGAAATCATTTCAGAGATTTTTTTAGAATCATCGCACCAAGTCTCCGTCTGATACCAACTATATTCTCTTGGTTTGTGTGATTGCAAAATAAAATAAGGGACTAATGTGCAACGAAAACCGCAAGGACATAATATTTTTTTTATTTCTATCCACTTTCCATTATCAAATTTTTCAATAACATAAAAAGGGTCGCAGATTGCCATCTCTTTATTAGTATTGCTTTTCATTGTTATTTCTACTGTTTCTCCTATTTCATACTCCATTTTATCCGTCGTAATAACAACTTCTTCAACCGCTTCTATTTTAACCTTCTCGCATTTTCCATTATCGCATTCGCAAAAATGTTGAGGTTTTTCTAAACATCTCTCACAAAAAATATTATCATCAACCATTCTCTTAAACCTTTCTTCTTCTATTTCTTTAGCTTCTTCCGATGGAAGACATTTGTATTCCTCTATTGAAGTATTGCGCGGAAGACAAATATTAGAGCCTGAATAAGCAAGTGTGCAATCAGGATCAATTTCACACTGAGCTTTAATAACAGGATTTACAACCGGATTTGAAATCGGCAAATCTGTTTTAAAAGCACTGATAGCATACGCCCAGCCGCCTATAATAACCACTATAAACACAACAAAAATTAAAATAATTACAGGCGTTTTAAGAGCCATAAAAAGAAAATTCTCTTTTTTAAGCGGTTATTTCTGATTTTGATTTTGGTCTGAATCCAAATTTTGATTTGAATTTTTTGTTTGGTTTTGCATAAAATTTAATATTTTTAAAAAATTATAATTTAAAAAAAACTTACATTTCCCACGCTTGCAAATGTTTTATGCCGTTTTTGTTTCCCAAAGAAACATCATCCATGCTAATAACTGTTTTTTCGTAAGCGTCGCGTATCTTTTCCAAATTGCCGAATTCTCTTTCAATAACTTTTTTATTTGACAAGGAATAAGCTACTTGAATATATTTCTTTTCTTTTTCTTTTTCAATAATAAAATCTATTTCCGCCTTGCCTATTCTGCCAACATATATTTTATATCCCAGCGAGCGATAATGAAGATAAACAATATTTTCCAAATGCCTGCCTAATCCGTAATCAAAACTTGAAGAAAGGTAGTTCCGAAAAGACAAATCATTTAAATAATACTTTTTACTGCCGGAAAGAATTGTTTTTCCTTTCATATCAAAACATTCCGCTTCATAAATTAAAAATGCCTGTTGAAGATAATTTATGTAATTAGACACTGTTTCAAAATTGGTTTTTATTTTTTGGCTATTTAAGTAATGAGCTATCTTATTAATTGAAAACAAACAGCCGATATTGTCTGTCATGAATTTAAAAATCTTTTCCAATAAATAAACATCCTTGATTTTATATCTTGCCACAATATCTTTTAAAATAATCGCATCACGCAAAGAAGATAAATAATGAATTTTTGTTTCCTCTTCTTTTAATTTGTATAGCTCGGGCAATCCGCCTGTTTTTAAATACTCTAAAAAACTGTTCTTGTCTTTTGGAATATTAAAATATTTTATATATTCTTTAAAAGAAAATGGCAGAACTTCAAAAGAAACATAGCGGCCGCTCAAATATGTCGCTAATTCGCCGGAAAGCAATTTTGAATTAGAGCCTGTCAAAAATATTTCATACTCTTCTTTGTAATCTTGAGAAAAAGAATTGACTATTTTTTCCCACTGCTCAATTTCCTGAATTTCATCCAATAAAATATATAATTTTCCTTTTGGCTTTATTCTTTTTTTATAACACTCAATCAATTTTTGAAGATCTTTATAATTTCTAATTTCATCAAAATCAACCAATTCTTTATTAAGATAAAAAATATTTTTTGGATTTATCTTTTTTTGAATAAGTTTTTGAATAATTTGGCGAAGAAGATAGCTTTTTCCAACTCTTCTTTGTCCGACAAGCACTTTTATTAATTTATTGCCAAAATATTTTTCAACCCTGCTTAAATAAACATTTCTGACAGAACCTATTTTTATTTTCTTTTTTTGCCAATAATTATACTTTTCCAGTTTTTTAAAAATTTCAATCATACCTTAAATTTTTAATAATTTATCCATTATTTTCAAGTGTACCTTAAACTTTTAAAAGTGTCAAATTCCTATTTACGAAAAAAATAAAAAATAAAAAGCCGTAAGTATGAAAAGCATTATCACAAAAACGACAATCAATATAACTCCCAAATGCAAAGCAGGAGATGCTGTTTGCGCACGCGCCTGTCGCATATATCCTGTTTGGCTGATTCCGGCGCGCTGCATTGCTTTTTTAACGGCTTTATTCTTATATAATTTTATCAATAAAATAAATATTCCGCTGATAAACAGTAAAATTAAAAATACCGGAATAATTATCCGCCACGGAATAATCCAAAAAGTTTTAACAGCCACCAGGCTATTCTTGCCTTGTCCGCCGTCATTAACGGATACGCCGTAAGTAACGCCAAGCGTTGCCGTATATTTTCCAAAAGCGCTTCTTTCCTCCCATGTATTTTCATTAAAGCGGCGGATTGAGCGCGGTAAAATATTTCCGCCATTTTCATTAATTTTCAAAACCCGCACTTCGCGGCCAAACATATTTTTAATTGATATGGCGCCATGCGGCTTTATATGAACATTGCCTGTATTTTCAATCCTGATTAAAAAATCAACTAAAAAAGGCGTATTATAAAAATCCTTGTCAGTGTTAAATTCCCTAATGTGCGCCTCTTCAAAAACATCGCCGCGAACTCTAAGCAAAAGCAAAGACGCTGTCTGCTGGGCGATTGACATGCCGGCGCCTTTTTCCTCGTTTTGCTGCTGGATGCGCGGAGGCTCTGTTCCCAAAATTATCGCGCCGAAATATCCGCCCGGTCCGATATTTTCCGGAACATTGACCGTAAACGGAACGATTCTCTCTTGCCCCGGCGCCAGATCAATCCCCTCGCGCGATACATCAATCCATGATGCTAAATAATAGCCTTCTTCTGTCCCCGGTATAACAAGCTTTGCCATACCGCTCTCGCCCTCAGACTTAAAATCGCGCAAATAAACATAAAAAGTTCTTGCTCCGCCGGATTCATTGGTAACTTTAATCTGCGATTTAAAAACTTCGCCGGGGTCAACCATCTCCTCGGTTTTAACAGGACTGATTTTGATGCCGGCTGATGATTGCGCCCGCGCGATATCCGCGGCGGCAAAAATAATAAACAAAAGTATCGCTAAAAATAATAATATTTTTTTATAGTTCATTAATTTTTTTCAATTAATTTCAAACACAAATTCAATGCTCTTTGAAAGCATTTTTATGCTTTTATTTTAACATTTTTATAATATATTTACAAATTTTTTTAAGATAAATTTGCCAAAATTTGGGAATTTAGGGCAAACTGGCATTCGGCGGCAGTCCCCTCATACAAGATAAGCCTGAAATGATTAATTATTTACTTTTTGTGAAAAATGTGCTATTGTTTAAGTATAAATTAACAACTATATTTGATCTTTCTTAAGGAATGGAGGTGCTGATGAAATTTGAAGAAAAAGAAAATATAATAGAAGATAACTATAACGATTTAGAATCCAGAGACATAAGCGGACGCTGTCTTGATTCCGAGGCTTCAAAAGCAGTCGTGGAATATTTACGGCAAAATGGTTATCCTGTAAATGACACCTATAAATGACTCCGTTTAAAGGGCATATGATTTTAGTCTATGCCCTTTTATTCTACCCAAAAATCCGCAAAAAATTTGCTTTTTAGCGGTTTTTTTATTACAATAACTTTATGACACAAAATATTAAAAAAAGAATATTTTCCGGTGTTCAGCCTAGCGGTAATTTGCATATTGGCAATTTTTTAGGCGCGATTAAGCAATGGGTTGAAATGCAAAACGAGTATGATTGCGTATTTAGCGTAGTTGATTACCACGCGATTACCGTTAAATATGACCCAAAAATTTTAAGAAAAAAAATTACTGAAATCGCCAAAATTTATATTGCCGGAGGAATTAATCCTGAAAAAGCGATTATTTTCCAACAATCGGACATACGGGCGCATACGGAGCTTTGCTGGATTTTAAACGCCGTAAGCGCTCGCGTAAGCGATCTCAATAAAATGACGCAGTTTAAAGATAAAGCGGGCGATGGCAATATTAATGTCAGTGTTGGCTTATACGACTACCCTGTTTTAATGGCGGCTGATATATTATTGTATAACACAGATGTTGTGCCGGTCGGTGATGACCAGCTGCAGCATGTGGAATTGGCGCGCGATTTGGCAAAACGCTTTAACTATGATTACGCGAAAATATTTAAAATTCCCGAAGCGAAAATTATGAAGCAGGGCGCGCGCGTTATGAGTTTGGATAATCCGGAAAAAAAGATGAGTAAAAGCGCCGAGAGCGAATTTAGCAGAATAGAACTTTTGGATGAACCTAAATTGGCTATGAAAAAAATTATGAAAGCGACAACGGATATTGGCGCGAAAATAAAATTTAATTCCAAAGAAAAAGCAGGTATTTCAAATTTATTAACTATTTATTCTTTACTGGCAAATATTGAAATCAAAAAATTGGAAGAAAAATACACGAATATTATGTACGGTGAATTTAAAAAGGACTTGGCAAGCGTAACCGCTGAATTTTTAAATGCTTTTCAGAAAAAATATAATAAAATAGACGATAAGCAAATCGCGGAAATTTTAGCTGCGGGCGCGAAAAAGGCTGAGCCGATCGCGGAAGAGACCTTGATGAAGGTTAAAAAGGCTGTTGGGGTGAAATAGTTAAATACACAATTCTGATAATACAAAAACCTTAATCACTTCTTCACTTGATTTAAAAATTTCTATTTTTTTCCATGAAGATGTTTTAAAGAAATTAAATTCATAACTCACCTCCTAAAAATTTTATTAATATATTGTTGTCCCTTGAAATTTTTCCGCTTTAAATATTCTCTCTAAATTTTTAATATTTCTTCCTTCCGCGATTATTACTTTAAGCCCTTGTTCTTCGGCGTGCCTGGATGCAACCGGATCAAAAGGCGCGTTTAAGCCCGGATCCCATTTGTTGCCGACGATTTTGCGAAAATTCGGCCAGTCAATCTCTTTTATTTTTTTGGCATTTTTATATTTTTTCGGGTCTTTATCGTAAGCATATTTTATATTTGATAAATTGATAACTGTTTTCGCGCCAAGCCTTTCCGCCAATATCGCGGCAACATAATCGGTTGACCAGCCAGGCCGCCAGCCCGCGGCTACCATGATTTTTTCGTTTTTTTGAAAATGCTCTCTAATATCCGCTTTAATTCGCGGATTTTTATTAACGCGCGGATGAGCGTATTTCCTGAATATTGTTTTAATCAAATGCGCGTTTAGCCGGGTGGAGTGAATTCCAATCCAATCTTTGTCGTCATTTGTTAATTTTGTAACTTTCCTTGCGGCTGCTTGATAATCGCGCGCTGTATTGCCTCCGCCGGTGATAATTATGAATTTTTTATTCTTTTTTATTTCTTTGATAATTAACGCGCGAAATTTTTTTAAAAATTTCCAATCAATTCCCGTTTTAGGAACGATTAATGATCCTCCCAGTGATATTACATAGTATTCGCTTTTTGGCATAGGTTGTTTTTTTATTAAAAATCAAAAATTATTACACTGATTAGTGTAAATTATAACACTAATATTTAAATGAATGCAAATTGAATCAAAGCCCAACAAATCATCAACCACGCCACACGCACTGTATGGCATAGTAAACTAATCAAGGAAAAATAATGAGATTTGGAACCGGAAAAAAGCTTTTTTATCAAGTTTACGCGAGATAAAGATATGTGCGGATGGAGAGACTCGAACTCTCACGCCTTGCGGCACTTGCTCCTAAGGCAAGCGTGTATACCAATTTCACCACATCCGCATTTTGTTTTCTACCCTTATTTCAAGTTATACCCGCAAGGGGCACTTTGCCCAAAGGGCACTAACAGTAGTCGGGAATATTCAAATTCCTTGACTATAAATTAGCATATATTCTAATATTTGTCAACATTTACTTTTTATTTAATATTTGATAGTATATATAGTAAATAAGCCCTTAAAATTGGGTGATTTTTATTGTTTTAAATATGTTTATATGATTAAAGGAGGAAAAAAAATAAAAGAAAAAACCGTTAAAAAGGCAAGAGGCAAGAAAATAGCGAAAAAAAGCGCTGTTAAAAAAACCGCAAAGAAAAAAATTGTTCAAAAAAAAGTCAAGCTTGCCGTAAAAGTGGGCGCAAAAACAGATAAGGCGGCGAATAGCTCGCATGTTGTCGCGATAAAAAAGAACTTAAATTTAGAAAAAGAAATTAAAGCCAAGGAGATTATTCGTTCATCCAAGACAAAACAGCCAAGAATAATTTTTGAAAAACAGCAAAAAGACAAGCAATTGATTATGTGGAGCGGAATAACTTTTTTTATGGTGCTGATTATGCTTATCTGGGCTTTTCAAATTAAACATTCAATCAAGCAAACAAAATTGGAAAATAATAATCAAAAGACAGAGAAATGGAAAGAAGTATTTAGCGATTTGAAAAAAAATATCAGCGATTTAAAAACGGATTTAGAAAAAGTAAAACAATTTTCAGAAGAATCAAATATTCAAAAAGATCAAAGCGCGGATAACGAGTTAATAGAAAAAATTAAAAATAATATAATCGGCTCGTCAACAACGCAAGCATCAGATATTGCCACTGGCACGAGCACCGCGAGCGGTAAGCCGCCTGGACATGAATGACTGGGCTAAACTGATAATTTTTTAAACCCGATAAATCGGGCTATACATAAAAATGTTAATAATATCCCGTTTCAACGGGATTTAAAAATAAAAACGCAGCCTAGCATTCATGCCTAGGCGGAAAAATAATATGACTGAAAAAACAACAAAAAAAACTAATAAAAAAATTAACAGCAAAAAAGCTTTGGATGCGGAGATTAAGCCAAGCGCGGATGTTGAAAAAAAAGAAGCAGCGCAAGATCAAGAATCAATAGTTGACGGCGGCGGAAATATTACAATATTAAACGGCCGCACGCAAACTGAGTTTGGAATGGTTGAGCCTTTGCCCATTAGCGCGGAAATGAAAAAATCCTATTTGGATTACGCGATGAGTGTAATTGTTTCACGCGCTTTGCCTGATGTGCGCGACGGCTTAAAGCCTGTGCATCGGCGCATTCTTTACGCGATGTGGAGCATCGGACTAAAATCAAGCGCGAAATTCCGCAAATCAGCAAATGTAATCGGCGAGGTTTTGGGCAAATATCATCCTCATGGCGACGCTTCCGTTTACGAGGCAATGGTTCGTATGGCTCAGAATTTTTCCATGCGATATCCGATTGTGCGCGGACAAGGAAACTTCGGTTCAATGGACGGTGATTCGGCCGCGGCTATGCGTTATACAGAGGCTAAAATGGCATCTTTGGCTGAAGAATTGCTTGTTGATATTGAAAAAGACACCATTAATTTTATTCCGAATTATGACGGCTCGCAAAAAGAGCCGCAGGTATTGCCGGCAAAATTGCCGAATTTGCTTTTAAACGGCACAATGGGAATCGCGGTCGGCATGTCAACAAACATCCCTCCGCATAATTTGCGCGAACTTGTAAACGGAATTAATCATTTAATTGACAATCCTGACGCTGCAATTGAGGATTTAATGCAGCATGTCAAAGGTCCTGATTTTCCAACTGCCGGAGTTATATATAATAAAAAAGATATTTTGCAGGCTTACGCTACCGGCAGAGGCGGTATTGTTTTAAGAGGCAGGGCGGATATTCAGGAAACAAAAAAATACGCTTTTAAGATTATTATTTCCGAGATTCCGTATCAAGTTAATAAAGCTAATTTAGTGGAGAAAATCGCCACATTGGTTAAAACAAAAAAATTGGACGGAATCAAAGATTTGCGCGATGAGTCAAGCAAAGATGGCGTGCGCATAGTAATTGATCTTAAAAAAGACGCGTATCCCAAAAAGATTTTAAATAGTTTGTATAAGCACACGCAATTACAGGACACTTTTCATGTTAATATGTTAGCGCTTGTGGATGGAATTCAGCCAAAAGTGCTAACGCTCAAAATGGTTTTTGAAGAATATTTAAAGCACAGGCAAAATGTGATACGGAGAAGAACTGAATTTGAATTAAGAAAAGCCAAAGCGCGCGCGCATATTTTGGAAGGCTTAATGATCGCGTTAAATAATATTGACGCGGTAATTAAAGTTATTAAATCCAGCAAGGACAAAGAAACGGCAAAAAACAATTTAATGACAAAGTTCAAATTAACGGAAATTCAATCAGTTGCCATTCTGGAAATGCGCCTGCAAAATCTTGCCAATTTGGAAAGGCTTAGAATTGAAAATGAGTTAAAAGAAAAAAAGAAATTAATTAAAGATTTGGAAGCGATTTTAAAATCAAAAACCAAAATTAAAAATATTATAAAAAAAGAAATTACAGAGATTGCGGAAAAATACGGCGATGACAGGCGCACGCAAGTGATTGCCCGAGGCGTTAAGGATTTTTCTGTTGAAGATTTGGTTCCGAACGAAGATACTGTTGTTTTTATGACAAGGGACGGCTATATTAAGCGCATGGCTCCTGATACTTTTAAAGTTCAAGGCCGAGGCGGCAAAGGCGTTATCGGGCTTACTACAAAAGAAGAAGATACGATTGAGTTTATGTTTAAAACAATGACGCACACAGACCTTTTATTTTTTACAACCCGCGGACGAGTTTTCCAGCTTAAATCTTATGAAGTTCCGCAAGCAGCCAGGACAGCCAAGGGTCAGGCGATTGTAAATTTTTTGCAATTAAGCGGCAGTGAAAAAGTAACATCGGTTCTGCCTTTGGATAAAATCGCGCATGCCAAATATTTATTTTTTGCCACTGAAAAAGGCTTGGTTAAAAAAGTAAAACTTGACGCTTTTGATAATGTTCGCAGAAGCGGGCTTATCGCAATAAAAATCAAGCCTGAAGATAAATTAATTTGGGCCAAGCCGACTGGCGGAAAAGACGATATTCATTTAATTACTTCTAAGGGACAAGCAATACGTTTTCAAGAAAAAGACGTGCGCGATATGGGGCGCACCGCCTCAGGCGTGCATGGCATCCGCTTGAAAACCGATGATTTTGTAATCGGCATGGGCGTTATTTCCGATGCGAAAGAAAAGCAAAAAAATTATCAAGTATTAACGATTATGGAGCAAGGCTTTGGAAAAAGAACGGCGCTTGGCTTGTACAAGGTTCAAGGCCGCGGCGGATCAGGAATTAAAACAGCCAAGGTAACTGCCAAAACAGGCAAAATTGTAAACGCTTTTGTGGTTAATACCGAATCAATGAAAGACAGGGATATAATCATCATTTCCGAAAAAGGACAGGTAATCCGCATGTCTTTTAAATCAATCAATCAAGGCGGCCGAGATACCCAAGGCGTTAAATTAATGCGCTTTAAAGATAAAAACGATAAAGTGGCTTGCGTTACTTGGGCGTAAAATCGGGTTATTAAAAAATTAATTGCTTTTAGCGGCATCTTCTATAAAATAAAATCCAAATAATTTTTTCTATTAATAATTTTAAATTCCGTATTTTCGTAAGCGTTAACCCAGTCTTTGGGCGCGCTTACTTTTTTATTTTCCGACCATTTAAATTCATAGCCGAAAAGTTTGCCGTCATATTCTTCAATTAAATCAATTTTTTTGCCGTCATAAGTGCGCCAATAATAAAAATTGCGGTACATTCGGCCATAAGCGCATTTTTTTATTCTTTCCATAAATACAAAATTTTCAAATAACGCGCCAACATCATCTCTGTCTTCAATATTATTAAATTGTCCGATAATGGCATTCCTAATTCCATTGTCATAAAAATAATATTTAGATTTTCCGGTTACCTCTTTGCGCAAATTTCTGCTAAATCCGCCCAACCGCTTAATAACAAATCCCTTTTCCAATAAATCAAGATATCGTTCAATTGTTCTGATGTTTATATTCAGCTTATTTGCCAATTCATTTAAAGACACCTGATGTCCGAGTTGAAAAGCTAAAAGTTGTAATAATTTTAGCAATAATTGCGGAGATTTTACTTTTTCCAAGGCTAAAATATCTTTTAACAAATATGAATTTGCTATTTCATTTAAAATTTCAATCTTTTCTCCTTTGTGCCACGCGGTAATTATTTCAGGATAAGAGCCAAAAACCAAATATTCATTTAATTTTTCTTTAAGCTCATAAGCGCCGTGTTCAAGTTTAAGCTCTTTTTGCGATAAAGGATAAAGAATAATTGTTCTTTTTCTGCCGGTTAATGGTTCGCCGATTTGCTGTGATAATTCAAATGAAAATGAGCCGGTTGCTATAATATAGATATTATCAATCTGGTCAACAATTATTTTCAGCCCCATGCCGATATTTGGAATTTGCCGCGCTTCATCAAGCGCGATTAATTCATTGCCGGCAACATATTCTATGATGCGAGGGAAGTCTTGCGATTTTAAAATATCTTGCAATCGCAAATTATCGCCGGAATCCAACTTATATTTTAATTTTGTGTTATCTAAAAAGTTTTTTAAAAGCGTGGTTTTGCCAATTCGCCTAGATCCGTATATTACCAAGACTTTATTTTTTTGTATTAATTTTTCAAGATTATATATTCTTTTAATCATAATTTTAAAGGTTAATTTGTTATATGGTTATATTAGCAAATTTTTTTAAATTTGCCAAATTTTGTGTAGTCAGACTACATATATTTTACTTATTTTGTGTAGCCAGACTGCATAAAATAGGTAAAAATTAGTTGATTTTTTTAAAAAATAAATCAAATCTTGCCCAATTCATCCATTATTGCTAAACTTATATTATGCAAAATATACTAATCATTTTATTACTAATAGCTTTGGTTATCGGCATAATCGCCGTAATTTTTTTATTGTTGCGAAAAAAAGAAGATAACGGCAATGATGAGAAAATGATTACAATGATGGAGAAAATTTCCGCTTTAAGCGAGCAGAATCGGGGGTTAAGAAATACTATTGACAATAAATTGGCTGAAACGCATAAGACGACACAGGAGCATTTTGGCAAGACAGCAGGGATAATGCAGAATGTGAGCCAGCAAACGCAAAAAGCATTGGCGGATGTCCATACTCAAAGCCAGAAAGTAATTCAAGAAGTGACTGAGAAATTAACCAAGCTGGATGAAACAAATAAGCAGGTGGTAAATTTTTCCGCCCAACTGCAGAATTTGCAGGACATTTTAAAAAACCCGAAACAACGCGGGGTTTTGGGAGAATATTATTTGGAAGAAACTTTAAAAAATGTTTTGCCGCCGAATTCTTACCAGATGCAATACGGATTCAAAGACGGAAGCATTGTTGACGCGGTTGTTTTTGTAAAAGATAAAATTATTCCGGTTGATTCCAAGTTTTCTTTGGAAAATTATGAGCGCATTTTAAATTGCTCCGACGCGGACGAGCGGGAAAAATTGGAAAAATCGTTTAAGCAAGATTTAAAAACGCGCATTGACGAAACAAGCAAATACGTAAAGCCCAGAGAAAAAACAATGGATTTTGCTTTTATGTTTATTCCGTCAGAAGCGATTTATTATGACTTACTGGTTAATAAAGTGGGAGCGGTTCAAGTTAATACCCGTGATTTAATTGAATACGCTTTTACAGACAGGCATGTAATAATTGTTTCACCGACTTCGTTTTTGGCTTATTTGCAAACCGTTTTGCAAGGCTTAAAAGCTCTTGATATTGAAGAAAACGCCAAAAAAATCAAAATTAATGTTGAAAAGCTCGGCCAGCATATTTTAAGCTATGATTCCTTTTTGCAAAAACTTGGGAACAGCATGAGCACAAGCGTTAATCATTATAACAACGCCTACAAGGAATTTAAAAAAATTGACAAAGATGTGGTTAAAATTACGGACAGGAAATCTAAAATAGAGCCGTTGAAAATTGATAAGCCGAAGGGGGAGTGATTTTATTTTTTATGATTCATTAAGTAAAAAAACTCTTCCTTCCTGTCATTCCCGACACTCCCAGCACCTCTCATTTTTGTCATCCCTGACACGCCCAACATCCCCACTTTTTTTGTCATTCCCGACACAACTCAGCCCATCTCTATTTTGTCATTCCCGACACACCCAGCCTCGCAGAGAAATTATTAATAAATGATCGGGAATCTCTTAAAACGCCATAACCATAAAATAACATCTAAAGATAAAAAAAGAATACATCTATTATGTTTATATATTAACCAACAAAACAAACAAAATTCTATATATAGGAGTAACCAATAATCTATATTCAAGAATATTTCAGCATAAATTAAAACAAAATAAAAATAGTTTTACCGCAAAATATAATACAAACAAATTAATATATTACGAAGAATATCAATATATAGAAGACGCTATAAAACGCGAAAAGCAATTAAAAAAATGGAATAGAGAATGGAAAATTGAATTAATAAAAAAAGAAAATCCAACTTGGCGTGATTTTTTTACGGATATGCTGTAAGTAAAACTCAAAGCTTTTTACGAGATTCCCGATCATTTAATATAACTTCCCTGCGGGGCAAGGTGTGTCGGGAATGACAAAATAGAGATGGGCTGAGTTGTGTCGGGAATGACAAAAAAAGTGGGGATGTTGGGCGTGTCAGGGATAACAAAAATGAGAGATGGCTATGGAGTGTCAGGAATTACAAGAATAGGGAGGGTGTTTACTAAAATAATGCAAAATAAAATAATAAATAAAAACATTTTAAAGGAGGCAATCTTAAAGGTAATTGCCTTTTTTGATATGTTTGATTATCCTTTAACACCTTTTGAGATTTGGACGTTTTGCGGAATTAAATGCGAGTTAAGCGAAATTTTGGAAATATTAAATGATAGCGGCTTGCCGCTTAAAACAAAATATGGATTTTATTTTTTAAACAACAGAAGCGAAATTGTAGATACAAGACAAAGGCGCTACAACTATGCCAATCGGAAATTTAAGCGGGCTTTAAAAATCGCGCGCTTATTTAAGATAATTCCATGGATAAAAATGATCGCGGTCGGCAATTCAATCGGCGCTAATAATTTGCGCGATAACAGCGATATTGATTTTTTTATAATTACGGAAGCCAAAAGAATTTGGGTTACGCGCTGGTTTTGCGCGGGATTTACAAAAATTTTGAATTTGCGTCCGCGTCCTCGCAAAAAACGCGATACAATTTGCCTTAGTTTTTACATTACGGATGATAATCTGGGATTGAAAAATTTAATGCTCACAACAAAAAATACAGGCGATATTTATTTTATATATTGGCTTGCGAATTTAGTCCCTATTTATAACAAAAATAACGAATATTTAAAATTAATTAACGCAAATGCTTGGCTTAAAGAGTATTTGCCAAATTGGTTTCCCGCTTATTCCGGACAGACGCGCGATGTCGGACCGCCTTTTTCCGTTTTTTACAGAGATTTTATTGATATGTTAATCGGCGGCGCGGACTCTTTTTTTAAAAAAATCCAACTGCGAATTATGCCTGATGTTCTGCATACACTAATGAACATTGATACGCGCGTGGTTGTTAATGATAAAATTTTGAAACTATATGTTAACGACCGCAGAGAAGAATTTCAGGAAAGATATATTTTGAAGTTGAGGCAGATTTTTAAAGAGCGTTAATTATCGTGGTTTTTTTAAAATTTTTTTATTTTTTTAAATTAGCCCTTGCTTTTTTTATATTTTTATGTCGGACAATAAATGCTTGCTGGCAATTCTTGCAATAATATCTTTGAACATTGCCTTTTAGTCCCCACTTGATGGGACTGTCGCCAAAGACAACTCAAAATTTTTTTGATAAAAATCCAACAGGAATTAAGCCGAATAAGCTTAACTTTTGTTGATTTTTTATCAACTTTTTGCTTGTTTTTATCTTTTTCTTTTGAT
>JAYEHJ010000035.1:0-3906 GCA_034659435.1 Patescibacteria group bacterium | reverse complement strand
TGGACTGGCAAAAAGCAAGGGCGAGGCTAGGCGGCTGATAGCGCAGAACGGAATTAAAATTGACGGGAAAGTGGTTGATGATGTTGATATGGGAGTTGAGGTTAGCAAGAAAGGGATTTTGTTACAGAGAGGCAAAAGGCAATTTTTGCGGGTTGTTTGTTCGGATTAAACAATCACCCAGCCATATAATGGCAGGGCTAGAAATTTTAAATCCCGTTAAAACGGGATAGTATAAAAAACGTTTATAGGCGGTGATATGAATAAACAATAGCCATATAAATATAATAATGAGTATAATCAATAAAACAAAACAAAACATCACAAAAAAAATAAACCAAGCAATCAAGGCTGATATTGCCGCGCCTGAAAATTTGGTTTATCCGCCGCGGGAAGATATGGGGGATTTGAGTCTGCCTTGTTTTGTTTTGGCCAAAAATTTAGGAAAAAATCCCGCGGAAATCGCGGAGTTTTTGGTTAAAAATATTAAATCCAAAGGCGCGATTGCGAGCGTAAGCGCGCTTGGTCCTTATTTTAACATTAAATTAAACAAGGCTGAATTGGCAAAAGGAGTTATTAATGAAATTGAAAGTTTACGGGAGAATTACGGGTGTAATAAAAGCGGTAAAAAACAAAAAATAATGATAGAATATTCCAATGCGAATACGCACAAGGAATTCCATGTCGGGCACTTAAGAAACCTTTGTTACGGTGATTCTGTTAGTCGAATTATTGCCGCAAACGGCTATAAAAATATTCCTGTGTCATATATTAATGATTTTGGCAGTCATATAGCTAAAACAATATGGGGCCTAATTAAATTTTATTTAGATGATAAAATTAGCGATGACATCAACAGTGAACTTGAGAAATTTTCTGACCATGAAAATAAAGGTGCGCTTTTGGGAGAGATATATGTTCGTGCTAGCACCGCGATAAAAGAAGACAAAACAGCAAAGCAACTAGCTGAGCTTATAATGAAAAAAATTGAAACCAGAGATGGCAAGGAATATGAGTTATGGCAGAAAACAAGAGAGTGGTCGATAGAGCAATTTTCTAAAATTTACAATGACCTTGGAGTTAATTTTGATAAAATTTATTATGAAAGCGAGTTTATAGATAAGGGGCGCGATATAGTTAAAGAATTACTACAAAAAAAGATATTAAAAGAAAGCCAGGGAGCTGTTATTGCTGATTTAGAAGAATATGGTTTGGGGGTATTGGTAGTTTTGCGTTCAGATGGCACCGCAACTTATCCTGTGGCTGACATCCCGCTAGCTATGAAGAAATTTAAAGAATATAGCCCAGATGCCTCTATATATATTGTTGATAAAAGACAGGCTTTATATTTTAAACAATTATTTCATATTTTAAAGTCAATGAATTATAAAAAACCCATGATTCATCTTGGATATGATGTTGTCAAGCTTCCTTCTGGTATGATGTCTTCGCGTTCAGGAAATGTGATTACTTATGAAGAGTTAAAAGAAAAATTATATACAAGCGCAAAAACAGAAACCAGCGAAAGGCACACAGATTGGTCAAAAGAAAAAATTGATCTTACTGTAGAGAAATTGGTTAACGGAACTATTAAGTTTGAAATGTTGAAAGTGGGGCAAGAACAGCCAATTACTTTTGATATAGAAAAAGCATTAAGTTTTAATGGTTTTACTTCTGTTTATTTACAGTACACGTATGCGCGTATCCAAAGCATACTTAGAAAGCAGAAAATCGGAAAAGAAAAAAAGGATATTGATTATAGTAATTTGGCGTTTGAAAAGGAGCATAAATTAATTTTAAAATTAGCAAAATATCCTTCTGCGGTTGAGTTGGCAGGCAAGGATTTTAATCCATCGGAAATCGCCCGTTATTTGTTTGAACTGGCGCAGGATTTTAATGATTATTATCATGAAGTTCCGATTTTGCAATCGGATGAGAGAACCAAAAATGCGCGCCTGGCGCTGATTTCGTCAGTTAGCCAAGTAGTTAAAAATGGGCTTGCTTTATTGGGAATTGGCGTTGTTGAAGAGATGTAGAATTTGATTATAAATAACGCGAATTATTATTTTAACCATTTGATTTCATAAGGCTTTAAAATAAGATATTCTTCCAGTTTTAATTCTTCTTTAGTCAAAATATCTGTTGCGCGCTTTTTGCGCGTTTCTTTTTTTATTTTTTCAGTATTAATTTTTAATTCGCGGCTGCTGACATTTGTTATCGCAAGCAGATTATTTGAATTGTTGTCAAACCTTAAAATTGCCATTACGTTTGAGCCCAAATCCAATATTTTTTGTTCAAACAAAGGCGAAAATAGCGGTTCTTTAATCCGCGCATCCAGCAGTTTTTTATATCCGTAAAAAATTTTATGTTTGCGTGAATTCGTGTCATCAAGTTCTTCTGAAAGCTTTTCATAATCAAACTTCTCGCGGTTAATCGCGCGCCCGTATCCGAGTTTTTTAACGCCCTTGATCCAATTATTCGCGCCTATCAAATTATTAAGGTAAATTAAAGGCACACCTTGAAGCGCTAATTGGATTGATTGGCTTGCCAGATATTTATCAACTTCTCCAACCGCGCTTGGATAAGTTATGTTCATTTCGTATATTTCCGTTTCGCCATTGCCGGCATCGCGCTCTAAAATTTTGCCGCCTTTTTTCGCGCAGTCATCGGCAAGCGCCTGCATTTGCTCTTTGCTTAAAATTCCGCGCGCCGGAATCGTGTGTATGCCGTCATGTGAAACGCTTAAATTCAAATATCCTGTCATTTTGCTTTTGGGTTTTACATTTTTAAGCCAGTTTGAAGCCAAAGAAGAATCGCTGGACAGCATTGTGTGGAGAAGCAAAGTTTCCAATTGAAAATGGTAAACCAAATGCGCTTCGTTGCGTCCGTTGCCGAAGTATGAACTGTTTTCCTTGTGCGGCAAAACCGTTTCGGTGATTATCCAGACATGCGGCGCGGCCTTGTCAAACACGGCGCGCATAATCTGCACAAAAGTATGCGCTTCCGGCAAGTCAAAGCAATTTGTTCCCATTTTTTTCCATGCGTAAGCAATCGCGTCAAGCCGAATCGCTTGCGCGCCGTTCTCAGCATAAAACAAAAGTATTTTAACCATTTCCAAAAAAACTTTTGGATTTGAAAAATTCAAATCAACCTGATCTTCGGAAAAAGTCGTCCAGACATATTTTTCATCATTACGTGTTTTAAACAAAGTTAAAAGAGGCTGTTTGCGCGGACGGAAAACTTTAGCGAAATTTTCTTTGTTTTTTTCATAGTCCTTTTTGGAAAAAGCAATAAAATAATCTTGATATTTTTCGTCTCCGTCTAAAAATTTTTGGAACCACCCGCTTTTGGCGGACATATGGTTTGCTACGCAGTCAAACATAAGCCCGAAGTCTTTTGCAATCGGCTTTAAATCCTCCCAATCGCCGTAAGGCCTGTTTACTTTATAATAGTCCTTAACTGAAAATCCGTCATCGCTTGACCATGGATAAAACGGCAGAAAATGAACTTTATTTATAATCCCTTTCATGTATTTGCGCAAAAATTCGCGCGTTGTCTTAAAAGTTGGTGTATCTTTTTCTTGCACATGATCGGCGTAACAAATAAGCATCGCGTCTTTTTCACTGAATAGCGGTTCGTTCCCGGCTATTTTAGACGGATTTCTTTTTTTAAAATCTTCTATAATGTCTTGTATTTTTTTATAAACCTCATCGGCTTGGTTTGGGTATAGTTTTTTTAGTTTTTTAAGCATACGTTTTTTAAATTATGAACTCACATTACGTAACATCCATCTGCCATTCCATTACTCTCTTAATTTGTCATTCCCGACACACATTGCCCCCGGCAGGGAAATTATATTAAATGATCGGGAATCTCTTTAAAAGCATCTAAATCATTTTATTAAAATAA
>JAYEHJ010000034.1:13485-19887 GCA_034659435.1 Patescibacteria group bacterium | reverse complement strand
AAAATAATAGAGATTTTTAAAATTTTAGATATTTTAATGAAAGAAGATAAAAATAAAAAAGTAAAAGAGATTGGGTTTAAATATGATTAAAAATTATTTATGCCAAACACAAAAAATTTTAATGACGTTTCCGGTCGTTTGCGCCGGTCTAAAAATAGCGCCAACATCGGTTTAGCTGAAAAAGGCGCGAATATGGCGATTAAGTCTTTAGCTCCGGGAATCGGAACAGCCACTTTAAAATTTGGAAAAGCAACCGGAATTCCGGTTGCTAAAATTATTTTATTTTCTGTTGCCGGCATATTGTTATTTTTTATGTTAATTATTTTGGCCGGCGGATACGCCGTAACGCATAAATGGGAAGTTTTGAAATTTATGTTTTTCGGATAATTAAATAACGTGATTTCAATGCAAATAAATTATGGCAAAAATAGAAGAATTAAATATCATATCGCAGGATATTATTGAAAGCAAGATACTTTTAATCAGGGGTAAAAAAGTGATTTTAGATCGGGATTTAGCTAATCTTTACGGAGTTGAAACAAGAATTCTTAATCAGGCTGTAAAGAGAAATATTGAGAGATTTCCCGATGACTTTATGTTTAAGTTAACTAAAATGGAAGTGGACAATTGGATATCACAAATTGTGATATCCAATAAAGAAAAAATGGGTTTAAGAAAATTGCCTTATGCTTTTACTGAACAAGGCATCGCTATGCTTTCAAGTGTTTTAAAAAGTAAAAAAGCGATTAAAGTAAATATCGCAATTATGCGAATTTTTGTAAATATAAGAAAATTTGTTTCAACTTATGATGGTTTAGCTATAAGGGACTGTCGCCGAACACCGCTTCGGCATAAATCTCCAAATTTTAGTAAATTTTTCCTAAAAAATTTTGGCCTACCCCAAGGGCACTTCCTACGGGGCGTATATTGCCACATAAGCAAAAATTTTTTAGAAAAAATTTCCAAAAAATTTGAAAATTTCTGCTCAAAGCGGTGTTCGGCGACAGTCCCTATGAAGATTGCGGAAATAGAGCAAAAATATGATAGAAAAATTGTTAGTATTTTTAAAATTTTAGATATCTTAATGAAAGAAGATAAAAATAAAAAAGTAAAAGAGATTGGGTTTAAATGTTAAACAAAAAACTAAAAAAAGGAATATTGATTTTTACACTGATTGCCTTGGTGTTTTTTGTGTTGCCTGCGAATATTTTTGGGGTTGATGGCGTGGGAGTGGAAGTAGCGGCGGCGAAAGAAACGACTACGGAAGACGAAGGCGATACTGTTGCCGGATTTTTGTCTTGGGTTACTTTGGGCATAGCCAGCGCTTGCGGCAAAGTATTAACTGCTGTTATATGGATTGTAAATGAACTTTTTGCATTTCAAGAGTTTGAAACAAATGGCGTAAAAACAGGCTGGGTAATTGTTCGGGATTTATGCAACATGTTTTTTATTTTAGTGCTTTTAATGATAGCTTTTGCAACGATATTGCGTTTGGAAAATTATTCAATGAAAAAATATTTGCCAAAATTATTGATAATGGCGGTTTTAATAAATTTTTCCAAAACAATTTGCCTTTTTTTAATTGATATTTCACAAATTGTAATGCTGACTTTTAGCAACGCATTTACGGGAGCTAGCGGTAATTTTGTTACTATGTTGAATATTGACAAAATGTTTGCGCTAAGCGAAGCAGCTGATTTTGGCGATATAACTTGGGAAATATTTTACGCAGTGTTTTTGGCTTTGCTTTTTATGATTATCGCTTTTTTTATAATGATTATGATGATGGGAATATTGATAATGCGCGTAATAATATTTTGGGTTTTGATTATCTTGGCGCCTTTGGCGTTTTTATCAACTGCGGTTCCCGGCGGAGGAAAATATTGGACGCAGTGGTGGGGCGAGTTTACTAAATATTTAATTGCCGGTCCTGTTTTAGCGTTTTTTACTTGGCTGGCCTTATTGGTGGCGAGTGATAATCCTTTTAAATCCTTAGATCCTGATATTATTAAATCCGGAGTTGCCGCAAAAGCCGCAATTAGTAAAATAGGAAAAGGTGAAAATGTAATGCATTTTGTTCTTGCGATCGGCCTTTTAATCGGCGCAATGAAGATTACCATGTCTCTTGGCGCCATGGGCGCCAGCTTTGGCGCGAATTTGGCGAATAAGGCGAAGATGAAGGGGGTTAGTTTGGGTAAAAAAGGAGTTAGCGGCGCAGCTAAATTTACAGGAAGAACAGGTTTGGCCGGTGTATCAGGGTCATCATGGGCTGTCAATAAAAT
Source organism: Patescibacteria group bacterium (assembly GCA_034659435.1). GTDB lineage: Bacteria > Patescibacteriota > Patescibacteriia > Patescibacteriales > UBA12075 > JAGLYP01. The sequence continues at coordinate 17,605 of JAYEHJ010000034.1, read as the reverse complement.
GTTGAAAAATAAAGACGCAAAAGGCAATGTAAAACGAGGAATGATGGGGCAATTAGCAACAAATTGGCGGAATGATTTAGTAACTACAAATAGAAAAAACAAGAAGAAAAAGCGTTTGGAAACATTGAAAAAAATGGGTATGTCAAGCGAGGAAACTTTTGCCGGCGTGGAAGAACTTGCCAATAGTAAAAGAGGTAGAGCAGTTAAAGGCGTAGTTGGCACCGCAGGTGTTTTGACGGGAAATCCTGCCGCAATTGCGGCAGGAGGAGCGATGATGACGACTTTTATGGGAGGAATTTTAAAGAATTGGTCGGATAGTAGAAAAAATAAAAGAGAGACCAGTAAGGAAGATGTAAGAGCGGAAAAGGAGAAAACAGATGATAAGTTGTTAAAAGACAGAAATAAAGAGCTAGAAGTAATAGAATTGAAAAACAATTTTGACCCAAGTGATCGTATTAAAGAATCAGAAAAAATACTTAAAGCTGATGTTGACCGTATTGATGTTAAAAAAGCTGATGAAATAAAAAGTTTATTCAGTCAGAGGTTGTCGGCTCCAGAATATTTAAAAAGAGAAAAAGAAATAAATAAACAATATGATGATGAAAAGGATAGGTTTAGAACAAACCATGAAGAAAGAGTTAAAGATGCCAAAGGAGCTAGAATCAATGACGATGATGCCGGAAAGATGAGAGAAGAAGTGCAAGAAAGATATCAGGAGACCAAAGCAAAGTTAGACGCGCGTTTTAATGATAACCTGAACTCTATTGAAAAAAGTAAAAACTTTTTTGACAAAGGAATGGAAAAATATCAACCAAATAGAGTAACCGTAGAGGCTGCGCAAGCAGGAAATAAAGAAATGAGAGTATCCAAGGAATTAGTCAAAGCATTAAAAAATGGCGCTGATGTTTCCGATTTTGAAGCTAATAAATTTTATTCGTCTAGCGGCATAACTTCTGCTCAAAAAAGGTTATTTACTGAATTATCAGCAGGAACAGATGCGACAAAAGAAGCCATTGAAAAAATGACAAAAACTTTTACAGAAATTGCCATGAAGGGAGAAAAAGCAAAAAATAAAGAATTGTTAGTTGTGAAATCTATTAAGCAAGGTTTGGCGGCTTATAAAAAAAGCGGTAATAATATCGGCGCTTTTGAGCCGATTATAAATGTTGTTAATACAATACCTAATCATCAAGATATTGACCATAAAGATAGAGATAAAACAGTAGCGGATTTTGAATCTAGCGTAATAGGAAATAAATAAATTATTTTTTTATGCCTTATATTGAGGAAAGTTTAATAAAATTTAAGAATTTGCCAGCCAATATAATTTTGACTGTTGACAGTGATTGGATTTCAGCGGAATTGTTAAAGATTGAAAATAAATATAAATTAAAGTTAACATCTTTGGTGGTTTTTGTCGTAGTCGGAGATATTCTTATTAATGATATAGAAAAATATCTGCAAATTGAGTTTGGATTAGAATCTAGTATTGCAAAATCAGTAAATAATGATTTGCGTGAGAAAATTTTTAATCCCCTGCTTAAACGGTTAAATTTCATTAATACTCATCCGCAAAAATCAATGACAATCAAAGAGGAAAAGGATTATTTGTTGAAAATATTTGCTACCGGCATAATTAGGGAATTTTCGGAAAATTTAATTATTTCGGAAGCTGTAAACGCGCGTATATTCAATATGTTAAGTAGTAACATCAAGTTTAAAGAAGAGATTGAAAAAACATTATATTTTAACGGAGAATTTTTAACTCACGAAGAATTTGAATTAGATAACAAGTCGCAGTCGCCGACGATTGGGAATTGGATTCAGGATTTTATTAAAGTTTATGGCAGCGGAATGTTTAATAATTTAGCCTTGACTAAATATATTACCGAATCAAAGAATGCTAAACTTTTATCGCAAGAAGAGAAGCTGATAGTGCAAAAATTGTTAAGATTATATCGTAATATTAAATTTTTTCCAGAGAGCATGCCTAGTGATGATGGTGAAGGGTGGGAAATAATTCCAATTAATAAAGAGTTGGATGTTGAGATTAATAAAAAAATTATAGGACCGCCAAAAACAGAAGAAGAAAAAGAAATTGAAGAATTAAAGCAGGAAGAAAAGCAATTTAGCGAGGGCGGATTGGAGCAATTGGCGATTGAAGAGGAAATTGAAAGCAGAAAAAAATTGGAAAGCCTGAAGATTGAGGCTAATAAATATGCTGTCGGCAGCCTGGAAAGAATGGCAGTGGAGGATGAGATTAAAAAATTAAATTAAAAAATAATGCTGAGTTATTTAGAAAAATTTAGCCAGTTGCCGCAAGAATTGCGGGCGAAAATTTCAGCGCCGGAGGTTATGGCCGCGATTAAAGAATTGGAAGAAAAATACAACGTTAGCTTGGCGGCTGTAATAATGCGTATAATGGTTAAGGATATTTCTATTTTGGATTTATCCAAGTATTTTGTGTTTGAGCATGATTTGGACGCGCGGCAAGCTGAACGTTTGGTTGATGGTCTTAAAAGCAATGTTTTGTTTGTTGTTGCTGATTATTTGGGAATAGCTGAAGAAAGGCAAGATGATATTGCCAATGGCGGGAATGACAGCAAACAATTAGATGATTGGACGCAAAACAGAAAAAAAGAAGCAGAAGTAAGAGGCTCAAATTTCTTTTTTTCAACTGAAGACGAGGAAGAAGTAAAAGGATTGGCTAAAAAATTGGAAAGTTTTAAAACTGATAATACGGAAAATAAAAGAAAACAGCTTAATTATGATAATGTTATTAACGCGGTATCTAAAGAAATCGGAGTGAATTTCAGTTCTGAAGATTTGCGCAAGCGCTTTTTCGGGATAATTACAATGTATTTAAAAGGAATTAGAAATAAAGTTGACACCAAACAGACATTGTTTAAAGATATAAATTCCGGCGGTTTGGCTTTTAGCGAGATTTATACTGATAATATATTGGTTTTAGTTGACAAAAAGAGAATTGAAGAAGAAAAAAAACAGGAAAATAAGACTGCCAAAGGAGGAGAAATAGCTATTGAATCCGCTCGGGATATGGATTATGATTTTTCCCACTTCACCAAGGCTACGCGGGACAAGTCCCATTTTGCTAAAGCTTCCGTCTCCGCTAAAGCTATGGAGGATAAGCCGGAGGGCGGGCAACAAATTACTAAAATTGAAAGCGCGGGAAAAATAATAGAAGATAAAAAAAAGATATTTAAGCCGTCTAAATTAAAATTTGAAATTGCAAAGCAACCCTCCCTGAAGCGTCCCAAGGTAAAAAGCGGAAAAGCAAGAATGGACGATGTTAAGCATACTCCAAAATTGCTTGGTCCGATTGATGAGTTAAAGGAAATGGATTTGCTTAATTTTCGCCGCTTAAGCGATGATTTAAGCGTGCGAATAAAAAAAATATCAGAAAAAATTGAATTCTTGGAAGAAGAAAATTACGCGCAGCGATTGTCAGGCATTAAGGCTTGGCGGCAAAGCAAGCTGAATAAAATGTATTTGGATATCGGCAAAGAAAGCATTAGCGCAAACCGGGGAATTGATGATATAATAAACAGCAGGCAAGAAAAAGGAGAAGATTGTTTGAACAAGGAAGAGTTTTTGTTGATAATGGAACTGAATAAAACATTAAGATATTAAATATTATGCAGCAATTTACAGTACCGCAATTTATTGATGTTGAAGATAAAATTATCGGGCCGATAACGGCGCGGCAGTTTATTATTATGTTTTTCGGTTTTATGCTAATGATTGTGTGCTATAAATTTTTTGATTTTTCTTTATTTTTAGGTTCAAGCATTGCTATTTTTGCAATAAGCGGCGTGTTCGCGTTTTTTAAAGTAAACGGAATGCCTTTCCATTTTTTTGTATTAAATTTTATTCAAACATCAAAGAAGCCGAAAAAAAGAGTTTGGATTAATGAAGGTGAAAATATTATAGAAGACGCGAAAAAAATAATCAAAGAATACGCGCCAATAACCAAAAAGCATATTAGCGCTTCTCGTTTAAGCGAATTGGCTTTGATTGTTGACACTAGTGGCGCTTATCGCGGAGAAGTTAACGCGCAAGCCAATAAAGAAATTAAAGAAAACATTAAAACCGTTAAATT
>JAYEHJ010000034.1:0-13385 GCA_034659435.1 Patescibacteria group bacterium | reverse complement strand
TAAATATGGCTAAGTCTAAGAATAAATTGGTAAGAAATAAAATTACTTCCTCTACGGAAAAATTTTTAGATATCGCGGAAGTAAAAGAAGACACGGTAATTATGCGCGATGGCACTTTGCGGGCCGTGATTTTGGTTTCAAGCATTAATTTTGCCTTAAAAAGCGAAGATGAGCAGAACGCGATTATTTCCGCTTATGTCAGTTTTTTAAATAATATTGATTTTCCTTTGCAGATCGTTATCCAATCGCGCGAGTTAAATATTGAAAATTATATAAAATCATTAAAGCAAAAAGAAAAAGAGCAGACCAATGAGCTGTTAAAGATGCAAACCAATGAATATATACAATATATTCAGGAGCTTATTTCAATGAGTAAAATTATGAACAAGCGCTTTTATGTTGTTTTAACTTATAATCCGCTGTCTGACAAACAGAAAGGTTTTTTTAGCCGTTTTTTTGACATATTTAAGCCGGCGACTTTAATTAAAATGAAAAGCAATATATTTCAAAGGCGCAAAGTTGAATTAACTCGCAGAGTTGATAATATTATTTCCGGCCTCGGTTCAATAGGACTGCAATCAGTCCAGCTTGATACGCAAAGCCTTTTGGAATTATATTATAATACTTATAATCCCGCCACTTCAATTAATCAGAAGCTGGTTGATGTTAATCAATTACGTGTTAGTGAATGATTTATAATATCCTAAAAAATTATGTTTGAGCCTAAAAAAGCGCAAGAACAAGAGCTTGAATTGGAGCGGCGGCGCGCGGAAGCCGAGAAAAAATCAATTAAAGAATTAAGCCATTCGGTTGATATAACCAAAGAGTATATTGAGGAAGAAAAAGCGTATCGCCACGGCATTATTTCAATAAATGATTTAATCGCTCCCGCCAGCATGAAAATAAATCCGGATTATTTGATTTTGGGAGATAAGTTTGTGCGTACTATTTTTATTATAAATTATCCGCGCTATATAAGCGTTGGCTGGTTCGCGCCGGTTATTAATCTTAATTCCACTTTTGACGTGGCTATGTTTTTTTATCCTGTTGAAAGCGCTATTATTTTAAAACAATTAAAAAAGAAAGTAGGCGGGCTGGAAGCGCAGATAATTTCCGACGCGGAAAAGGGCGCCGCGCGCGATCCATTGCGCGAAACAGCTCTAAGAGATATTGAAGCCTTGCGCGACGCTTTAACTCAGGGCATAGAAAAATTTTTTCAATTCGCGCTGTATGTAACAATATATACTGAAAAAAAAGAAGAATTAAGCCGCTTAACCGGCGAAATTGAAAATATTTTCGGTTCGCGCCTTGTTTATTCAAAAAAAGTTTTTTATCAGGCTGAGCAAGGCTTTAATTCCACTTTGCCTCTTGGGAATGATGAATTATATATTACTTTTAACATGAATTCATCGCCGATTGCCTCGTCATTTCCTTTTATTTCAAGCGAATTGACTACTGATAATGGAATTTTATACGGTATAAACCGCCACAACAACAGCTTGATTCTTTTTGACCGCTTTAGCCTGCAAAACGCCAATACCGTGGTATTCGCGACTTCCGGAGCCGGTAAAAGCTATGCGGTTAAGCTGGAAATTTTACGTTCTTTAATGCTGGGAACCGAAGTTATGGTAATTGATCCCGAGCATGAGTATAAGCATTTATCTGACGCGGTTGGAGGCACATATGTTAATCTGTCATTGTCCAGTGAAAATAAAATTAATCCGTTTGATTTGCCGCGCGCAATCGGCGGCGATTCCAGGCCAGGCGATATAATCCGCAGCGCCGTGATAACGGTTAAAGGCTTGATTCGCTTAATGCTTGGCGACCTTAACCATGAAGAAGATTCAGTAGTTGACCGCGCTTTATTGGAAACTTACGCAAAAAAAGATATTACCCCTGATTGCGATTTGGCAACCGTTGAGCCGCCTATTATGCAGGATTTGCAGGATATTATGGAAGGAATGGAAGGCGGGGCTGATTTGGCTCTGAGGCTTAGAAAATATACCCAAGGAACTTTTTCAGGCTTGTTCAACAGTCCGACTAATGTTAAAATGGATAATATTTTAGTATGTTTTTCAGTGCGTGATTTAGAGGATGAATTAAGGCCGATAGCGATTTACACGATCATTAATTATATTTGGAATGTTGTTCGCAGCGTTTCCAAAAAGCGCATATTGGTAATTGATGAAGCTTGGTGGCTGATGCAGCATGAGGATAGCGCGAAATTTATTTTCGCTCTGGTTAAAAGATGCAGAAAATATTATTTAGGCGTAACCACTATTACGCAAGACGTAAATGATTTTTTGGTTTCGCCTTACGGTCAGGCGATTGTGACTAATTCGTCTTTGCAGTTATTATTAAAGCAGTCAAGCGCTTCTATTGATTTAGTGCAGAAAACTTTTGTTTTAACTGAAGGGGAAAAATACTTGCTTTTAGAATGCGGAGTCGGAGAAGGGATATTTTTTGCCGGCACAAAGCACGCGGCCATTAAAATAGTCGCTTCTTACACCGAAGATCAGCTAATCACGTCTGATCCGCGCCAGCTTTTGGAAATTGAAGAAGCAAAAAAAGAATTCGCGGAAAACTTAGGGCAAGAGAACAATCAAGAAGGTAAAGAAGAAGCCGTTAAAGATATGGAAATAGCTTAATTAAATAAAATAAATTATAAAAATATATGCAAAAAAAAATATTTGGTTTTATAATTATTTTAGTTGGCGTAGTATTATTGGCCGGTATTGTTTATGTTTTTTTCGCCGGCGATTTTTTAAATTTAATAAACGGTGCAAATAAGAATTCCGCAACGGATAATAATGATAATAATGAAATTCCCAAAACGTTTAATATTAATGAAGATCAGATAAATTCCAGCCAAGACGGCGCAAGTAAAAAGCCGAGAGAAATTACGATTGGAGATTTTGAGGAAAATGATATTGAAGCAGAAAATGAGCAAGTAGGCAAAAAGGATTTAGTCAGAATTGCCGGTTCTTTTGCCGAACGTTTTGGAACTTATTCCAATCAATCCAATTTCGGCAATATTAGCAGTTTGAAAATTTTTATGAGTTCAAAAATGAAAAAATGGTCGGATAGTTACATAAAAGAGCAAAAAGAAAAAAAATATGATACTTCCATTTATTACGGCATAACAACAAAGGCTGTTGCATCGGAGTTAAAAGATTTTGACGATGACTTAGGTTTTGCCGGCGTATTGGTTTCTACCCGCAGAAGAGAAGCAACAGGAACAATGAATAACTATTCAAATGCTTTTACTCAAGATATTTTAATTGATTTTACAATAGAAGACGGAGCATGGAAAGTTGATAATGTTTATTGGAGAGAGTAAAGAGGTTCGGCCTCTACGATTTTGTATAATCAAACTAATAAAATTATATATTTCGTTAAAAATCGTAGAGGCCGAACCTCTTGTATTTATACTATATGTCAAAAAAAATAAATAAAAATAAAGTTTACGGGTATTTTTTTGTTATTGTTTCATTATCGGCTTTTTTGTTTTTGTTCGGTATTTATTTGGCTGTTTATTTAGATAATTATTATAATCACCTAATTGAAACAAATGAAAAAAGTTATCCAAGCCAGGCAAGGCAAATAGACGCTGATATTTCCGATCCGTATATTACCAAAGTTCCTAATTTAAAAGATATGATTAAGGAACCGATTTTGCGGACAGAAGATCCGGTTTTAGGTTTTGCTGATGCGCCGATTACTATTTTTATTTATTCTGATTATGATTGCGAATATTGCGCCGAGCAATTGAGAATGATAAAGGCAAGCATAAAAAAGTATGAAAATAAAATAAAATTAATTTGGAAAGATTATCCTGAGCCTGATTTTACCTCTGCGTCATATATGGCGGCTGTTGCCGCGCGCTGCGCCGATGAACAGGGTTTGTTTTGGGAATACAATGAAAAATTATTTTCTGAGGCAACAAATTTAAGTCAAGCCGCATTTAGAAAGACAGCCATAAAGACAGGTTTGGATGTTAAAAAATGGCAAAACTGCGTTAACAAAGGATCAGTTAAAAAATTAATCAACGATAATATTTTTGAAGCCGACGCCCTATTAATTAACGGAGTGCCTTTTGTATATGTTAATAATCAGGGATACTTGGGTGGAATTGAAGCAGGGGAGTTGGATGAGTTGATTGAGAGCAGTTACTCATTATCACTCCCGCATGTCACTCCTGATACTCCTTAAACATAGTTTTTGACGCACCTTGACCACATTTTTTGTAGTTCACGACATAATATAGTCCTCTCATTTCTGTCATTTTTGACACACAAGCGCGCGCAGGGAAATTATAAATAAATGATCGGGGATCTCGTTAAAAGTTTTGCGTATTGATTACAGCATTCCGTGAACAAATCACGCAAGATTGTTTTTTTATATTAATTAATTTTTAACAAGAAAAATAATAAATTTATATATAATTTGTTATATTTAATTTGAATTGTGTCCAAGAAATAACAAAGTATATATAATAATTATCCCCAGAATGTAACCTTGACTATGCAATAGTACAAAAATTGTGTAATCTTAACTTTTGTGCTAACATACAAACAGGATTTTTGCTTAGATATTTATAATTTCCATTCATACTCCTGTTTGATTAGAAATTTATAATATAATTTTAACTTATTTTAAATGAAAAAACAATTAGTTCAGATATAACTTGTTGTACGAAATAATGAAAAATTCTTTTTGCCATATCGGGCAAATTAATTAGGGCAAATTTATTTTTTTGTTTAATACAAAATATGGATCTTGAAAAACTACCACAAGAGGATATCGTTTCAGAAAAAGAAGAGCCATCAGAAGATGTGCCAGCAGAGGTTGAAATACCGGCAGGATCTCAAGAGAAATTGCATGCTTATCTCGATTTTTCTGATTCTGAAAAAGCGGAGGTAATTCGTAGAATCACCGAGCGTTTTTCTTCACAAGGGCATGATGTTGAAGGAAAACAAATTGATTTTCCAAAAGGACAAGAAGAAATTGAAAGCTGGGTTAACGGGTATGCTCAACATTTTGAAACCAAACGATTGACAGAGGCCGCCTTAAAAAATTCTGAATTTGCGCCAAACTTAACTAAAGAAATAACAAACAGGAAAGAATACGCTCATTTAGAACAAATTTTACAACATTACAAAGGGAAGCCAATGTTTGAATATTGTGTTCGCAAAATTGAATCAAGTCTTAAAGGCGACGAAATGCAGAATAGTATACTTATGGCATTATCCGAAGCAATGGCAAAGACCGAGGAACGACAAGAGTCAACAAAGATCGCTGAACACGAACTTGACATGAAGAAAGAAAAAAAGACTGCCAGGCCATTAGCTGAATATCAAAGACTATTAAAAATTAGCGACGATGAATTACAGGCATTATCTGGCAAAGAATTATTGCTTGTGGGTGGTGGTTTTTCACCAATCAAAGGAGAATTAGACAAAAGAGGCATTGATTGTACTGTAACCAACATAGATCCGATTGCTGAATCCGATCCTGAAATAGCTGACGACGTTAGAAAAGGTGATTTTTATGAAACTGAGATAGCTGAAAATAGATTTGATGAAATAATGGGACTCCACTCTTTGCCGACTTACGCATTTACGCCTGAGCAAGTAAAAAATTTTTATAGTCGCTCGATTTTATCACTCAAACAAGGTGGAACATTAAGAGTTACACCAGTTGAAAAATTTAGTGACGCTTTTACACCTTCAATGAGGCTTAGTAGAAAGCCAGTTAATAATGCTTCGGCAGAGTTCGTGGCGAGTTTAAAAGAAAGACCTGACTTATTTACTTTAACAGGATTTACGATTGAACATAAAGGCGCTTTGGGTAAAAAAACAGAAATGCCAGGAGTAAAAATTGAGATCGTTGGCGACAAGGATCAAGTAAAAGAGTATTTGGAATCAAAAAAATAAATTTGCCCTGATTAAAATTTGCCTATCGGCGAATTAAGAATTTTTCATTACATCGTGCAACAGCGTGTATGAGGTTGCGGTTTTTTACAAAAATTTCCGCCCAAATTACTTCACAACTTCTCATACACGCAAATGTTATACGACATAATGAAAAATTTTTTTGCTCTATCGGGTAAATTTAATCGGAACAAATTTATTTTTAATAAGCGAACATGAACATGGAACAACCAAAAAATATACCCGACACCAAAATAGTGCAGAGTAAAGAGATTCCACCATCGTTAGAAGTATTAAGATATGAAGGCGAATCACAAGCGGCTTACTTACATCGTACTGAAGATGCTGTGACAAAAAAACTAGAAAAAGAAAAAGGTCTTTTATTTGATCCATCTCGTTCAACGGAAGAAGAATTATCGCCAGAAATAAAAACTTTGATAGCTGCTATAGCTGAAAATGCTAAACTTTCTTATGATGATAGAAACGCCAAACAGAATATTGATGAAGTACTGAAAACAGTTTCTGATAGCATAGGTGGGCACTCCAAACTTCAAGGCGATGAATTTAGCAGTGATAGCTTTGACACCACGCAACGTAGCAGAAAATTTTTTGAAATCCAACCTGGCAAAGGATCCGCCAAAAGAGAAACTTATTGGAATACTCTTTTTTTTCAATACAATACAGAAGAGACAAGAGGATTAGCAAAAGGAATGTTAAATGGTAAAGAAATAATTCTGTTTGGTGGCGGGCGCAGCAAACTAAAAAAAGAATTGGAAGAATATGATATTCATCCAGCCCATATTTTAAATATTGATCCTTTTGTGGAAAATCCTGAGAAAGACGCAGATCATGTTATTTCACTCAATGCTTGTAGTGATAATTTAATAGAATCACTAAATATCTCTGCCGATGAAATTTGGGCTGAATATTCTGTCCCATCTTATGTAGGCGATCCTCAAGAAATTAAACAACTTATATTCAACATTGATGGTTTATTAAAACAAGGCGGTACAGCGAGAATTTGGCCGCTTGACGTTGGCAGAGGAACAAGTGATGAACAATTTGAAGCTTGTAAAACTGCATTAGCAGAATCTATAAGGACTATCTGTTCTGATAATAAATACGAAGTTTCTTTATACAAATCTGCCGGTAGAAATGGATTAATTCTTTACAAAAAGAATACAAGTATAAAAAATTGTAACTATTCAGGTTTTTTTGCTAAATAATATTTAATGTTAGTAAAGTTTTTAAAATGAACTTTAAACATGGGGTTAAAATTTTAGCTAATATGAGTATTATTTAGAGAGGGTGGGTAGTCACAAATAAAGATGTTATGAAGAATAAATTAATTTTTTTTATAATTAAACTAAACATATGAACAAAAAAGAAAATTTTATTAAGCCACAAGAAACAACACCAAATGTTCCTGAGATAAATCAAGAGGAAATTGACAAAGAGCTTAGCAGTCGAGCTATGCGCATTGATGAAACTACGGAAGAATACCAAGCCGAACAAAACAAACAATTAGAAATGAAAAAATCAAAACAAGAAAAACAGGATAATAAAGAAATTGCCGATACAGCCAATGAAATCAATAAAATTTCATCAACAGAATTGTGTAAAAAAGACCTTCTTTACCATTTAGAATCTCCGAACATAGATTGGAACGGAGTAGAGGGAAGAATATGCGCCATGCTTTCAGAAATTCAAAAAGAAGAACGTTCTGAAAAAACATTAGAAATCAACGGAAAGGTCGCGGAATATATTGCTGGCTGGCTAAAACAGAATGTAGACAAATACGATAATCAAACACTTGCCAGTGAGGCAATTAAACATGCTTCTGCGCAAGCTGAAAACAATTACGCGCAGCTGGGCAATGAAAATGAGAAACTGAAAGAGGAAGAATACAAGTCTACAGCTAGTGGTGTAAAAGATATGTTTGAGGGGACTATTGATGGCGCGAAAGAAGGCGTGAATAAAAAAACAATTGAATATGATAAAAGAATTAGAGAAATGATAGCAAACGATCCGGACAATCCGCGTCTTAATGGCGCGTTAAAAGATTTTAAGCAGTGGACAAAAAAAGACTGGACAGAAGATTTTAGTGTTGAATAATACAAAGATAATCACGAAGAATAAAAAAATGGATATGTTAAAAAAGGAAAGCTAAAAGTCAAAAAATGCCAAAATCCCCAAAAACAATCTATGAATGCTCAAAATGCGGCGCGCAGTCTTCAAAATGGATTGGGCGCTGTTTAGAGTGCGGTTCTTGGGGGACTTTAAGCGAGCAATTTATCGGAGAAAAACAAGAAAAGCAAAAACATATATCAGCTTGCGCCAAGATAGTGAATTTGGAAGAAATAAAATCGCAAAATTTAACGAGAATGGCTACCGGAATAAATGAATTAGACAGAGTAGTGGGCGGCGGAGTTGTGCCGGGATCCTTGCTTCTTTTGGCAGGCGAGCCCGGAATTGGAAAATCAACCTTGTTGGCGCAGATGATAGACGCGATTAACAAAAGGAAATATGGAAATATAATTTATATCAGCGGTGAAGAGTCGTCTGTTCAAGTAAAAGACAGGCTGGAAAGATTGCGATGCGATATTAAGGGCGTGCGATTTATCAGTGAAACCGATGTTGAAAAAATAATTCCGGCTATTCTGGGTAATAAGCCTGCTGACGCTGAAGCTATGGCGGACAAGCCCGTTTTAGTTGTGGTGGATTCAATTCAAACCATGTATTCATCAGAAGTATTATCCGAAGCCGGCGGTATTAATCAGATAAGGGCTTGTACTATAAAATTTTTGGAATTAGCCAAGGAAAATAATATCGCGGTAATTTTGACAGGGCATATTACCAAAGACGGTTCGGCTGCCGGACCAAAATCTTTGGAGCATATTGTTGACGCGGTTTTATATTTAGAAAGCCAAACAGGACACGATTACCGCATGCTCAGGGCTTCAAAAAATCGTTTTGGCTCGGTTGATGAACTGGGCGTTTTTGAAATGACAGGACAAGGCTTTAAAGAAGTAAGCAATCCTTCCGCGGTTTTTTTGGATGATAAAGCGCTGGCAATATCAGGCTCTGTTGTCGGCGTGATAATGGAGGGTACGCGGCCGTTTTTAGTTGAAGTACAAGCACTTGTCACAAAAACGGTTTTCGGATACCCGCAACGCAAGTCATCCGGATTTGACTTGAATCGTTTGCAGGTTTTGGCATCTGTATTAACAAAGCGCGCCAATATAAATTTAACCAATCAGGACGTGATTTTAAATATCGCCGGCGGTTTGAAAGTGAGCGATCCGAGTTTGGATTTGGCGGTTTGTTTGGCGATTGCATCATCGCTTTTAAACCAAGTCATTGATAAAAAAACAGTCGTAATAGGCGAAGTCGGTTTGGGCGGAGAAATCAGGAAAGTCGGAAAATTAAAAGAGCGCCTGAAAGAAGCGGAAAAGCTCGGCTTTAAAACCGCGATTATTCCAGATATGGCTGTTAGCTGCAAAAATTTACAAATAAAAAAACAAAATAAATTGGATGAGATTGTTAAAAATTTTTTATAAAGCAAGCAAAAGAAATAGTTGACTCACTGTATTGACAAAACACCAAGGGTACGATACGATAGTTATATTACTATCGTACCTGTATTAAATTTATGTATTTGTCACAAAAAACTAAAAATTTATTAAAAGAAAAATTAGGCGCGTTAAATAAACTGCGGCCGATTAATAAGACTCTCTTAAATAAAATAAGAGAAAATTTTCAGATTGAAATGACTTATAATTCCAATGCCATTGAAGGAAACACATTAACTAAAAAAGAAACTTTTTGGATAATAAGCGAGGGTTTAACAATTAAAGGAAAATCATTAAAGGAGCATTTAGAGGTAAAAAATCATAAAGAAGCATTGGATTTTTTGTATGAACTTATTGATATTAATAAAAAAAATACTATTTCAGAATATTTAATAAAACAAATTCACTCTTTGGCGGTTAAAGAAGCAGATAGTGAAATTGCGGGAATATACAGGAACGGTGATGTGTTTATATCGGGAAGCGATCATAAGCCTCCTTCCGGATTTGAGGTGCCTGGAGAAATGGAAAAATTAATAAAATGGATAAAAAAAGAAAAGAATAATTATCATATTGTTGAATTATCAGCCATACTTCATCATAAATTAGTTGCCATACATCCATTTTGGGACGGCAATGGCAGGGCTTCAAGAATAATAATGAATATTTTAATTATGAACGCGGGGTATCCAATGGCAATAATTTTAAAAAATGACAGAAGAAGATATTATAGAGTTTTGTCTGAAGCAGACAATGGGGATTATAAAAATTTATGCGAATTTTTAGCGCAAAGCGCTATAAGGAGTTTAAATATATATTTGGATATGTTAAAGCCATCAAAAAAAAAGGAAGATAAATTATTGACTCTTGCGGAACTGTCAAAATATTGTAATTATTCTCCTGCTTACTTAAAAAAATTAGCGATAAATAATAAATTAGAGGCTGTTAAAAAAGAAAGAAATTGGTATTCTTCAAAAAAAGCAGTGGATGATTATATTAAACTTCTTAAATAGCTGTAAATTTTATTAAATTATTCAGATGAAAATGAAAATAAATTTTTCAGATAAAATATTATTAATTTTAGCCGGATTTGCCACGATTTTTATTGTGATCGCGGTTTTTGTAATTAAAGATTCTTTGCAGCAAGTTTTGATTTTGGGAGCGGTTGTTTATTTGTTTTCTTTTTTAACAGCGTATTTAATAAGCTGGCGTTTTTCCAAAAAAATCATTAAACTTGTTTATCGCATAGAGGAAATGGCGGCTGGTAATTTAAGCAAAAAATTTACAATTACAGAAAAAGATGAAATCGGGCAGTTAAAAAACGCCTTGAATGAATTAGTGTCTCGTTTGCAGACCGGCATAGCGCAAGACGTAAGCAAGCACAAAGAGATTAGCCGCGCGAAAACCGATTTTGTTGCCTTGGCATCTCATCAACTAAGAACGCCTTTGTCAATAATTAAATGGTATGTGGATTTTTTAATCGCCGGCGACGCCGGCGATATCAGCAAAGAGCAGAAAAAATATTTAAAAGAAGTTTATGTCAGTAATGAAAGATTGATTGAATTGGTAAACGCTTTGCTGGATGTGTCGCGTATTGATGTCGGCACATTTTCCATTGAACCTGAGCCGACTGATATTATCAAAAAAGTAGATATTGCCATACAGAAGTTTTTACCGGAGATTGATGAGAAGAAAATTAAGCTGGAAAGATTTTACCATGAATTGCCGATTATAAACTTGGATCCGCGCCTGACAAAAACGGTTTTTGAAAATTTAATTTCTAACGCGGCTAAATACGCGCCTAAAAAAGGAGTAATCAGAATTGAGATAAAAAAAACCAAAACTGATGTTTATATAAAAATTTCAGATAATGGCTGCGGAATACCAAGGGAGCAGCAGCCGCAAATTTTTACCAAGTTATTCAGGGCGGATAACGTTAGAAAAATTGAATCAGTCGGAACCGGATTGGGCCTTTATATTGTAAAAGCAATCATAGAGAAATCCGGCGGAAAGATTTGGTTTCAATCGCCAAGTTTGGAATTTTTAGGCAAAAAAAATAAAAAATCAATTGATCAAAATAGCAATGGCACAACCTTTTTTATAACTATTCCGCTTAAAGGCATGAAAAGAAAAGCAGGAACTAAAAAATTATCAAGCTAATATATTTTAATATATTTTAAATATGACAAATAAAAAAACAATTTTAATCGCGGAGGATGAAGCGGCAATGCTTGCGGCTTTATCTAAAAAATTTATTGGCGCCGGCTTTAATGTTTTGGAAGCTAAAGACGGCGAGGAAGCGCTTGTCAAGGCGTTTGACAAAAAACCGGATTTGGTTATGCTTGATATTATTATGCCGAAAATTGAAGGAATTGAGGTTATGAAAAAAATTCGCAAGAGCAGGCAATGGGGAGGAGAAGTGCCGATTATCATGCTTACAAATTTAAGCGATTCCGATAGCGTGTCTGAGGCCACGAAATTCAGAGTTTATGATTTTTTAGTAAAAACCGATTGGCGGCTTGATGATATAGTTAATCTGGTTAAAGCCAAATTGAATTTATAGAATATATTAATTTTAATATTTTTTATGTTAGTTAATCCGGATAAAATGGGAATTACTTTTATAAAGATTTTTGCGATAGAATTCAGTATTTTATTTGTGATTTTTATTTTATTGTATTTTATGTGAAATTTTGATATTTTTACGCAAAACAAAAAAGCGCCAATTTGGCGCTTTTGTAATCAAAATTGTTTTATTTTGTTTTAGCGGCAGTTTTAATGCATTTTGCGCAGATATTCACTTTTTTTCCGTTAATTTTTTTTGATTGCAAATTAATATTTTGCCGTCTTAGAGTTTTAATATTTGAATGAGAGCGAGACACGCCTTTGGTTGATCCGCGTCCGCATAGATCGCATTTTTTTGCCATAACTTTATTTTCTTGAATTTATTTAATTATCCGCCCGAGGCGGATCAGCCTTGGGCTGACAAATTTTATAATATCATATTTTGCCAAAAAAAGCAAGGCGTGTTATCATTATTGAAATATGGATATTTCAATTAACATTATAATATTTCAAGTAGTGGTTTTAATTTTTTCCGCTGTTATTCATGAATATATGCATGGCTGGATGGCTGACAGGCTTGGGGATAGCACAGCCAAGGATGCCGGAAGATTGACAATGAATCCGATTGTGCATCTTGATTTTTTCGGATCTTTACTTTTGCCTTTTTTATTGGTGATAACAGGCTCTCCTTTTGTGTTCGGCTGGGCAAAGCCGGTGCCTTTTAATCCGTATAATCTTAAAGATCAAAAATACGGCATCGCGAAAGTAGCCATTGCCGGACCCGCGGCAAACCTGATTACCGCTTTGTTTTTCGGTTTTGTTTTACGTTTTGCGCCGCTAGGGGATAATATTATGCTAATTACATTATTGGCGATTATTGTGCAGATAAATTTGCTCTTGATGATTTTTAATTTAGTGCCGATTCCGCCCCTTGACGGTTCAAAAGTACTTATGCCGTTTTTGCCCGTGGAAGCGCGAAATAGCTATATGAAACTGGAAAGATACGGCATGATTTTAGTGATGTTTTTTATAATTTTCGCGTTTAATTTAATTATCCCGATAATAAATTTTTTATTCCGCTTGATTGTTGGGATATAGACGCGCGAAGCAATATGTTAATAAATTATTTTTTAATGTATATACTTAAAATTTATGGAAACTAAAATACAAAAACGGGACAATAGCTTTGGCGTGAGAATGCCAATAAAAATTATAGAAAATAATTTTCCCAAAAAAATAAGACTGAAAAAAATGCTTGATAAAATTAATCCAAGCAATATTCATAAAGAAATTGATTTTGGAGATGTTTGTGGAAATG
>JAYEHJ010000033.1:0-4046 GCA_034659435.1 Patescibacteria group bacterium | reverse complement strand
TTTTCATTGAATCCTGACACTCTTTTTACGGTTGCCGCCAACTCGCTCTTGTCAAAATAATAATAAAGCGTGAACAATACTGAAATTTCAGCTGATTCAATTACATCTTGGTAGCCTTTTACTCTTCCCCTTTTTGTCATTACGGAATTTGTGGCAAATGCAATTGATTGTAATTCTGTTGGGACTATTACTATTTTTTGAATTGGCCAAACAGCGATATGCGGTCCAGACTCTATTGGCTCTCCTGGAATGCCCCAAGTAATTCTAATTCCCATTTGGTTTGCCTTGATAATAAAAATGCTTTTTACGGCGGCACAAACAAGCGCCGCGATAAATACTATCGCATATGCGTTTTCAAACCATTTGTTCTTTAAAAATTCAAAATATAAAAACCATAATTGCCAAACAAACATAAAACAATAATGAATTGCAAAGAGCCAAACTAAATAAATATCTTTCTTCTTCTTTAATACAACAAAATAAAGTATCAGCGCTAATGCGACAATTGCCAGCATAATCGCTAAAAAAATAATTTCATCTTTCATCAAATTTAAAAATTCCAATAGTTTTTCCATTTTCAATTCCTCCTTATATCCAAAAATTAAATTTTTATATTCTATTGTCAAAGAGCATTTTGCGGGATATGCTCTTGAAAGTATATGTTGTTTGTCGTTTCTATTTTATTTCACGGTTTTGATTTTTATTCGCCTAAAAATTGTGTTTAATCCCACGCTATTCCAGCGGAGGGCCGGCAATGATAGTGGATGCCTTAGGCGTCTAGCGCCTTTTAGCTCCGTTTTGCAGGCTCGCTGCCGCCGGAATAGCATGAAATTAAAGTGGGTATTTTGGTTTTATGATATATTACAATAGCACAAAACAAAAAATCCGTCAATGGTTGATGGATTTTTTTGGCTTATTTTAGGGGAAATTATAAAATAATTTTATTTTAGTGAGTTAAATTTTTGAATGGTTTTATGCGTTATATCGCTTTTTCTATTTTAACTGATTTATTTTTTCTTTCTTTTTTATTCATATTCCTGATAATAAAAATATAATTTATTATACCACTGAATATAAAAAATAACAGATAAAGCCTTGAAATATCTTGAAATTCATATATAATAAAGCCATGATTATATTTCTTTACGGCGAAGACACTTATCGCGGCCGGCAAAAATTAAATGAATTAAAGCTTAAGTTTATTAAAGATGTTGACACGCGAGGCAGTAATATAAAGCTAATAAACGGCGAAACTGCCGACTTAAATGAAATTAATGAAGCTTTTTCCGCTCAGTCTTTGTTTGTTTCCAAGCAAATGGTAATTATTGAAAATGTTTTAAAAAACAAAAAATTACAAAAACCTTTATTGGAAATACTTGAAAAAAAAGAAACTGATAATATTATTATTTTTTATGATGAGCACAGCGGAGAAAAATTGGGCGCTAATAAATTTTTTAAATTTTTATTAAAGCAAAAGCTTGTCCAGCAATTTAAAAAATTATCAAATATTGAGACAGCTAATTGGATTAAAAAAACAGTTTTAGAACGGGGCGGAAAAATTTCTTTGCGCGCCTCAGGATGCCTGGCAGGCTTGGTCGGCAGTGATTTGTGGCAAATTTCCAATGAGATTGATAAATTAATCAGCTATAAAAAAGCGCGAAACCCTGAACTGATTGAGGATGCCGGGCGAACTGAAATTAATGATAAAGATGTTACCGAAATGGTAAGAGGAAAATTTGCTGAAAATATTTTTGCCTTAACAGACGCGATTAGCCAAAAAAACAAACAAGCGTCTTTGGATTTATTGGAAAAAGAATTGGATAACGGCTTGGCTGAAGCTTATCTTATGCATATGCTTACACGACAATTTAGAATTTTATTGCAAATAAGGCAGGCAATTGATTTGGGGCATACCGCGCGCAAGGCCGCAAGCGAATTAAAGCTCCATCCTTTTGTGGCGCAAAAAAGTTTTACACAAGCGCGAAATTTTTCAATGGAGATTTTAAAAAAAATATTCTCGCATTTAATTAAGTTAGATAGGCAATTAAAAACCGGACAAGGAGATTTAAAAACTGAATTGGCGCTTATGATCACGAAAATTTGAATTATATTGTTATATTGTTGAATATTGTAAATAATTTATCAATTCAACAATTTAACAAAAAAAACCGCGAATTTTAATTCACGGTTTTTTTTATATTTTTAAACCTTTGCCGAGCTATTTAACTTATGATGCAGCCGAGATTTTTTCCTGTCGCGGGTATTTTTTTTGATTACGCCTTTTTGCGCGGCCTTGTCTAAAGCTTTCAGGGTTTTTCCGACTAATTCCTTTGCTTGCTTGTCTTTGGCTTCAATGGCTTTTTTGCTTTTTTTTAAAAGATTTTTTAAATTATCTTTTATCTTGTTGTTATAAATTTTAAGTTTCGCGCCTTTGCGCAATTCTTTTTCTGCTGATTTTTTGTTTGGCATATAATATATAATCCAAATACTGCGAATAAGTATTCAAATATTACAAATTATTTTTTAAGCGTGAGAGCTACCAGAATATAGTAGCATAAGTTTAAACTTTTTTCAAGCGCAAATGATATTTTTTTCTGTTTTTTATTAAATACAGGCTAATTATAAGCAAAATTAATAAACTTATGATTTGCGGAAAGCGTAAATTCAGTATTTCCGGAGTTTTGTCAATTCTGATAAATTCCAGGCAGAATCTTAAAATTGAATATAGCCCCAAGTATATTAAAACAATTATTTCGTAAAATTTTAAATCTTTTTTTATAAAAAAGCGATGAACAAAAATTAAAATAATAAATATTAATAAACTGCCAAGGCTTTCGTATAAAAAGGTTGGGTGGTAATAGTTGGCGCCGTAATATTCAAGCGCGCGGCTGGCGGGTTCAATCGGGATTCCCCAAGGAAGATTGGTTGGCAATCCGAAAAGTTCCTGGTTAAAATAATTGCCCCAGCGGCCGATTGCCTGGCCGATTGCCAGTCCTGGAGTGTAAACAGCCAAAAGCCGCCAAAAATTTATTTTATGTTTTTTCGCGAAAAAATAAGCGATAACAATGCCGGCGAGAATCGCCCCATGAATCGCAAGCCCTCCTTGCCAAATTTTAATTATTTCTATCGGGTTATTAAAATAATAAGGAAACTCTAAAAAAATATGATAGGCGCGAGCGCCGATAATTCCGCCGGCAACCAGATAAAAAACCGAATCAATTATTGCTTCCTTTGAAATTTTATGTTTTTCAGCCAATTTCAAAACAACAGCCATCGCGGCCAAAATTCCGGTAACAATAAACAGTCCGTACCAATAAATTTTAATTTGCCCGATATTTATCAAAACAGAATCAGGTATATTTGTATGGAAAAAATTAAACATAACATTACAAATTCACAAAATTTTTTTTACATTATTCTAAATCCTACTACCTCTATATTGCTATAAATTCTAATAAAAGTCAATTAAAATAGGGCGCTTATTCCATTGAAAGAATGAAGCGCCCAAAAAACATTAATAGTTGAATTTTTTGTATATTTTATGCCCGCAAAAATAAAATATGCAGGCTAATACAAAAAATCAGTCCTCCTCTTTTTTTTGTTAAATTATTTTTTGAGTAATAATAAGAGAAAAATTACTGTACCGATTAAAGAAGATGTTAATATTGTTAAAAAATTTTCATTTATCCAATCAAAATAAAAATTTTCGATTAAGATTCCAAGCGGAGAAAATACTAAAATAATTCCGCAAATACCACCTAGCGCAATAAAAAATATTTCTATTTTTTTCATTAACCACCCCTTTAAAATAAAAAATAATTAAAATGAACATTTATGACATATACTTTCGTTTATGCTTAAAATAATAGCACAAACATTAATTTTTGTCAATTTTTTCAGGTTCTTCAACTTTTTTTTCTGTATTTTTAGCCTTATTTTCTTCTGTTTTTATTTCTTCTTTTTTCTCGTTAGATTTTATTTCCTTGCTTTTTTTTCATCTTTCCCTTTTTTCTTTTTACCCGGCTTTGAAGCAACAACTTTATCGC
>JAYEHJ010000032.1:0-4054 GCA_034659435.1 Patescibacteria group bacterium | reverse complement strand
GGGAAACAGAATTACCAGGGGATTATTGGATTGGCTTGGCTTTAAAAAAGATTTTGTTTATTTTAAGGCAAATGAAAGAAAAAGAGGCAAAGCGGGATATAGCCCTTTTAAACTCTTTGGTTTGACTATTGACACTTTGGTAGGACATAGCCTTTTTTTGCTTAAGCTTGTAGGAAAACTTGGCGCCATCATTATTTTATTATCAGGCTCTTTAGGGCTTTTTATTTTTATAGAAAAATATATATTAAATGATCCACTGGGCTTTAATTTTTCAGGTCCGGCCATTTTAGCGGTTATCATTCTTTTTTTAATAGGTATAGTTTTGGCCTGTTTGGGTTTAATTGCTTTATATATCGGCAATATACAAAATGAAGTTATGAATAGGCCGCTGTATGTTTTACGGAGTAAAAAGTAGGAACGCGCCGTGGCGCGTTAATGTCTTGAACCACTGATTATCACTGATTTTACTGAATTGTACTGATTATTTATTATTCAGTGAAATTCAGGAAAATCAGTGATAATCAGTGGTCAAATTTTAAATTATGAACTACTTGTGGCTAACATGGAAAGATAAAAAAAATCCTTTGGCAGGAGGGGCTGAGGTTGTTAATGAGGAATTGGCTAAACGATTGGTTGCCGATGGGCATGAAGTTACTTTTTTAGTAGGCAGTTTTTTAGGATGCAAAAAAAAAGAAACAATTAACGGTTATAAAATAATTCGTTTAGGAAATCGCTACACTGTGCATTTTTTGGCAATGATTTATTATTTAATAAATTTGCGAGGACAATTTGATTTAATAATTGATGAAATAAATACAGCTCCATTTTTTGCGCGATTTTATTCTCGCAAACCGACTATTCTTTTTGTACACCAGCTTAGCCGTGAAATTTGGTTTTATGAAATGATAATGCCTTTTAGCTTAATCGGTTATTTGGCAGAGCCGATATATTTATGGCTATTGCGAAAGAGCAAAGCAATAACAGTTTCAAAAAGCACAAAAAATAATCTTGTAAAATTTGGCTTTAAAAAAGAAAATATTAATATTATCAGCGAGGGGATAGGGCTTCGTCCGCTCCAAAAGTTAGAAAGCTGTCAAGCTATAAAGTATAAAGCGCCTACAATTTTGAGTTTAGGGGCGTTTCGCGCGATGAAACGGACTTGTCATATAGTAAGCGCTTTTGAATCGGCTAAGGAAAAAATGCCTGAATTAAAATTGATTATGGCGGGTGACGCGGGCGGCAAATACGGGAAAAAGGTTCTTGATAAAATTTCAAAATCAAAATATAGCGGGTCAATTGAAGTTTTAGGGCGAGTAAATAAAGAGAATAAAATTAAGTTAATGCGAAAATCTCATTTAATTTGCGTTACTTCAGTAAGGGAAGGCTGGGGACTGGTCGTTACCGAAGCCGCCAGCCAGGGAACGCCGGCAGTTGTTTACGATGTTGCGGGGCTTAGTGATAGCGTGAGGAATAATAAAACAGGGGTTATCTGCGAAAAAAACAATCCAGATGTTTTAGCGAAAAATATTGTGGATTTATTAAATAATAAAAATAATTATAACAGATTAAGAAAAAACGCGTTGGAGTGGAGCAAAAAAATTACGTTTGAAAATAGTTATAAAAATTTTAAAGAAGTAATTAATAACTTTTATGAAAAAAGATTTTAAGAACAATATTGATGTTATTAAAAAAATTTATTTAGCCTTGGCTTTTCCAGGTACAGCCAAAAATTTGGCAATGGATAAGATTCTGTTCCGCAAGCGGACGCCATTTCCACGCATAATAACTATGTTTATAACAAACAAGTGTAATCTTAGCTGTGAGGGATGTTTAAACGCGTCTTACAGAAATAAGCATATTGCGGAAGAGCAGATCACGCTTGATCATATTAAGAAAATATTGCCTGAATTAAAAAAATACAAGCCAATGTTTTATATTACAGGAGGAGAAGCCATGCTTAATAAGTATACTTTTGATATTATAAATTTGCTGTCAAAGAACGGAATTATTACCGCTATGTCAACTAACGGATTTTTTTTGCCAGAGAATGTTGATAAAATATTAAATTCTGGTTTGAATTTTTTATCCGTATCTTTGGATCATTATGACAAAAAAATTCATAATAAAGTAAAGGGTGATAATCCGGAAACTTTTGATCGCGCGATTCAAGGGCTTAAAAATTTAATTGGCAAAAGGAGTAATTTTAAAAAAATATCATTAAACATTAAAGTAAATACTGTGGTAAGAAAAGAAAACTATAATAAGTTGCCGGAAATTTATGATTTTGTTGAAAATTTGGGCGTTGATGAGCTATGTATTCAACAATATAGTTTTTATACGGATAAAATTCAAAAAGTTATTACGCAATATATTGATAAAACTGGTTTAGGCGAATATCACGACGGTGTTTTAATTAATGAAGATTGTTATTTAAATCCGGATCAGGTTAGAGAGCTAGTCGCCGGTTTTAAAAAGGTTAATGATAAAGCCAAAATTTATAGAGCAAAATTATCAGGAAGACCGGCGATTGATAATTTGGAAAAATATTATTCAGGAGTGCTTCCAAACGAAAATTCGCTTTGTGTTGCTCCGCTCAATTCTTTAAGCATATTAAGCAATGCTAATGTTTGTTTGTGTTTCGGCAATAAAATGGGGAATTTGGATGATGGAGTTAGCTTGAAAAATATGTGGAATTCAAAAGAGTCAAAAGATTTTCAGGATAAAATAATAGAAAACGGATTTTTACCCCCTTGCTTTGGATGCCATAGCTTGAATTATAAATATAATGATTAATTTTTATGCGCAACCCCTTGGTTTCAATTGTCATACCAACTCGTGATCGCTCGAAATTGCTTCGGCAATGTTTGGAATGCCTGAAAAATCAGACTTATAAAAATATGGAAATTGTTGTAGTTGATGGAAACAGCAAGTTGAACGATGTGGAAATTGCAAAGGAATATACGGATAAAGTTTTTGTGTTTGCAGAGAAAGGGGATCATCGCTGCGCTCAGCGAAATTTGGGCGTAAAAAATGCAATTGGAAAATATGTTTTGATTATTGATACTGATATGGAATTAACAAAAAAGGTTATTGGATCTTGCGTGAATATTATGGAGACAGATAAAAGCGCGCGAGGAGTGATTATTCCGGAGCATTCAATAGGAAATGGTTTTTGGGCTAAGTGTAAAGCGCTTGAAAAAAGTTTTTATATCGGTGTGGACTGGATGGAAGCGGCGCGATTTTTTTCGCGCGAAGATTTTTTAAAAGTTGGCGGGTACAACGAGAGTATGACGAGCGGCGAGGATTGGGATTTATCCCAGCGGATTGGCAATTTCGGGCAGATTAAGAGAACTGCTGAATTTCTCAATCATAATGAAGGGCAAATTAGCTTGCTTAAAACCATGAAAAAAAAGTATTATTACGCGTGGGAATTTGCAAAATATATGAGTTTAAGCGAACACAGGGAAAAAATAAACAAACAGACGGGAATTTTAAGCCGTTATAAATTATTTTTTAATAAACCAAATAAATTATTCCGTTCACCAGTTGTTAGTCTCGGTATGTTTTTTATGAAGACTTGCGAGTTCGGGTTTGGAGGATTTGGGTATTTGTCCGCAAAGATTAAAAAATAGGCTCTTTAAATGATTTTAAAAAGCATTGCGAATTTTTAAAAAGCATAGGCAAAATTAATAAATTTTTAGATTATAAATAAAAATATGTATAAAAATATTATTCCAAAATTAGTTTCGCTTGATACGGATTTGAAAAAAATCAAAGGTTTTGGATTTTCTGAAAATCTTGATTTTTACAATAATATTCATGAAGAAAATAAATTCTACTATAAAGTTTTGATAGATGATAATATAAAAATTCCATCTAAATATGATTTTAGAGGCGGGTATTATTTCAAATTTAACGGCTCTTGGTATTATGAGCGTAAAATATTTAAAAATATTTCATTAAAATTTAAGTATGATGTTAAAAACAAAACATTTATTTTTAATAAAGCATATTCAATAATTCCATTTGAAATTGGCGGCATTTTACCAGTTGG
>JAYEHJ010000031.1:0-20721 GCA_034659435.1 Patescibacteria group bacterium | reverse complement strand
TTTCCATTTTTTACCACAGCTACCGGTCCGGTAATCGCTTCGCCATGAACCGCCGCTCTGATTTCATCAACTTCATCGCCTGCTTCCCATAATATAATTCCATTAGCCGCCAAAGGGCCTGATTGAATTTTTTCATTATAAAAAACAACTTTAGAGCTTCCGTCAGGATTATAATCGCTAAAATACTCTCCCCAAAGGCTGATTTCACTGTTATTCGGCCCCCTTACAGGATCAATCTTGCAAAGACTTGGAGCAAGCGGCAAAAAACTGTCATAAAAAAATTGCGGATCGGCTACCGGGCCGGTATGAAAATCATCGCCAGTATCAATCGGTTCATCTAATTCCGGCAAATCAATAACAATAAAATAATTTTCCTTATCAACAGGCAAGTCATCCGGCGCTTTTATTAAAATTTGATTATCACTCCAAAGATAATCCGAACAAATATCAGGAAAATCAAAAGAGGCTAGTGTTCCATAATCAATACTATCGCCGCTGTCATTATTGCTTGGATCCAAATCAAAATACACCTTTGATTCGCCCTGCGAATTACCAAAACCTCCGCCCATAATCGTAATATATTGGCCGACAGCCCCTTCTTTCGGACTGAAAGAAAGAATATACGGTCCTGAATCTACTTCTTCTTTTTTAATAAATTTCAAATAATTACTATTTACTTTATCTGTATTTTCTTGTGAAAATACTGTTATTTTTCCTGTTTTATTTAAATTAGGCACGGATGAAGTTCCGCTTAAATTTCCAAAAATTGAATTTATTCCGGCAACATTGGAATTATAACTGCCAAAAAAAACAAAATTATTATTTAAATTTATTCCTTGAAATTCCAATTTGTCTTCAAAAACACCGCTATTATCGCCTGTAATAATATTTTCTAATTCGCATAAGCCAGGGCGCTCAATGCTGTTTACAATAAATTTTATCTTAACGCCACGATCATCATCGCTTGTGTCGTAATAGCCGCTATTAACCGTAACTTTTACAATCGGATTATGAGGCAAGCCGTTAGGTAAAACAACAATTATCTGATTAGCCTTCCAATTATCCTTACAATTCGCGTTTACGGTATCTGCTAACTCTGCGATTACTCCGTCAAATTCAACTTTACTTATAAGCGGATCGTACGCGCCAAAATAACGTCCGCCAATCGCCACCAAAGAACCCAGCGAAGCATTTGAAGTTTTAACATCACAAACGTCGCCTGAAGTAATATCATCGCAAATGGTGTCATCATCACCGCAATAAACATCCGTAGAAGAAGAGCAAAAACCTCCCATTGGCGATATATAATCAATTATAGGCGCGTCTTGGCAAATACAGCAATCTGTAATACCGCCGCTATACCCAGCTTCACCGCATTCCGTATCAGTGTCGAAACTCGTGCAAGCGCACAAGCCGGAAGCGCATAGTGAATCATCGCAATTTGTATTATCACCGCTGCCGCAACTTTCAAAAAGGCTGATTCCGCATGCCGCGCCTTCACACCCGGCGCAAGACCCTCCACAATCAACGCCTTCTTCGCCTTCATCGGCATCTAAAATACCATTACAGCAATGCGCCGGGCGCAATTTAAAAATTTCACTATCACTGCCTGAATGATCATCTATGTCATTCGCGTCAACTCTGATTGTTACCGGTGTTCCAATGTCAATCGCGCTTGCGTCCCACCAAACCGGATTATCAGGGCGAGTACTAACAGCTAAATCTCCGCCAAACAAAAGCGGATTTGAAATATCTAAAACAGAACTATCATCAGCAAAAAATTCCAACATGCTTAAACCGGAATCATCAGAAGCGATTGCGTATAATTCATTGTTGCTAATCGCGCATATTTGATTGAAGTCAAGGCTAACTTCAGGGTCTTCGCAGTCAATAATATCGCCGACCGTAAATTCAATAACGCAGCCTGTTCCCATAGGACAAGTTAATTCTATTCCGCCGGCGCTTAATATGCCGCCCGCGCCGTTTTCCGCCGTAACCCGCACTTTTTGTCCTGCGGCAAAACAATTAGTTGCTCCGCAATCATTGGCTCCGCATCCTGCCTCAGGCGTAAAAATTATCCGCTTACCGGCAACAACTCGTCCGCCAACAATAGGGAGTCCGCTGTCAATATCTTCAACTAAAAATTTATCATCAGTAAAACCGGTCTCATCAACGGTTCTGTTAAAATTAAAAATAACTTTTATATTTCTAATCGCGTTTCCTTCTCCGTCATCAGGAACAGTGCTGCCAATGTTAAATTCCGGCGGCACCAAGCACGAAGTATCGCATCCCCAAGAGCAGCATTTTTCACCGCCCGCATAATCGCAATCCAATGAACAATCCCCCCAAGTGCCGTCCGTTTGGCAAGTCTTTATACCCATATCCTGGCATCCGCATAATTTTGGCGGATCGCCAACCGCGCAAGAACCCTCTAAAGTATCGCTTGTTATATCAACTATAAATATTACAATCGCGAAAGCGGAAAGAACAATAATTAAGCCGATTACAGCGGCAATTAAAATATTTTTTGCTTTCTGAATCCTGTCGGGATGGCCGTTTGATGTCATCCATACAAAACCGCCATACATTACCATTACTACCGCGATAATTCCCAAAAAAGTCAAAACATAACGGATAATATTAACGATAAAAGCTTTAACGTCTGTTTCGCTTGTTTCCTGCAATCCTAAATTTCCGGCATAATCAATGCCAATATCCTGCGCCAAAGCAAAATCAACCGCCGCAAACAACGCCAATATAACTACTATGAAAATGCTAAATTTTATTAATTTATTTTTCATCTGTTTTTTTGTCATTCCCGACACACAATAGCCCCGCAGGGAAATTATTAATAAATGATCGGGAATCTCGTTAAAAGCATTGCATGTTAATTACAGTATATCAGTGAAAAAACACGATAGGTTAAACTGTTTTCTTTTATTAATTTAATATTATATTTTTCCATTTTTAATATTTAAGATATATTCTTTTTTCATCTTTGGGGGTTATTTTATATTCGTGGCTTTTAAAAAGATTCCCGATCATTTAATATTATTTCCCTGCGGGGCTGGGTGTATCGGGAATGACAAAAATGGGGGCTGTGAGTGTTTGGAATTACAAAAAAACTACGGACAATTCCCCTTGCTATCCAACCCATCATCGTCAACCGCGTCAATCGCGGCGCCGTTTGGACAGCAAGAAGGTAAAACATCGCTAGGCACGCATAGCGGACCTTCGCTTGGCTTAAAACAATTTTGATAAATATCTTTAATGCCGGAACCGGCTTGCGCGCGGAAAGTTATAAAATGGGGAAATTCTGAATGCCTAATTTCAGTAATTGTAAAGTCAGGCTCTCCGTCAATAGGTTCATCAATATTAACGCTAGACAGCCAATAGCCGACAACTCGATTATTTAGGCTGCGCAAATTAATCCCCCTGTGTACGACTGTTTCTATTCCGTTAAAAATATTGATCTGCCCTGTGCGCAAACTTGTATTCATCATTAACCCGTCAAATGTCATCTCCATTGGCTCTGTTAAAGACACATTTTCTTTACCATGATCTGGAATAATTTTATTAATTACAGGAGCGCCGGCCTTAATTGTGTTGCCGATATAAAAAGACCAGACATAATCATCACCTTGAATATTTTGAATATCAACAACGGATGAAACCGGTACGGCTCCTGATTCACAATTAATGCCATCGCCGCAAATATTTATTTTATTATCATCCGCGCAAAGCCGGCCGTTATTACCGCCTCCGGCGCAAAGACCTAGTAAATCATTTTCATTATATGCCGGCGTATTGCTTTGCGCGCGCGAACCTTCAGCCAAATCATTGCGATCGCCGTCAAATGAATTTAGAGCCATATCAACAATACCGCTTATACTTAAAGAGCTTAACGGGTAATTTTCACCTGTATCATTTTTGCAAATATCGTCAACGCAATTTACATAAGGCGGTTTAGCGCTGCAATTTATTTCACCAGCGGAACAATCCGCGAATAACGCCGCGTTTACATTAACTCGCAGATTACTTCTTGCAGGCAAACAATAAATTTTTTCTCCGCATCCGTTTACTCCGCAAATATTATTAGAAATAAATTCAACAGTCTTATAGCCTGGAGCCAAGGCAAATTTTCCATGCAGGCAAATTTCATCTTCACTGCCGTCATTATCAGTGTCGCACGCAAAATAACCATCGCTCGCCGCAACACAATCATCTCCGGATAAACACTCAATATTAATTTTATTTTGCACATCAGAGGCCAAGCCGGAAACAGACATTGGATTTATAGCTTCATTAAATTCAATCTGAATTACGGCATTTCTGGGCTTGTCTTCCCGTCCGATTTTTTCAATTTCTTCTCCCGCTGCTTGTCCGCCTGACATTTCTTCAGTGATTTTAATTTTATCATTATCGCTTGAACTTAATATTATGCTATTTCCAGCAACTCCGGCTTCTCTTGCTTCCACATTAATAATGTTAGCGCCAACTGTTGCCGCAACATCAGGATGGCTATTTAAAGCGCTTGCAATATTCTGCGCTGTTTCGTTTATTGTTCCAATCGCAATATCTCCATCAGCGCCAAAAGCATAAGTTTTTACACCAACAGTTAAAGTGTCTCCGGTAATATAAGCGCTCGCATTGATAGTCCATGAATCTCCAGCTTCAAAAATTTCTCCTACATCCAATGTTAAAGTGAGCAAATCCGTAAATACAACTTTATTATCAATAGCTTCAACCGAACCTAAACCAGCGCCTGTGCTTGAATTTTCCAATTTTACTGTTATACCGTTATCTTGCACAGCCAGCAACAAAACGCCCTCTATCGTGGAATAAAAATTTAAATCGCTTAAACTCGCGTTTTTTACTCCAACAGGATCAGTAAAAACAGCCAGTTCTTTGCCTGTTGGAATGCCCAATACGCTTATTTCACCGCTGGCTTTTGCGGCAAGAACTTCAGTTATTGAATCTTGCTCATTATCTGGACCTGGAAAAATTCCACCAACTTTAACTTGAGGCGGAGTTATATCAACTTTATTACTTACTTCAAATGTCCATTCCGCGAACTTATCAATTCCGCAATCTTCAAATACGCCCTCAGTTTCATTTAATTTTTGAATATCATTTGATAAATAAACATAATAATCGGTATTTTCCGAAGGCGAACCCAATAAATTAACTGGCTGAAAAACAAAAGTTTTATTATCTAAATTAGTCGCTTTAACTTCTGTCAAATAATTATCTTCATCACCTTCCATATATATTTTTATTTCGCCGTCACCAATAATATTACCATCGTTGTCAATAATTGACGCTTTATCAACTTCTTCAATAAAAGTAACCACAATTGGTGTATTGCGCGGCACATCTTTCTGATAAGGCTCGGGATAAACGCTCTCAATCGCGCAAGCTCCAAAAGCCCCCAAGCCGCCGACATCATCCGACTTTCTGCCTCCGCTGTTATCGCCCAATATGCCGCCTTCTATTAAACTAATAATAAATGTAACAATCGCAAAAGCTGAAATTATAATAATCAATCCTATAACTGAATTAATCAAAGTCCTTTTGGCTTTAGTAACTTTGTCAGGCTCGCCGTTTGAAGTCATCCATAAAAAACCAGAATACATTACCATTGCCACGGCAATAATTCCCAAGAAAGTAATAAAATACCGCACGATTTCAACAATAAAAACCCTAACATCTTTTTCGCCCGTACCAGATAAATCCAAATTCCCCGCGTAATTCATTCCAATATCCTGCGCGCAAACGCAATCCATGCCAACAAAAAAAACCGCCCCTAAAAATAAGGCCGTTAAAAAACAGCTTAAAAATATTATTTTATTTTTTTTAAATCGCATGAGGTAATGTGTTATTCTAAAAATTGACTAATCCACAGTTTTATAATATTATTATAACATAAAATACTAAAAAAATACAAAAATTTGTAAAATAAAATAATTTTTTGCCATAATACAGATAAATTTTAAAACTAAAATTTTTATTTGATATTATTGCGATAAATAAAATTTTACTTGACAAGCAAAATACTGCTTGATATTATGCAAATACCTTAACAAAATTGTATAGCATTATGTCAAATATTACAAAAAAAATGTTAAAATTAAGTAATTCCGGGAAAACTGTGTTTAGCACGGCAGATTTAATGTTGCTTTGGGAAATTGAAAACAAAAATATTTTGTGGGTTGATATTTTTCGGGCATTAAAAAAGGGCTATTTAAAACATATTCGCCGAGGGCTATATAACTTAGGTGAAGTGGAAATTGATAAATTGGAATTAGCCGGCAAATTAAAGAAAAATTCATACATAAGTTTTGAAACGGTTTTATTAAAAAACGGAATAATCAATCAATGGTATAGTACATATTTTTCAACATCAGACAGACAGGCAGATATTAAAAATAGCTATGGCAAATTTAAATATAGAAAATTATCAGAAAAAATTTTGAATAATCGTTTAGGCATAATCAACAGCGGTAATTATTTTATAGCTAGCACGGAACGAGCTATTTGTGATTATTTCTATAAGGTTGGCTTTCAGCAATTAGATGATTTAGACGATGTCAAAAAAGATAAACTGCTTGAAATATCAAAAATTTATCAAAATAAGAGATTAGAAAGAGATATCTTAAAATTAATTGCATTATTATGAAATTAGATAAAAATGAACATAGAAGAATAATGTTAAAAATATTAGAAAAAATTTCGTCTGATTCCCTACTTGCTAATAATTTAGGTTTTAAAGGCGGCACAGCTTGTTATTTTTTGTATGGTTTGGACAGATTTTCTGTTGACTTGGATTTTGATTTTCTTAATAAAGAGAAAGATGAAAAAACGAAAGAGCGATTATTAAAAATGCTAAACGACTACGGTTCTGTTAAAACTAAAACTAGTATTAAGGTTATTTATTCAAATGAATATCAATCATTGAAGATAGATTTATCCAATAGACATAAAAATAATAAATTTAATACTTATAAAGTTAAGGATATAGTTTCAGGATTACCTTTGAAAGTTTTGCAAAAAGAAGATATTTTCGCACACAAGCTGGTGGCGTTAATTAACAGAAGTGTTTCCAGCGCAAGTAATGAAAAATTTATAGCCAATAGAGATTTATATGATATTCACTTCTTTTTTAAAAATGGATGGAAATTTAATAAGGAAATCATTGAGCAACAAACCGGTAAAAAAATTCAAGAATATTTACGGGAAGTCATAAATTTTATAGAAAAATATTCAAACGAGTCAAATGTGTTGGATAGAATTGGAGAATTGGTAGATGAAAATAAAAAAATTTGGGTAAAAGAAAATTTAAAAAAAGAAGTGCTGAAGCAATTGGCAATAGAAGTTAAAATTTTAGAAGAGTAAATAAAAATCCATGACAATAGACCAAATCATCAACAAAGTAAAAGAAAACGATCCTAATGCTGATATTGAATTATTGAGCTTGGCTTATGATTTTGCCAATAAAGCCCATAACGACCAAAAAAGAAGAACCGGCGAACCCTACATCCAGCATAGCCTGCACACCGCTTTTGTTTTGGCGCAAATCAAAGCTGATTTAAATACGGTTATCGCCGGAATTCTGCATGATGTTCCAGAAGACACAGAACGCACGCTTGAAGACGTAAAAGAAAATTTTGGCGATGAAGTCGCTTTTTTAGTGGAAGGCATTACCAAACTAAGCAAGATTAAATATCGCGGCGTTGAACGCTATCGCGAATCTCTTAGAAAAATGTTTCTGGCTATGGCCAAAGATCTGCGTGTTATTTTGATAAAATTCTGCGATCGCTTGCATAATTTGCGCACGCTTGATGCCCTGCCCGAAGACAAGCGTTTGCGAATTGCCCGTGAAACAATGGAAATTTACGCTCCAATAGCCGGAATACTGGGAATTTGGCGCTTAAAATGGCAAATGGAAGATATATGCTTTAAGCATTTATACCCGGAAGAATTTAAAAAACTTGAATATAAATATGAGGTGGAAAAAAAAGTTGAACGCAATAAATATACGCAAAAAGTTAAAAATATTTTAGGCCAAAAACTGCAAGAAGAAAATATTAATTACACAATTGAAGGCCGCTTTAAGCATATTTACAGCATATATAAAAAAATACAGAGAAAAGAAAGAAAATTTGATGAAATTTATGATGTTTTCGCGTTAAGAATAATTGTCCCGACCGTTCAGGACTGCTACAAAGCGCTTGGCATTATTCATACTTTATGGAAACCCAAGGCCGGAAGAATAAAAGATTACATTGCCGTTCCAAAGCCGAACGGCTATAGTTCTCTGCACACAACTGTTTTCGGTCCGGAAAACAAAGCAACCGAATTTCAAATTCGCACGCAAGAAATGCATGAAAAATCATTATACGGAATAGCGGCGCATTGGCGATATAAACAAATTAGCGGCTCAAATATCAAAGAACCAAAACAGCCGCGCTGGATTCATGAAATACTAAACATCCAGCGCGAAACAAAAAACACCAATGAATTTATTCAAAAAATAAAGCTTGATGTCTTTAAAAACAGAATTTTCGTATTTTCTCCGCGAGGCGATGTTTTTGATTTTCCGGAAAAATCAACGCCGATTGATTTTGCTTACGCGATTCATACTGAAATCGGAAACAAGACAATGGCCGCGCTGGTTAATAATGTTATGGTTTCCCTTGATCAAATTCTAAAAAACGGCGACTCAGTGGAAATTATTATTGATAAAAAACGAAAAGAACCTAATCGCGATTGGTTAAAATTCGTAAAAACCCATCGCGCCAAAGAAAAAATCAATCAAGCCGCAAAAGCTTCCCGCTTGGAACAATTAAAAAATATGATTCCGGGGATATAAAAGATTACAAATTACAAATAACTACAAATTCACAAATATAATAATCGTCAAAAAAAATAAACATTTATGTAAATGTTTATTTTTTTTTGATACAAATTTATTTTGCCAAAATATCTTTAACAATCGCCATAACCTTGTTTCCGTCCGCTCTGCCTTTGAACTTTGGCATAACAGCTCCCATTACGCGGCCGAAATCTTTCGCGCCCGACGAGCCAAGGCCGGAAATTATTTCTTTTATTTCTTTTTTAAGCTGCTCTTCGCTCATTTGCTCAGGCATATATTCTTCAAGTATTTTTATTTCTTCCAGTTCTTTATCAGCCAATTCCCTGCGTCCGCCGTTTTCATACGCTAAACACGAATCCTTCCTTTTTTTAATTTCACTGGCAATAACTTCAATAATCTGCTTTTCGCTTAAATCGCCATTGCCGCTGCCCACTAAAGCAATTTGTTTATTTTTTATCGCGGTCATAAGCATTCGTAAAACGCTAAGACGCAAAACATCTTTCAAGCGCATAGCTTCTTTTAAATCTTGTAAAAATTTTTCATTAAGCTTGCTCATAAATAATCATAAATCATAAATCTAAAATCATAAATCATAAATCAAAATCACCACCTTCCGCGAGGTTCATCTTTAAGTTTGCCTGTTTTTCGCAAAAAATCTTTTTTATCGCGCAATTTGCGGCTGGCAAGCGCGTATTCTTTTTGCTGGCTTTTATTCTTTTTCGTGCTTAGATATTTTCGCTTACGAACTTCATTTAACTTGCGGCTTTTAATCAAAGTTTTATTAAACCTTCTTAAAAAACCTTCAAAATTTTCTCCTTTTTTTCTTTTAAATTCTACCATGCATAACACCTTCCTTTCTAGATTAATAATACAAATTACAAATAACTACAAATTTACAAATACTTTAATTCACGGCAATAATATTTTTATTAATATTTGTGAATTTGTAGTTATTTGTAATTTGTAATCTTATTTTTCTTCTTTGCCTGCCTCTAATCTTTTATCAATATCTGAATATATTTTTTTATAATCAATCACTTCCTGCGTGCCGGATTCCATGTCGCGCACAATAATAGTCCCGTCTAATAATTCTTTTTGCCCTAAAATCAAACTATATTTGGCGCCAATTTTATTGGATTCTTCCAGTTGCGCCTTTAAACTATCTTTTGTAAATGCTTGCCTTACTTGATAACCGGATTTTCTCATTTCCTCAAACAAAATAAACATTTTTCTTCTTGCCTGATCACCTAATTGCGCTAAAAATATAAAATTCTTTTCCTCCTTGTTTAAAGGAATATTTTTTTCTTTTACTTTTAAAATAGTTCTTTCTATTCCCAGACCAAACCCACACGCCGGCGTCGGCCGTCCTCCCAGCGCTTCAATAAGACAATCATAACGGCCACCGCCGCCCAAAGAAAATTGTCTTAAAAAAACATTTTCATATTCAGATTCCTCTTCAAAAGGAATAATTTCAAATACTGTTCTATTGTAATAATCCAGACCCCTAACCAAAAACGGATTTAAATTATACGGCACGTCCAACTCGTCCAAATATTCCAAAACTTTAATAAAATGCTCTCGGCAAGCATCGCATAAAGAATCAACAATCTGCGGAGCCTCTTCGCGCACTTCAATACAATCTTTTTCCTTGCAATCCAAAAGCCGCAAAGGATTCTTTAAAAATCTTTTTTTGCAATCGCCGCAAAGTTTTGAACGCTTGCCTCGTTCTTTATAAAAATTTGTTAATTTTTGGATATACTCATCGCGACATTCTTTGCAGCCAATACTGTTTATTTGCACTTGTACGCCGATTTGCAGTTCTTTATAAAAATTATAAGCAATTAAAATTAATTGCGCGTCAGCTACCGGCGAATCTTCCCCAAAAATATCCAAATTAAATTGGCTGTGCTGGCGCGAACGGCCTGATTGCGGCTTTTCATGCCTAAACAAAGGACCAAGCCAAAATGTTTTTACGGGCTGAGGCTTGTTAAATAATCCATGTTCAATATACGCGCGCGCTATTCCTGGAGTCGCTTCCGGCCGCAACGTTATTTTATCGCCGCTTTTATCAATAAACGAATACATTTCTTTTGAAACAATATCCGTATCTTTGCCTGTTGATCTTTCATATAAATTAAGCTTTTCTAAAATCGGAACTTCTATGCGGTGAAAACCGTAAAAATCAGCCAAATCGCTTGCTTTGCGAATAATTAAATCCCAATATTTATATTCATCAAATAAAACATCTTTCATACCCCTTAGGCGTGAAAAACGATTATTTCTTTTAGGTTTAAAAACGTCTTTTGTTTTTTTAGGCATAAATATATAATTTTAATTTAGAAACTATACTCAGTGGTTTTAAATAATTCAATGCGATTAAACGGCCAGCCTCTAAGAAGCACTCTGCCAGTAATATAGCTTTCATTTACCGGCCCAAAACTTCGCGAATCTTTACTGGAGTTGCGATTATCTCCCAAAACAAAATATTCATCTTCTTCCAATTCAACTTTTTCTTCTGACAAGCCGTAAGTTTTTATATCTTCCGGCAAATAATATTCATCCAAAATTACTCCTTCGGGATTTTCAGAATTAAAAATCGTTACATTGCCGGAGGCAATTTGTATTTCTTCGCCTGGCAATCCGATTAAGCGCTTAATAAAAAATTCCTGCGGATTCCGCGGATAGCGAAAAACAATTATATCCCCGCGAACAGGATCATTAAAGCGATAAGTAATTTCATCAATTATCAAATATTCATGATCATGAAAGTTAGGCTCCATTGAAGCGCCTTTCACGTAAAAAGGCTGGATTAAAAAATACCTAATCGGAATAATTATAACCAAAGAAATTACAACAATTTTTATTAATTCAAATACAAATGAAAAAAAGTTTTTTAGCATGGGGGATATTTAAATAAAACAAAAAACCACTTTAACAAACCTAAAAATAGGCAAAATCACTTGCCTAAAATAATGCTTTTGTTTTATTTTACTTTAAATATTTAATATTTACACAATAACATTATTGCAAAAAAAAATCAAGTCCTGATAAATTTTAAAAAATTTTGACAAAATATTTAAATATGTTATATTTAAACTAACAATAAATTAAATTTAAAATATATGGAATTAAACTATAAAAATCAAACTTTTCCTGTTATTATGCAAGAAGATGAAACAGGCGGATACGTGGTTACTAATCCTGCGATTGACGGCTGCTATAGCCAAGGCGAAACAATTGAAGACGCTTTAAATAATATTAAGGAAGCTACGGAACTTTGCCTTGAAGAAACAGTTGAAAAATATCAAAAAATTAAAATTAAAAATATCAGCATGCATTTGATAAATTTGCAAAATAAGTATGCCTAAACTTCCTACTATTTCAGGGCGAAAAACCATTAAAAAACTTGAAAATATTGGTTATTTTTCCGTGAGGCAGAAAGGCAGCCATGTCAGATTGCGTAATTCCAATAATTTAAGCTGCAAGCCGATTACGGTGCCTATCCATAAAATTATTAAACCAGGACTTTTACATCAAATCATTAAAGACGCTGATTTAAGTGTTGAAAAATTTATTGATTTATAAAATTA
This sequence comes from Patescibacteria group bacterium, assembly GCA_034659435.1. Classification (GTDB taxonomy): domain Bacteria; phylum Patescibacteriota; class Patescibacteriia; order Patescibacteriales; family UBA12075; genus JAGLYP01. The sequence goes on along the minus strand of JAYEHJ010000031.1, from coordinate 8,256 downwards.
AAAAACAAGAACTGGTAATGCTATTATTAAAAATGGGTTCACGCTCGGATTTGTTTTAATATTTTTTCAAAATAAAAACAACCTAATTTTGGTTGCTGTTTATTAAAATTATTTTTTAAAAAAATATCCTCTAAAAAAGTTTGGCGCGGGGACTGATTAAATTTATAAATCAGCCCCGCCTTCATCATCTATATCTTTTCTAACATTTCTCTTTCCTTGTCATATTGTCCAAGGATGCAATAGATTCGTGCTAGATCTTTATAGTTCTTATTTTTTTGGAGCAACGACACTAAAAATCCGTCAGGATCATAATCATAAAAACTAAATGCTCCATTATTTAACGCTTTTATTATAGCGTCCGCATGAGCCTCTAAGGATTTTTTTGATAAACTCTCAAAATATTCCTTAGTTATGTTTAAATCAGACAAATTTTTAATAAAATGATCTAACCACTTTTTTGTTGAGCAGTAAGACCTTCTATAAGCACTTACGTATTCGCGCGACATAGAATTTGCCTTGGTTAAACTTCGTTCCCGTACTCCTTCCAAATTTGTCCGTTTCTTTACTATCTCTTCCAGTATCTGCTTGTTTCTCAAACGGATATATCTTTGATCTTCACAGAGGCGCCTTATGTACTCCTCTGCAAATTCCAAAAAATTTCTCAAATAATACGAGTCCGTATATGCCGAGTCAGACGATAGCTTATCTTTTATCTCTTCCAGCCTATCTTTTTTAGGGATAACGTATCTTTCCCTTATTAAAGAACTATTGAAATAAGAAACTTGATGAATATGTATATCATCCCAATAAAAGGATATTAAACTTGGATTGGCATACCCTTTGACAGAAAACGGACTGTAATAATATTGATATGTTGGTTTCTCCTCAACTTTATTTTCTTTATTTATTTCATAAAAGTCCAATATTTCTGTCGCTAGATCCTTTGGCGACATCTTGGTATTTTCTACTATATACGCTATTGCCAAAACTTCTTTGGAATAACCATCCCGCCCACGTACATATGTTGACTGATCAAAAAGAAAAGAAGAAAACCTAAGTCTTTTAAACCAGTCCATAACTATCTTTCTGCCTAGCTCTAAATAAAATTTTTCATAATTTGAATCTTTGCAAAATCCATCAAGCCATTTGGCTTGATCCAAGTTTTTAAGAAAAAAATCAAAATTATTTTTGTTAATACTTGGCAAAAGTTCGTTGTAAAGATTTTGCGTAAATTTAACGAAAGATTCTTTGGAATATGCAAATTTTAAAATTTCGGATTGGAAAATTTCCATATTGCCATTGAATCTTTTATAGCTGTCATATCTTTTTTTAATATCCGCAGTTTCTTCGACAACTTTTTCCTCTTCTTTCTCTTTTTCTAATAATACTCTTTTTTCTTCTTTTTTCTTTTTTACAAATTCCTTAATTATATTTAGTATCTTTTTCATTTTATCCTCCTCCTGTTTATAATTGTTATTAATAAATTTTATGACGATTAAATCATTAAACTTTTTAAAGACTTAAGCGTCACAAAATTTAAAAAAATAAAAATAAAAAAATAAAATTTTCTTTTAATCTCTATTAATTTCATTGTAAAGAACGCCTTAATTATCTTGAACTATGATTTATTTGATTGTTTTGACAAGCCATGATTGCTTTTTTATTAATAATCATAGTCATCATTATAATCAAGCAAATCATAGTTCAAGACAATTTAATATAATTCAACCCAAATTATTATATCAAAATAGCATATAATCAAAATCTTGTCAATAGCAAGTGTTATTTCTTTACTAAGATTAGCAAAAATAATTATAAATAAAATATAAAAAACAATACTATAACAAAAACTTGTTTTTTTTTACAATTTTAGTTATAATTTATAAAGAATTTAATAAATTATAAATCATTAACATATCCGGTTTAAAAGACAGGATTTTTATGTTTTTTGAATATGCCGAAAACAACTGAAAAAATAAATCTTAAAGAAACACAGATAAAAGACGAGCCTTTTTTGGAAAAAGAAAGCAAAAAAATAAAAAAAAGCCCGAAAAAAATTTTTAAAATATTTATTTATTTATTTATTTTTCTTTTTACATGCTCCGCTGTTTTTTTCAGCCAAATGCTGGCATCCAATCAAAGCATTGATTCATGGTTTTACAAGCTGCCGATAATTAAGCAAATCAAACATCTGGCGGAAAGCGCCGATAGAGCGCTTAAAGGAGAAAATCTTGATCGCGTAAACATTCTGCTTTTAGGCATGGGCGGCAAACAGCATGAAGGCGGCTACTTAACTGACACAATAATTTTAGCAAGTCTTGAGCCTTCAACTGAAAAAGCGGCGCTGATTTCAATACCGCGCGACTTGGCGATTCCGATTGAAGACGGAAACAGGCTGCAAAAAATAAATTCAATTAACGCTTACGCGGAGATGGAGCAATCCGACTCAGGCGGAATGGCAGTCAGCCAAGCTTTAAGCGATATTTTAAACGTGCCGGTTGATTATTATTTTCGTGTTGATTTTGAAGCTTTTGTTAATTTAGTTGACGAGCTTGGAGGGGTAGAAGTTTATGTTGAAAATAATTTAGACGATTATCGCTATCCTATAAACGGCAAAGAAGATGATGAGGATTATGAATCGCGCTTTGAACACCTGCGTATTGAGAAAGGCTGGCAGACAATGGACGGCGATTTAGCGCTAAAATACGCGCGCTCCAGACACGGCATAAACGGCGAGGGATCTGATTTTGCCCGCGCTAAAAGGCAGCAAAACATAATTTTGTCAGTCAAAAACAAGCTGCTTGACTCTAAAAACCTTTTAAAGCCTAAAATGATTTTTGATATTATTGAAAATTTTCAGGATCATATCAGCACCAATTTTAAAGTCTGGGAAATTGTCAAACTATGGGATATGTTTAATGAAATTGAAAAAGGAAAAATTACTAACAAGGTATTGGATAACTCCCCTAACGGCCTTTTAACTGAATCTATTTCAAAACAAAGCGCATATATCCTAAGCCCTCGCAGCGGCGACTTTGCCGAAATCCAATATTTTGTTAACAATGTTTTTTCTGATGCTCCAAAAGAAGTAAAAGTAAAAGTTTCCGAAGAAAGAGCTACAATTGAAGTCCGAAACGGCACATGGATAAACGGTCTGGCATCCAAAACAGCGCTTGATGTTGAAAAACTCGGTTTTATCGTTGTTCGCATCGGAAACTCAAGCCGGCAAAATTTTCAAAAATCAATTATTTACGATCTTACTTACGGCGAAAAAACCAAATCACTCGCTATATTAAAAGAAGCTGTTGATGCTGATGTTTCATTTGGCTTGCCGGACTGGCTGATTGAGGAAATAAGTTTGGAAATAAGCAATGAAAATAATCCGATTCAACCTGATTTTATTTTAATACTCGGACAAAATGCCGATGAAAGCAATTCGGGCGAAGAAAATATTGAAGATATGGCTGGTGAAAAGTCAAAAAATTAGAACTAATCTCAATAACTATGAACTCAAAAAATAACCCGCTGGTTATAATATTCGGAAGAACCAATGTTGGGAAATCAACTCTTTTTAATTGTTTAACTGAAAAAAAATCAGCGCTTGTGTCAGACATTGAAGGCACAACCAGGGACGTCAATGTCGGAACTGTCAGCTGGCAGCGCGCTAATTTTAAATTAATTGACACAGGAGGCTTGCTTGATTTTAGTTTTCTTTTGGCAAATCAAAAAAAACAAAAACAAAACCGCCTCTCTTCCGATATAGACATTAAAGTCCAACAGCAGGCGCGCGATTTTTTAAATAAAGCCGATTTAATTCTTTTTCTAACAGACGCGCGCGCCGGATTGCTTCCGCAAGATAAAGAGATGGCTTTGGAGTTAAAAAAAATCAAAAAAATATCTTTAAAAAAGGATGCTGAAATAATATTGGCTGTTAACAAAGTTGACAGCCCGGGAATAAGAAAAGAAACAGCCGAATTCAACAAGCTGAATTTTGGCGAACCAATTTTGGTTTCAGCCGCCAACGGCTCCGGAACCGGAGATCTTTTAGACGCGATAATTAATAAATTGCCAAAAAATAAATTCAAAAAACAAGACGAAAAAACCATTGGCGCGGAAAAAGACGCAATTAAAGTATCAATTATCGGCAAGCCCAATGTCGGCAAATCCAGCCTTTTAAACGCGCTTGTCGGAGAAAATCGCATGATTGTCAGTTCAAGAGCGCACACAACCAGAGAATCAAAAGACGCGTTAATCAAACATAGGGACGCTTTAATAAAAATAATTGATACTGCGGGAATAAGTAAAAACGGGCAAAAAAATACCAAAAAAATAAAATTAAACAATATTTTGGAAAAATCCGGCATCGCCCAGTCACTGCGCTCCATAAGCCGATCTGATGTAAGTTTATTGGTTGTGGACATAGACGCGGGGCTCACCCATCAGGAAACAAAACTTTTTGAAGAAATAAGCAAACGCAAAAACGGCCTTATTCTTGTTGCCAACAAATGGGATTTGATTGAAGAGAGAGATACAAAAAAATATACAAACGAAATTTACGCTGACTTGCCTTTTGCAACATGGGTTCCGATAATTTTTTGTTCCGCCATGAACAAAACAAAAACAAAAAAAATCCCGGATTTAATCTTGGAAATCAATAAAAATTATCATACGGAAATCTCAGAAAACGCTTTAAGCAAATTTTTAAATAGAATCGTTAAGAAACATTCCCCGAAAAAAGCCAAAGGAACAAAACATCCTTACATATATACCTTAAAACAAATCCGCTCAGCGCCGCCTAAATTTAAAATTAAAATCGGCGCCAAAGATACCATACATTTTTCATACATACGCTTCATAGAAAACCGCTTGCGTGAAAAATTCGGATTTGAGGGTGTTCCGATTACGATTATTATTGAAAAAAATCGGTTAATACACGGAAAACATGCGGATTCTCACAACTCGTAACTTAAAACTCGCAACATGTAATATGTACCATATTTTTACATTTAAACAAAATCCCAAAAAGTTATGAGTTTTAAGTTACGAGTTACGAGTTACGAGTTATGAATTATGAGTTACAACAATATGAAAATAATCGCCGGCCTGGGCAACCCAGGCGAAAAATATAATAACACGCGGCATAACGCCGGCTTTATGGCTTTGGATTTTTTGGCTGAAAAAAAATTTTTAGCTTGGAAGTTTGATAAAAAATTTAATATTAATTTTATCAAACATAATGATGTTTTTTTTATTAAGCCGCTCGTGTTTATGAATAATTCAGGCGCTCCGCTTGCCTTGTTTATGAATTATTATAAACTGCTTCCAAAAAAAATCGGCTTAATCAGAGAAAAAAATTCCGATTTCTCGCAAATTTTAACTGTTATTCATGATGATTTGGATATTGAATTGGGGAAATACAAAATTTCAACAAATTCCCGCTCAGCAGGACACAGAGGCGTGCAGTCAATTATTGATCATTTAAAAACTAAAAACTTTACTCGCGTTCGTATTGGAATAAAAAATAATAAACCAAAGCAAATGCCGGTTGAAAAATATGTTTTGCAAAAATTTAGCGAAGAAGAGATAAAGATTATTAATAATTTGATGCCTGAAATAATCGCGGAATTAAATTAACAGGCTCTTGACTTTTATAACATAGATGTTATTATATAGATATAATTTATTTTTACCAAAAACAAAACAATAAATCACCGATTCATGAATATTATAAAAACTTAGATAAAAAAATAAGAAAAAAAATAATTTCTTATGTTTTACTGCTTATCAAATATGACAAAAAACTGGGCATGCCCTACACAAAACATATTGACGGAAAAATATGGGAACTGCGGGTAGATTTTGATAAAAATTTCCATAGAATATTTTATTTTATATTCACTGAAAATAAAGTTGTATTTTTGCACGGCTTTAACAAAAAAAGCAACAAAACCCCCGCCAAAGAAATCGATCAATCTAAAAATAATTATGATGACTTTATAAAAAATTTAAAATTCATAAAATTATGAGTACTAAAAAACTAAAAGAATATATGAAAAATCCGCCCTTAGAAAAAATTGGCGGAGCAACACTAATAAATTTCAGTAAAATTATAGAAGAAGAAATGAAAGACCCTAAATTTAGAAAAGGCGTTGAACTGGAAATGAAAAAACTGGAAATGTCTTTGGCGATAATTAATTTGCGGAAAAAGAAAAAAATAAGCCAGGCAAAGCTGGCTGAAAAAATCGGAATGAAGCAAAGCGCTGTCGGACGGATTGAAGCCGGCAAACAAAACCTTACCATTGAAACTTTGCAAAAAATCGCTTTCGCGCTTAATAAAGAGCTGGTTGTTAGTTTTCGGTGAAAATTGTCTGAGCCACTGATAATCACTGATGACACTGAATTTCACTAAATATTTTTTCAGTAAAATTCAGAAAAATCAAGTGGCAATCAGTAGTTCAGATAATTTTTGGTAAAATAAAAGCCCCTCATCCAATGTTGCGATGAGGGGTATTTTTGGGATTTGATCCACCTGGGCATGAACCACCGACCTGCTGATTACCGATCAGCCACTCTGCCTGTCTGAGCTACAGGCGGACACAACTTTAGAACCAACTCTACTTCCCAAATTATCGCCTAAGAGCTGGAGATTACTCCGTTTAAGCGCTTAAGAGACATAATCTAAGGAGGGATGATTTTGCCAAAGCGCGCTCCTAGGCGAAAATTTGGAAACTAAAACTTAAATTTTGGCGGCTTAACTTTTTTATGCTATTATTAAAAAAGCGTTAAGAAACTGCCGATAAATACTAATGCACAAATTACTGTTTGCCGCTAAAGAAAGATTAATAAGCAACGCATAAGGAGGAATGAGTTTTTTATTAAAATTCTCGCGGCAAACAATAATTTATTTATTAGCTTTATTTTTCAAATACGATATTAAACCCTAGCACAAACGCTAAAATAAGTCAATATCTGCCACCTATTTTTTACTAAAATTAGCCTTTTTTTATTATTTTATGTTTACAAATGACGACAAATTTTTAATCGCGCTTAATCATTTTCCTAAATTCGGCCCCAAAAGAATGAAACTGATTTCCAAATTTTTTTCTTCTTTTGAGCGTGCCTTTAACGCTAATTTTGACGAGCTTAAATCAGCCGGAATTAAAGAAAATATCGTTGATAAATTTATTGCAACGCGCGCGAATATTAATGTTGACGAATTAATAAAAAAAATACAGGAAGAAAATATTAAAATTTGCAAAATAACTGATGACGATTATCCACGGCTGCTAAAAGAAATATATGATCCTCCGTATTTTTTTTATTACAAAGGATCAATTGATAATATAAATAATTTCAGCATCGGCGTTGTTGGCGCGCGCAAATACACAAATTACGGCGAACGAGCCGTTGAAAAAATCGTTTATAATTTAGCCAAAAATAATTTGAATATCATAAGCGGTTTGGCTTTAGGAATTGACGCTTTGGCGCACAATGCCTGTCTTAACGCCAAAGGAAAAACAATAGCAGTTCTTGGCACAGGCATAGACAAGCAAAGCTTTTATCCTTTTGCAAATCGCTATTTGGCGGAAAAGATAATTTCCGCCGGAGGCGCGATTATCTCAGAATTTCCTTTAGGCACAGAACCTTTGCGATATAACTTTCCGCAAAGAAACCGCATAATATCCGGTTTATCATTCGGTACTTTAGTTGTTGAAGCCGCTGAAAAATCAGGGGCGCTGATAACCGCCCGATGCGCATGCGAACAAAACCGAGAAGTCTTTGCCGTTCCGGGAAGTATATTTTCAGGCATGTCAATCGGTCCGAACGAATTAATAAAACAAGGAGCCAAGCCGGTTACAAAAGCCGGGGATATTTTAGAAACTCTTGATTTAAAAAATATTAATAATTACATGGAAAATAAAAAAATAATTCCGGAAAGCGAAGAGGAAAAAATTATTTTAAAACATTTAAGCCTTGAAGCGATTCATATTGACGAATTAATCCGCCTGACAAAATTAAACACATCAATTATCAGCAGCGCCCTTATTATTTTGGAAATGAAAGGCGCGATTAAAAATTTAGGCAATATGCAATATGTTTCGCTTTGACGTAACTATTGTTATCCTGCCGTATTTAAAACGCTCCTAATTTCTGTCATATAAAAGAAATATAGAGAATAAGGGTGTATACTTAAGGGACGGGAGAAGAGACTAAGTTGTCAATGGCTTCGAGCCACAGGAGATACGATCGTCTCTT
>JAYEHJ010000030.1:0-4296 GCA_034659435.1 Patescibacteria group bacterium | reverse complement strand
AATTTTTATTTTTTAATTTTTTAATTTTTGTTGTTTTATTTTTTTTAATTTTCTGCCTAACTTTTTTATCTATTTTTTCTTCCAAATTACTCTTACCAGCGGGATTTAAAAAATCCAAAGAATCTAAAACTTTTTTTCGGTCAAATTTTTGATCAAAAACTCTTTCGCTTTTTAAACGTTTTTTTTCTTTTTTGGATTGCTCAGACTTAATTTTTACCTTTTTTTTTATCGGCGGACCAAGAGAATCAATTGGCTTGCTTTCCTTTTGGATATTTTCACCGATTGATTCCAAAACAATACTGCGAGAATTTTCAATTTCTTTTTTACCGGGCTTTATTCCGTCAATTGCTTTTTTTTGATTTTGTTCTTCAATCATAAATTTTTAATTATTTAATTCAGCCAATTTTTCGCGGTTAAAAAAATAATATCCCCATCTCTTTGGATTAGTAATTTTTTTTTCTATAATTTGCTTATTAAAACCTTGGATATTATAAATATTTTTTGCTTCCGTGCTTGTCTTTATTGCTTGTTCATCCTTGTTTTTAATAACAACTAACTCTTCGCCTGCTTTTTTATAATTCAAATTTAATTTTGCCTGCTCGTCAATGAATTGATCGGATTTTAAATAATCAATCATATTGCCTAATTCGCTATTTTTATTTTTAAGGCGGTTTATTTCTTCTTCCAATTTTACAACCTCTTTATTTATATTATAATTCTTATTAACGTTTTTTGCTAGCGGTATGCTTATAAAAATAATGACTAAAAAACCGACAAGGCTAATTGTCGCTTTATGAAAAACTATTCGTTTAAATAGGTTTTTTTTTATTTTTTGATACATGTTATTCTATTTTTCCCAAAACTCTCACTTTTTCAACTTTATTTTTTATAATATAAGGAGTTTTAACCAGTTCAATAAGCGCGATGCTGAATATGCCGATGCCGAATGTGATTGCCCAGCCAATTAAATCTAGATCTACTGTTGACAATATTTTTTGCAAAGGACTCCAGTAGATGCCTAAGAGCAAAAGAGTAAAACTACCCAAGACCGCGAAAATTAAATATTTATTTTTAAAAATATTTAGACGCCAAATACGGGTGTGAAAAGCTCTTAAACTAAAAATACCGAATAATGATTTTGTGCCGAGAATTGCGAATATTAATGTTCTTAAATACGCGATTTTATAAGGGTCGCCTTGCCACATTTGCCAAAGAACAAAAAATAAAATAAAAATAAGCAAATCGCGGATAATGCCGACAATAAAAATAATTTTTTTCATTTCCATGCTTAAAAGCGGCTCGTTTTTTTTAATCGGTTTTTCAGCCATAACAGTGCCATGATCTTTTTCAAATGCTAAAGAAAAATGCGGCATGCCGTCATTGACAATATTAATCCAAAGAATTTGCGCGGGTAAAATCGCCAACGGCGTATTTAATAAAATTGAACCAACAATCAATATTATTTCCGAAAAGCTGTCAGATATTAAAAAAGTGATTACTTTGCGGATATTTTTAAAAATTATCCTCCCCTGCCTGACAGCCGAAACAATTGTTTTAAAATTATCATCAAGTAAAATCAAATCCGAAGTTTCTTTCGCAATATCGGTTCCGGTGCCAAGCGCGATTCCGATATCAGCGGCCTTAAGCGCGGGCGAATCATTGATGCCGTCGCCTGTCATCGCAACCACTTCTCCCCTGTTTCGCAATGCCTTAACGATGCGCAATTTGTGATGCGGACTGACTCGCGCGTAAAGATCAATATTGTTGACAATCGTTTTTAATTTTTCGTCGTCAATGGTGTCTAAAATATCGCCGGTAATAATATTTTCCGCTTTTACTTTTAATCCGACTTCTTCGGCAATCGCGCGCGCTGTTAATTTGTGGTCTCCTGTAATAACTATCGGCCTAATTCCGGCTCTGCGGCAAAGTTCAATAGTTTCTTTGGCTTCCGCGCGCAAAGGATCCTTTATCGCGATAAAGCCGATAAAAATCATTTCCCGGTTAATTTCATTCCAGCCAACTTCGCCCTTTTTAAATTCTTTCGCGCCTGATTTAATTTTAATGTCCTTTTTTGCCAATCCAATCACTCTTAAGCCGCGGCCGGTTAAATTTTCATAAGTCTTATTTAATTTTTCTTTCGCCTCTTGCGTAATTTTTTTAATGCCGCCCAAATGATAATAAAAAGATGATTTTTCCAAAAGCCTTTCCGGCGCGCCTTTTTCGTATAAAATAAAATTTTTATCGTCTTTTTTATGCAGACTAAGCATGTACTTTTTCGCGCTGTCAAACGGCAATTCATCAATTTTCAGTTCAACTTTTAATAATTTTCTCTTGCTTAGTCCTGATTGAACCGCTGCTGACAACAAAGCCGCTTCAGTCGGAGTGCCGATAATCCGCCAGCTTGCCAATTCGTCCTGAGGATTTTCAATCACCGCGTCATTGCACATCATTCCGGTTTGCAATGCTAAACTTACGGCCAAGGCCTCGCTTTGGTCTTGGCGGCTGCCGAATGTGTTAAATTCAAACTCTTTTTCTCCGATTATGATATGCGCGACATGCATTTTCCCTTCGGTCAGGGTTCCTGTTTTATCAGTGCAAATCACGGTTGTTGATCCAAGCGTTTCCGCGGCCACTAATTTGCGCGTTAAAGCGCGTTTTCTTAAAATTTGCTGCATTCCAAGAGCTAAAATAAAAGTAACCGCGACTGTTAAGCCTTCCGGAATTGAAGCCACGCCTACGGCGACTCCAGTTTCTACCATTTCTAAAAACGGCCTGTTTTGGGCCAAGCCTATAATTACAATTACAAAACAGACGGCGGCAAAAATCGCGCTTAAAAATCTGCTAAAAGCTCCCAAGCGAATTTGCAGCGGTGTTTTTGCTTCTTTGGCCTTACTTACAAGTTCTGCGATTTTTCCAAGTTCCGTGTCTTTGCCTATTGCGGTTACAACTGCCTGTCCTAATCCGCGAACCGCCATTGTTCCGGCGTAAACCATATTTTCACGATCAGCCAATGCCGCTCCAAGCAAAACTTTTTCTATCTTTTTGCGGGACGGCAAAGATTCTCCTGTAAGACTGGCTTCGTTAATCTGCAAATCAATCGCTTCAATTAAGCGCGCGTCAGCCGGTATGCGGTTTCCAGCCTTGATTAATATAATATCGCCGACCGTAATCTGCGAACTGAAAACCGTAATTTCCTGTCCGTCGCGCATGACAAAGGCTTTATGCTCAACCAATTCTTTTAATTTTGAAATCGCTTTATTGGCTTTATTTTCCTGAAAAAAACCGATAATAACATTTATAAAAACCGCGCCGAATATAACACAAGCGTCAATCTTTGCCCCTAAAATCAAGGAAAGGACGCCTGCCATGATTAAAATATAAACCAAGGAGTTGTTAAATTGTAAAATAAACACCATTAAAGAACTAATGCTTTTTTCTTTGGGAATTTCATTTAAACCGTTTTTTTTGATTCGCTTTTCAGCCTCTGTCTGCGCTAACCCGTTTTCATTGCTTTTTAGCTTGTTAATAACCGTTTTTGCTTCTTGATTATGAAAATTATTCATTTTTCGCTTATATTAAATTAATTTTTATTATTTTTTGCGTATATTCCAATTTAATTTTTCTATTTAATTATAACACAAAAGCAGTTAAAAACCAAAAAAATGAATTTGACAAAATAGCGAAAAACATCCTTGACAAAAACATTTAAATAGTGTAAGTTAGAAAAATATCAAATTGCGCGCTGTTGCGGATTTGAGATTTGAGTTGTTCGTTAACAAAATAAAAAATTGAAAGGAGGTGAGAAAATAGTTTTTTTAATTTTGGCGAAATAACCTAAAATAAAAAAGTAAAAAAGGAGAAACTAGCAATGAAAAAAAGATTATTTATTATGGCGATTAGCGTTTTTTGTATTTTTGGTTTCATCGGTTTTACATCGGCCTGTGACGATCCGCCCTGCGTTGAAGTTCGGGGTGAGCCGGAATTGGATATCGAAACTTATGCGATGACAAACAGAAACTTTGAGCCATCTTGCGAAACCCTTAAAACCGATAAAATCGGCATCCATGCCGTTAACGTTGACGGAAAAGGAACCGAGAATTTTGATGTTGAGGCCGAAATTCAGATTTACACTCTGGACGAAGTAGAGAAAAACTTCTGCGTTGACGGAGCGGATATAACAGTAACCGGGTTAGATGAACAGCTGACGTATTTGTTTGCTGGAACTGATTATGAATGTAAAGCTATGACCCTTGATGTTGTAAATAATCGAGAAAGTGATAGTGAAATAAAAATCGG
>JAYEHJ010000029.1:0-4329 GCA_034659435.1 Patescibacteria group bacterium | reverse complement strand
TAATATTAAAAGAATTAATTATTTATTAAAATAATATATTTTGACTTTTTATCTATTACTTATTATACTAAATATAGTAATAAAATTCAATAAAAAAAATGCAAAAATCAAAAAATAAATTCATGCTTAGCAAACTGTTCGGATCAACCGCCAGAGTTAAAATATTAAAATTATTTTTACTGCATCCGAATGAAAAATATTATATCCGGCAATTGGCCAGGGATTTGTCTTTGCAATTAAATTCAGTTAGGCGCGAATTGGATAATCTGGAAACATTTGGAATATTAACTTCAAATCTAATTGACGCTGATAATAAAAATGAAGAATTAACTTCGGTTGAAGAATTTTTAACATATTCAAAAACGGAAACGCGGAAAGAGAAAAAAAACAATAACAATAAATCAGATAAAAAATATTATCAAGTGAACACAAACTTTGTACTCCATGAAGAAATCAGAGCATTGATTGTAAAAGCACAGCTGCTTTATGAAAAAGATTTTGTTGAAAAATTGCAAATCGCGGGAAGACCGAAGTTATTAATTTTAACCGGCTTGTTTGTTAATGATGACAATGCTCAGGTGGATTTGCTTGTGGTTGGCAGGCTTAACAAAAGCAAACTGATTAAACAGATTAATAATTTGGAAAAAGAACTCGGGCTGGAAGTAAATTTTACGATAATGGATTTAAAAGAATTTAAATACCGCCGCGATATTACCGATGTTTTTTTATACGAAATATTAGAGGGGAAAAAATTAGTGGTGATTGATGAATTATCCGTAGGAACAGGGCAGTGCCCTGTTCCTACGGATAACAAATAAACAAACGCAAATATTAAAATAATTTTAAAAAAATGGAAAATAATAATTTTCAAAACGAGCCTATTATTAATTTAAGGGATGATGTTGAACAGCCAAAAGATGAAGAAATTTTAAACAAAATGACAGATGCCGAAAAGCGGCAAAAGCAGATTAAAAAAGAATGGAGCGAAGAAGAACGAGATGATAAAATTGATGAAACGAATGGCAAGGAAACAGTTGAAGAAGAAAACAAAGAAAAAGAAAAAGAAATAGTAAAGGAAGTTATCGATTATTTTAAGAATGATTTAGCTATAAACAAAAAAGAATTACAAAACATTAAAGGTTTTAGCAGTTTATCAGAAGGGCAGCAGTTGCTGGTTTTGGAAAATATAAAACAGGTTAGCATCGGCAGAGTCAGCAGGGAAGCAATAGCTGAACAAAAAAAAGAGCAAAAAGGTTTTGTAAGCAAGAAAGGCAAATTTTGGCAAATAAAAAATGATTGGACGGATACTAAAGAGCATTTAAAAGTATTTAGCCAAAATATATGGATTAACGGTTTTAAAAATTTTGCCGGCAAGAAAGTCGCTGAATTGGAAAAATTAAAATTTGAAGAAATGGAAAAAGGCGGAATGAAAGCTTACGGAGCTATTGCGAAGCAATTGGTTGGCGGTATGATTGACAAAGAAACCGGCAAGACGAAAAAAAATATTCCTGAAGTTGAAAAGATTGGTAAAAAAAGCGGTGGATATGAACTGGAAATAAAATATCTTGCTGTCTCAGATGATATGGACGCAAAACAGAAAAAAATAGCTGAAAAATTTAATCAATCAGCAAGCGAATTCAGCAAAATTCCAGATCAATGGATGGACAAAACAGCCAAGGCTTTGGAAAAGAAAAAATATAACAACGCAAGAAAAAAATACGAGAAAGCAAGAAGTAAAGTAATGAAAACAGAATCTGAGCGATTTGGAGGCAAAAACGCTTCCTTAGAAATGAATGAAATTGATTATAAATTGCGAATGAATCAATTTTTAAATTCCAATCCTGACGTAGAAGAGCAAATTCAAAGTATTAAAAATAAAACCGCATGGAAACGCGCAATGGAAAATATGTTTAGAGAACGAGCCTTTCAAATGAGTGCTGGTTTTATTACAAAAACGGCAACTATTGCTTTGGGAGGAGCTGCCGGCCTTTCAGTCGCGATAGCCGCTCCTGCCGCTGTTTTAGGATTGGGTGCGCATAGGGCGGTGAAAAAAGGAAAAAAGAATTTAGATGAAGGATATGAGTTAACAAGAAGAACAACAAAAGAAAGATCAGAACAAGAAGGAGAAAAAGAAGCTGATTTTTTGAAGCAATATTCTGAAATAAAACAAAAAATAAAAGAACTGGAAAAAAGAGGAGAATTAAATAAAAAAGAATCAAAAGAAATTAAAAAATATAAAAATGAATTAAAAATATTAGATAAACAAGAAGCGCAAAAATTATTAAGCAAAAAGGATTTTGTTGACGCTGAATATTTAAGCGATTCTTTTGAGGCTTTAACTGATGAATTAAGACGGGAGAATCTTGTTGTTGATACAAGAAAAGATAATAGGCGCGATGAAATGATTAAATCTTTGATTTTCAATATTAAAGAAACGCAAGAAAAAATAAACGATAAAACAATAAATTTTGGCGGCGAAGATGAATTTTTGCCAAACTACTACAAGCTTATTGAAAAATTATCAGAAGCGGAAGGGCTTGTTAATACGCATAAAATTTTTAAAAATTTAGACGTAGAAAATATAACAAAAAAAGATTTAGAAGGCACTGACGGTAAAAGCGGAATTAAAGAATTAGTTTACAATATTCAAAATAAAAAAATCAGCAAATCAAAAATAAAGCATCTTTTAGGCAAAGCCGGTATAGGTATCGCATCTTCAGCGGCTTTCTTTTATGCAGGTTCTCATATTAGGGATTGTGTTGGAGGATATATTCCTGATTCAGCAAAAAAATTTGCAAAAGATACATACGATAATATTAGGCGTGATTTAGTAAAATTAAATCTTAATTCAGATATTACGGATTTAGAGCAAATTGATAAGGATGTTATGGAAACACTAAAAAATTTATCAGAAGAAGACAGAGAATATATTGCAAAGCATGGTTTATCAGAGTATGCGCAACGGCAATTTAACGAAAATTCAGCTTTAGATACTAATAATGGAGATGTTGCGGAAAAAATAGAATCTACTGAAACTGATGATGTTAAAGATAACCCTGCTGTCAAAGAGCCTGAACCAGCCAAAGAAGCGCCAGCCCAAGAACCGGCTAAAGGCGCGCCAAAAGAAGTTATAGAAGAATTAAAAGAAACCGTGGGCAGACAAGAGACGATAAAAGATATTGCGGCTAAAGTTGCGGAGCAGGAAGCGGCGATGGCTGAACACGGATTAAAAAAAGATTTTACCTTAAAACTTGGCGAGAATGGGACACCGGCGCGATTGGAACGAACTATGTATATGATTGCGATGGACGCTATGGATGATGAAGAGATGTATACAGAAATTAAAGGCGGCGTAAAATTATTTGACGAAGAGCCTGCGGCGCGCAGTTTGAATGTTGCTGCCAATTTGTCTAAAATGGCGCAAGGGGAGCTGAATAATATCAGAGGAGTTGAAATAACTGATGAGATGCGAAATTCATTTATTTTTAACAAAGAAACCGGTGAACTGGAAATTAAAGATTACGCGGAATTTAATGAATTGGTTAAAAACTTGCATGAGCACGCGGAAAAGTTATGGGGTGATGAAATTTTACAAAAAGAAGCAGTCGGTTATTTAGATAGGATAGATAAAGGCGCTTGGCAGGATATAATTGAAGCTAACGGGCTGGAAGAAAATGTTAAAGGGCATGATGATTTGGACGTTAAAATTAAAAATTTTAAGAATGATAGCGAAATGGTGCAAAAGGCGGAAAAAGTTATTAGAGCTCGCGAAGCAAAAATTTTAGCAGATTTGAAAGCTGTTGATAAAGATGTTCCGGAATTATCAAAAAATCAAGAAAGCATAAAAACGGTAGATAATGGTAAAGGAACTGAAAAAATAATTGAAAGTTTTGCCAAAGAGCGAATGAACGGAAAAATTACGGAAATTTATAGACATTGGGGTGGTGGAAATCAAATTGAAGAATGGAACATTATGCGAAATAAAAACGCACAAGACGTGCTTGATGGTAAATTTGGAGAACATATTGGAAATCAATTTGACTGGGCTGAAAGCAACAATCGTGAACAACTACAAGATTATTTAAAAGAAGCTGAAAGCGCGATTGGTAAACCTGGGGTAGATGAGATAGTGGAAAATTATGTTTTACGTTTTGAAACAGGGGTATTGGAAAAATACAGCGAAGTTGATGCGACTGAGCATACTAAATTTTTAAAAGAACATGAAAATTTGCGCGTTGAATATATAAAAAATATTTATAAACAAATGCCTGAGTCAATCCGCGATAACGGCGAGCAAGCTTTGAATTATTTGAAAATTTCAACAGGAAA
>JAYEHJ010000028.1:0-22389 GCA_034659435.1 Patescibacteria group bacterium | reverse complement strand
AGTTTGCCCAAAATTTGGGAATTTAGGGCAAACTGGCATTTGGCGGCAGTCCCGTATAAGCCTAAAGTTAATAAAATCAACTAAAAAATTACATTAATAATCTCTTAACTTTTGGATTCCTTCGTGTTTTTGAATTTTTTCTAAGGCCTTGGCTTCAATTTGGCGAATACGTTCGCGCGTAACATCAAATTCTCTGCCCACCTCCTCAAGCGTATGCGCCACGCCGTCCTCCAAACCAAAGCGCATTTCCAGAATTTTTTGCTCACGCGGGCTGAGCTGGATTATAACTTCTTTTACATAATCTTTTAACAGCCGCAATGCCGCGCTTCTGTCCGGAGTAACATTTTTTACGTCTTCTATAAAGTCTTCCAAAGTTGAATCTTCTTCATCATCCCCCACTGTCGTTTCCAAAGAAATCGTATCTTGGGAAATTTTAATAATATGCCGGACTTTGTCAATTTCCTCGCCCATCTCGGCTGAAATTTCCTCCGGCAGCGGCTCGCGCCCGAGATCCTGAATCAGCTGGCGCTGAATCTGCTGAAATTTATTAATTGTTTCCACCATATGAACCGGAATGCGGATAGTGCGCGACTGGTCGGCAAGAGCGCGCGTAATCGCTTGGCGTATCCACCAAGTCGCGTAAGTTGAAAACTTATAGCCTTTGCGATATTCAAATTTTTCAACCGCCCGAAACAAGCCGATATTTCCCTCTTGAATTAAATCCAAAAGAGACAAGCCCCTAGCGCCGGTAAATTTTTTGGCAATTGAAACCACTAAACGCAAATTGGCTTCAATAATTTTCTTTTCCGCTTCCCTGTCTCCTTTTTCCTTGCGTTTTGCCAATTCAACTTCCTCACTGCCGGAAAGCAAAGGCACTTTCCCGATTTCTTTTAAATACATTTGAATGGAATCCGCGCTTAATTTTGACAAATCCGTAATATTGCCGGTAAGCGGCAATCTTCCGGCTGCTTCCCTTTCATCTTTTTGCTCGTCAAAATCAAGAATCCTGCCTGTATCCTCAATAATATTTATTCCGTTTTTTTGCAAAACTTCCAAAAATATTTCATAATCAAAAATATATTCTTCTACTTCGGGAAAAGCATACAATAACTCGGTTTCAGTCACAAAATCACGCGACCTGCCCTTCTCAATTAAATTTTTTATCTGCGATTCATTTGGCATTACTATATCTTTTTTTCTCGCGGTCTTTTGTTTTACATCTCTTTTTTTTCTAACAGACGTTTTTTTAACAACAGATTTTTTAGCCGCTGTTTTTTTAACAACAATTTTTTTCGCAATTTTTTTGGGAGCAAACTTTTTTTTCTTTATAACTTTTTTTACAGCAGGCTTCTTTGCCGCTTTTTTTGTTATTTTTTTAATTGTCTTTTTTTTAACCGCCATTATTAAAAATTACTTTTTAATTCTTCTGAAAAAGATTTAAATTCTTCCATTAAAATTCTAACTTTATTTTCATCTCCATATTTTTCAGCCTCAATTATTGATTTTTCCACTCCTTTCATTTTTTCCAAATAATATTGTTTTTTTAAAGCTAATGTTAAATTAATAATTTTGTTCTTAGCGCCGACTTCATTTATATCGCCAAACTCTTCATCAACTAAAATAACCAGTTTATTTAATAATTTTAACTGGTTTATTGTATTGCTATTTGCTCCGTTATTATTGCCAATATTCTTCAGCCATTCTTTGTAGCCGTCCAAATTAATATTAACACTATTATTATAATATATTATTAAATTTTTGTAAAATTCTTGATTGTTTTGCCCAAATATCTGCTCAACTTGCAAATGATTAATCGCGTAATCCAAATAAGAATTAAATTTTAAAAGCAAAGCTAAAAAATACTCGCTTATCTTTTCTTCTCTAGACTGCTTTTGTATTTTAATTTTTTCTTCATTATTTTTTTGCCCATAAACCCGTTCAGCTCGAGGCTTGGCTGTTGCGATTGATTCCCTTAACAGCGGCTCGCTAACGTCAATTCTATTGCTTAACTCTTTTAACCAATGATCTTTCTCAACAACATTTTTTAATCCTGCGATAATCGGCAATAATATTTTTGCCGCCCCTCTTTTATCTTCCACTTTTGACAAATCAAGCCCGGCAAATGTTTTTGCAAAATAATATTCCATCATTGATTTCGCGTTTTTTACGGCCAATATCCAATCATTCGGATTTTCGCGAATGCAGTCGTCAGGATCTTTCCCGTTTGGAACTTCAATAATTTTAATATTCATTTCAAAACGCATTGCCTCGCGAATTCCGCGCTCGGCCGCCGCTTCTCCTGCAGCGTCCATATCAAAAGCCAAGGCGATATTATTTGAAAATCGTTTTAAAAGCAGAATCTGCTCGGCAGTTAAAGCGGTTCCGGATGAAGCAACCACATTTTTAAATCCAGCCTGATGGGCGCTAATCGCGTCCATCTGCCCTTCAACCACTATTGCCAAATCTTCTTTCTTAATTTCCAGCTTTGCCTTATCCATTCCGAATAATATCTTGCTTTTATCATATACCGGAGTTTGAGGACTGTTTATATATTTCCCCATTTGTTCCGTAGCTTCTTTTTCAGGACTTACCCGCGCGGAAAAAGCAACAGTATTGCCGTTAACGTCATTAATTGGAAACATTATCCGTCCGCGAAATCTATCATAAAATCTATTATTCTTATTGCTTTTAACAATTAGTCCTGCAACAAATATTTCATTTTCTTTATAGCCTTTTGCTCTTAATAAATTACCGACCATATCCCATGAATCAGGACTATATCCGATTTGCCATTCATCTATCGTATCCGCGTTTAGCTCTCGCTTTTTAATATATTCTCTGGCATTGCGCGCGCTTGCTTCTTCCAAAAATATTTTGTGATAATAGCGGCGGGATAAATCCAGCATATCTAAAATTTTATTTCGTTTTGAAGCGGCTTCAGGATTTTGTCTTTTTAAAGCCACGCCTGCTTTTGGCGCTAATAGGCGCAACGCTTCAACAAATTCTATGCCTTCCATTTTCATAACAAAAGAAAATATATCCCCGCCTTCGCCGCAGCCAAAGCAATGATAAATCTGCTTTTCCGGGCTCACGACAAAAGAAGGGGTTTTCTCCCTATGAAACGGACACTTGGCGCGAAAATTAACACCCGCTGCCTGAAGCTGAATGTACTCGCGAATTACATCCACAATATCCAATCTTGATTTTATTTCTTCTGATGGCTGCATTTTTTTCAATTATCAATTAAAAATTACGAATTACGAATTATTTTTTTCAGTGTTATTCAGAAAAATCAAGTGTAAATCAGTGGTTCAAGACAATTAAATCACCTACCCAAATAAATCTCCCTCAACATATCCTTCAACCGCTCAATTTCTTGTTTAACAACCGCGCCGCCGTACTCGGCGCTGTGGGCGCGCGTTCCCGCGTAGCTGATTTTTTTTTGATCCAAATGCAAACTAAATTTAATTTTTTCTTTATCTTCTTTTATGTACATATGAAACCTTGGATAATGTTCCCGTCCTAAATTGCGTACAAATGTTTCGTTTCCGGTTTTTCTATCAATAATAAAGCCATAGCCTGCCCCGCGCATAAATTGCGCCGGATTTATTTTTAGTTTTTTTTTATTTACTAAAAAATCCATTTTATTTTTTCAAAGCAATTTCCCAGCTTTTTTTGTATAATTCCAAAGTTTTTTTCTTATCCGGCAGCTTGTTTAAAGCAATAAAAGCATTTTGCGCGAGTTTTTCTCTTAATACTTGATTTTCCATTGCCCGCTTCATATTTTGTGTTAATTTATCAATACTGCCAACCGGTGAGACAAGCGCGCTTTCCTCATTTACCGCGGCCTCGCCGGCGCATCCTACATCAGTCATAATAATCGGCAGGCGCGCTATTGCCGCTTCTATTATTACTCTTCCCCAGCCTTCATAATTTGAAGACAAAACATAAGCGTCTGCCCGCAAAAAATAATCGTAAATATTATCCATCCAATCTAAAAATTCAACTTGCGATTCAATCCGCAGTTTAGCGCGCGTATTTTTTAACAATTTTTTTTCCGATCCCCTGCCGATTAATAATAATTTTGCCTGCCGGTGTCTTTTTGCCACTCGCGCGAACGCATTAAGCAATAAAGGCAAATTTTTTTGTTTTACAAAACGGCCTAAATTTAAAAATATAAACTTATCATTTTTTTCTTTTTGCGGTTTTGTTAATTTTAAAATCTCAGTATAAACCGGCACCACAACAATTTTATCGGCTTTTATTTTTAAATTTTCAATTAAATATTTTTTTATTCTTTGACTGACAGCGCGGATGCTGTCCGCTCTTTTTATAATAAAAATTCCCAAAAAATACCGGAAAAAATGCAGCAATCTTTCCTTGCGCCAATATTTTTGGCTGAAAAAATCGCCGTGTTCCTGAATATTTAAGCCGATTTTAAATTTTTTCGCAAGCGACAAGCCTATCAGCCCAACCTCAAACGGATCTTGCGCGGTTATAACATTGCATTTTTTTTGCTTAACGATTTTTTTTGATTTTTTATAAATATTAAATAATTGTTTTACGCGATTATTCCCGCCTGAACCATATACCGTAACTTTATCAGATAAATCTAAATTTTTATTTTCTTTGCTTGGAACAATAACAAAATATTTTTTAACTAATTCGCCATATTCTAAAATTCGTTTCGCGCTTACGGAATTTTTATCCAATATGGAAGAATCCAAACTTAAATTTAATACCCTCATATTTTTATAATATTTTTAGCAAACCGTCAATCATATTTTTAACACTGAATTTTTCCAAATCATTCGTTCCGCTTCTAATCATCTCTTGTCTTGCTTCTTTATTTTTCCAAATTTCTAAAATCGCGTTTTTAATCTGAGTTTTATTATTATATTCAACTAATAATCCATTTTCACCCGGCCTTATAACTTCAATATTGCCTCCGACACCTGTTGTTATCACGGGCAATCCCAAATACATAGCTTCAATAATAATATGAGGCAAACCCTCATAACCGGTATTTAAAACAAACAAATTACAGGACTTCATATATTGCCATAATTTTTTCTGCTCCAAACTGCCAAGCAATTTTATACTATTGCTTAATTCTTGATTCTTGATTCTTAATTCATAATTCCCAAACTCCGGTCCGTCGCCAATAATATATAATTTAAAATTCTTATTAATTTTTAATAACTCCGGCATAATATCAATTAAGATATCAAAACCTTTCCATGGAACCAGCCTGCCAACGGAAATTATTATATCTCCTGAAATACCCAATTCTTCGCGTAAAACTTCTTTTTCTTCAATAACTTCCGCTTTCCGCACGGAATTATAAACAACATTTATTTTTTCCTCAATAATCCCCCATTTTAAAACAATTGATTTTAGATAATTGCTTGGAACAATTATTTTTGCCGCTTTCTTGGCTGTCTGTTTCTGAAAAAATCTAATTAACGCAATATGCCAACAATATTTTTTATCTTGAAAATCATCTAAATTTTCCTTAACTCCGTATTTTTGCCTGCCTTGCTCCCACGCGTAATCCCCTACTATTTTTAAATAATATTTCTTCCCTCGCAGCCGGCACGCAAGCGATGCCGGAATTCCCGACGATATCGAATCCTGTATATATATAATATCAGCCCAAGATATTAATTTCCAAATCTGTAAAAAATATTTAAAATACCGCAAAAAAATATTTTGACTGCGGCTAATTGCATAGATTCCCGCAAACTTTGAGGCGGGAATGACAGATGGCGGGTGTTGTGAATTGTGAGTTGCGAGTTGCGAGTTATGAGTTGTGAGTTGTGAGTTGTGAGTTGTGAGTTGTGAGTTATATGTTACAACCTTAACATCAAACCCGCGCTTTGGCAATTCTTTAAGCAAAGTATCAACATAAGTTGCCGGTCCGCCGATATCAGGCGGAAAAATACCGGTTGCTATTAAAATATTTTTCTTGTTATTCATAGCACTCTTCTTTTCTAAAAACTAAAAATTTATATAAAACAAAACTAAAAATAGACAAAGAGCCGTATATTACTACTTGCGCCAGCATATACCATATCTCCAGTTTTTCAACCAAGAAATATAACAAAGCCGTATTTATCAATAAATTAGCGCCCGTGATAACAAAATAAAACACGGCCTGCTTAAATACTTTTTTATTATTATCCCTGAATGTCCATTTTTTTTGCAAATTAAAACCCACAGCCAGAGAAACAAAAAAAGCTATAATAGCCGATAGTAAATAATAAATATGCGCGAATTCTGTTAAAATAAAAAGTGTTGCTAAATTTACCAAAGCTCCGGTGCATCCTGATATAATATATTTTATGTAAATTTTATATTTAATCGCCAACTCCCTAATTTTGTTATTCATTTTTTCTACTTAAAATTTTTAAACATTCTCTCCATATCTTTTGCTATTATGTCCCAGTCATATTTTTTAACAGCCAATTCTTTGGCATTCCCTATAATTTCTTCAACTAAGCTTGGATTTTTTGTAAGCCTGTTTATCTTATCGGCGATACTCTCGGGATTATTTACCTCACAAAATATTCCTGTCGGTTTTTTATCTGGATTTTTATCAGGATCAAAGAGAAAATCCACAATGCCGCCAACAGGGGTTGCGATTACAGGAATACCGGCTGCCATTGCCTCAACAAAAGAATTGCCAAACCCTTCCGACAAAGATGGACGGATAAATATATCGGAAATTTTAAGATATTTCGGTATAATTTTATGGTCAACATATCCTAAAAATAAAATTCGTTCATCCACTTTTTTTTCTTTTGCCAATTCTCTTATTTTTTTTTCATCAGGACCAATGCCTAAAATCAAAAATTTTATATTTTTCGGCAAGAATTCAAAAGCCTTTATCACATCTCCAATAGCGTTTTTTTTTGCCAATCTTGAAGTTGTTATAACAAATATATCATCTTTCTCTTTGCCTAACTTTTTTTTAAAAGCGCGAAGTTCTTCTTCTTTGTATTCACTTGAAAAATGCTTAATATTAACGGCGTTAGGCACCAAAATCGGTTTGCCTTTAAATCCCATATCACAAGCATAATCTCCCAAATATTTGGAAATAACTTGAATACTGTCCGCTTTTGTAAATATTTTTTTAAAAAAGGAAAATAACATTCCGATTCGCTTCCGATAATAATCCAACGGGTCGCCTTCTTGCAGAGTTAAGAGATATTTAACTTTTTTATGAAAAATCTTAAAAAATAAAGCGCCAAACCCTGAATAATTTGCCATAATCGCCCAAACAATATCATACTTATTTTTTTTATACAGTTTTCTTGCTTTTAAATACGCTAAAAACGGAAACAAATATTTATTTATTTTTAATGGAAATTTATTTAAATCAGAAATGTCAACACTATTTCCGCAAAAACCGATGCGATAAACATTAATATTTCCAATTTTTTCAAATTTACTTAGCTTCTTATCAAATCTTAAAGTTACCATGTCAAACTGAAAATCTTTAATCCTATCTGTATTTTCTTTAACCGCCACTTCAGCGCCTCCGCAAAAAGGATAATAAGCAATTGAAAAAATAAGTATCTTTTTGCGCATATTTCTAATAATTTTTTAACAATTTTTTAACAACTTTATTTTATATTTGTTACTTTAGAATTTCTTCCCCGTAAACCCCTTTTAACAAATCCAAATCCTTCTCTGATTTAAGCAATAAATCAATATTCTTTTTTTCAATCGCGCGAAGAGCGTTTAGTCCCGCCTCATCGCCGACATATTTTTCATACATTTCAATAAACGCCGCGTAATCTTTGATAAAACAATGTCCGCCTGCTCCGCGAGTACCATTGTCAGATGTCTCCGGCTTAAGCTTATAAGCGTCTCCTCCGGGAGTGCCGCTCTTGTGAACAGGCGTCATATGGCTGTGTCCAATGCGAGGATCAGCTGACATGCCATCTCTTATCGCTTCCCATTCAGCGCCGCTTTTAGCTGCCAAATCATAAAGCAAATTTATAAAAATTACTTTAAAATAAAACCAATTATTTCCTCCGTATTTGATAAGTTCGGCTTCTTTCGCTCCGCAAACAAGCTCAAACGGACTTTTTGGAAGAACCGATAAAATTAATTTTGCTTTTTCTTGATAATCTTCATTATCAACCGCCATGCCGATTATATTTCGTTTAGGATTAGCAGCGTCTTGGGCGGCTGTGGCTTCGGTAAGAAATTCCGGAGAGTGAAACACAAAAATATTCGGATTTTCTTTTTGAATTTCTTCTGTTGCGCCAAGCAATAAAGTGGATTTTATCACGGCAATTTTGCCTTTGCCGACTTTTTTAATTACATTTTTAAGTATTGACGCGTCAAATCCTTTCGCGGTGCTAGGTGTTGGCACTGCTATAAAAACAATATCGCATTCAGCAATTTTATCACCGTTATTAATATGTGGTTCTTCTAACCCGTAACGTGTTACATTATAGCCTCTTTTTTCAAAATCATCAGCGTAATTTTTGCCGATCCAACCTTGGCCGATAAAGCCAATTTTAATGTTGTTTTTTTGTTTCATGATTTTATAATATCAAGCCTTGTATAATCTTTGTCTATAAGTTATTATTAAATAAAATAGGTTAAAAGTCAATTAAAAATCTTACGCTAATATATAAACAGTATTTTTGCTTGGATATTTATAATTTCCGTTCATAGCCCTCATTGATTAAAAATTTATAATATAATTTTAACTTGTTTTACTCACCTTACGCGTCCATCTCACCATTGTCATTCTAGGGGCGCGAAGCGCAACCTGGAATCCAGGATAGCGAGCAATAAATAAAAGTTTATCAAATAAATATGGTGCGTGCGCATACTCCTGGATCCCGGATATTTTTTCTCGCCGCTATCGCTCCAAGAAAAAATTCCAGGATGACAAAAAATAGAGGTTGGTGCATAAAGTGAGTTATTTTAGATAAAAAAATAATGAGTTCAAATATAACTTGTTAGCTAAAATATATGTTTTTATTTTCGGCTGATGCCTCACTCTTAAAAAGAATTAAATTTTGTTTTTTTATTTATTTTAATAGGGGAAATAATGTATTTTATTAGCTGCGTTCCACTCCGCTAATAAAATTATAAACTTATGACTAAAATCGACCCCAAAAGATTAACAACCGTCAATCTAAGATACGGCAATACAGCCAAGTCTCTGAAAGTTCTAGCGTATGCCAACCTTTCTGCAAAAGCTCTTTATTTATTCGGAAGAGCTAATAGTCCATCAGAAATTGCAAAAAGTGTAGCAAAAATAATTGGCATAGAATCTGTTTCTGTGGATTTAATTAAATCGGGATTAGATGAATTGAAAGAAAATAAGAAAATTTATTTTAAAGATAAAAAAATCTGCCTGTATGAGGACTTGCGGAAAGAAATTGATAAAGAAACGGAATATTCTGAAAAAGCATCAGAGCAAGTTATAGAAAAACATTTTCCAAAAACAATCAAAAAAAGTATTGTGGTTGCCTGGTTTAATGATGCTATAGTAGATTTTTTTGAATGTCATGGTGATGAATGGGTTCAAACTACTTGTAAAGGTACGCAAAAATTAATTAACAAAATTAAAACGTTCGATGAGATTATACAAAAATCAGTTAAAGCGCATAACCTTGAAAAGCATGAAGATATTTTGAAGAACTCTTTTATTGGTTTCCTTTCTAGTGACGATCCTGAAGACCAAAGCTATTTAACAAATGTGGGGTACGCAATGTTCACATCAAGGCTTGTGGCAGCTGATGTCGGTGCTGATTTAATTGCTCTTGATGAATTAAAAAATGTTACTCTGCTGGTTGATACAAATATATTATTCCCCTTACATCTTGAAAGTCATAAACTTTCTTCTTCTTTTGAGGCCTTGGGCACTGCGTTAAAAAAGATTGGCGTCACAATAAAGTATATAGACGAAACAAAAGATGAATTTGAAAGAGTCTGGTCGGCAAGAAGAGCAGATATTATGAAATCATTTGAGATTTATCCTCCAGAAGTTGTTAAAGGGGCAGACGATGATTTTATATCAACAGCCATCGTTAGGGGTTGTAAAGACAAAGAGGATGTTGAAAAATTTTTTGATTCAATTTTAGATGTACCGAAAGAATTTCCATCCGGACCAAAACTTGAAATATTGCAAGATGAAAAAATCGAAAATGAAATAAGGATGGCAAAAAAAGATTCTGAACTTAAGGTCGCCATCCAAAATTGGTGTTTAAAAATTAGACCTTTCTGGAATAAACAACTAAAATCGAAATCAGCGCTTGACCACGATTCATCATTAATTCATATAACAGAATTTGAGATGAAAGATGATAACAATACATTTATTTTAACATTAGACAGAAGTCTTCAGGCTTGTTGCGCTGAACGTGCTGGTGCCACGAAATCCCTTCAGCAATTTATTTAGAGGGCTTAATTCAGATATTAGTTATAAATAATGGAGGTCCAGATTTTGACGCTACAAATTTTGCCCCGTTGATGAGTAACTTGCTAGTCAAAAAATGTGTTCCACCAAATCAAACTTATAACATACAAAATCTTCACTGGTTGTACAGCATTCAAAAAAATGTATCTAAACTCAGCCCTGAAAAAATTCGAAAAATAGCACAAGTCGTTATGAAAGCAAGGCTTGCAGGAAAAAATTCTGATGACATTACACTGCAAAGGAGTATTCATCGCCTATACCAAGAAAAAATCCAAACTTCAAACACAAAACTGGAGGAGACACACGAGAAAGCCAGAGTAGCTGAAGAAAAAGCCGAAAATGAAAAAAGAAGAAGAGAAAAAGTGAAAAACAAGCTTAAGGAACTAGAAGATAAAAATAGTAGAAGGATATTGCGAAATAGCTTGTTAAAATCATTATTGTGGAGAGTTCCTTGCACTTTTTTATTGGGAATTTTTGTTTACGTCATTACAGATTTAACTCTTAATAGTCTTGAAAAAGAAGGTGTCCTTGATTTCATCCTAGGTATTGTTACCATTTTAGGTTTTAGCTATAAATTACCCTTAAGCCCAATAAAAAAATATAGAACAAAAATTGAAGAATTGAACAAACAATAAGGAGTTTTGGGACAAAGGGAATTCACCCCTTTAATTCCCCTCTTCCATTTGCCTAAAACGAAAAAAATCAAATTTTATTTTCTTGTAAAAAAAATTTAAAGCAATTAAAACCAGACAAAAAATTACATCGTACAACAAATTGTATCTGGCTGCGGAAATTTATGTTTATTAAATTTTCCCAAATAATTTGCTGAAAAACGGTTTAGTTAAATCAGGGATTGGCATTAGATAAAGATGCGCCCCTGCTAAGTTCTTAAATTCAGTAGTTTTAAGATCATGTTTTATGACAAAAAATAACACAATAAAAAGTTAAAGGCATTGAAATAGCCACTTTTACTAAAAATGACAGTGATTTTATTTCCTTAACCGACATCGCCCGCCGCAAAAATCCGGCATTTCCAGCCGATGTAATAAAAGACTGGATAAGAACCCGCTCAACCATTGAATTTCTTGGACTATGGGAAAGGCTTCACAATCAGAATTTTAAACTGGTCGAATTCGACCAGTTTAAAAATAAAGCCGGAGCCAATTCTTTTGTGTTGCCTCCGCAAAAATGGATTGAAAAAACGAAAGCAATCGGATTGGTTTCAAAGTCCGGCAGATATGGCGGCGGCACTTTTGCCCACAAGGATATCGCGTTTGAATTCGCTTCCTGGATAAGCGCCGAGTTTAAGCTTTATTTATTGGTTGAATTTCAACGGCTCAAAGAGCATGAAAACAGACGTTTGAAACTTGAATGGAATCTGCAAAGGACACTAACCAAAATCAATTACAAAATCCATACCGATGCCATAAAAGAAAATCTGATCCCCCATGAATTAACAAAAAACCAAATTAATATGAAATACGCCAGCGAAGCGGATTTGCTTAATGTCGCATTATTCGGAATAACCGCAAAAACGTGGCGAGATCAAAATCCCAAGTCAAAAGGAAATATCAGGGATCATGCCTCAATCGAACAGTTAGTTGTTTTATCTAATCTTGAAAGCATAAATGCGTTGTTAATCCAAGAAGGACTGCCTCAAAAAGATAGAATCCAAAAATTAAATAGCACCGCGATTATTCAAATGAAATCACTGGTAACAAACGATAAAATAAAAAAGTTGGAATCACCAAAATAAAACCAATAAGGAGTTTTTTAAAAATGGAATTCACCCCTTTAATTCCCTTCTTCCATTTTTTCAAAACAAAAAAATAATTATGACAAAAAATAATTCCCAATTTATCATTTATAAAACCGAATCAGGCGAAACTAAAATAGATGTTCATTTGGAAGATGAAACCGTATGGCTAACGCAAAAGCTAATGGCAAAACTTTTTGATACAAGCGTGCCAAATATTAATATGCACCTCAAAAATTGCTATGAAGACGGAGAAATCAGTAAAAATTCAGTTATTAAGGATTTCTTAATAACTGCCGAAGATGGCAAAAATTATAAAACAAAATTCTATAATCTTGATGCTATTATTTCGGTTGGTTATCGCATAAAATCAAAAACGGCAACTCATTTTCGCAAATGGGCAACAAGTAGGCTAAAAGAATATATTGTAAAGGGTTTCGTTTTGGATGATGAGAGACTAAAAAATCCAGATTTACCGTATGATTATTTTGAGGAACTTACTCGCAGAATTCAAGATATTCGCACCTCAGAAAAAAGATTTTATCGTAAAATTACAGATATTTATGCCTTGAGCATTGACTACGATCCGACTGATCCAATAAGTATTGAATTTTTTCAAACTGTGCAAAATAAAGTTCATTTTGCAATTACGAAAAAAACCGCCGCCGAAATAATTTCTAAACGAGTGAATTTTAAAAAACCGAATATGGGACTTACAAACTGGCGAGGCGAAAAGGTGCGAAAAGATGATATAATCATTGCTAAAAACTATTTGAACGAAAAAGAACTTTTAGCCCTTAATAATCTTGTTGAGCAATATTTGCTTTTTGCGGAAGGACAGGCCATGCAAAGAATTCCAATGAAAATGAAAGACTGGGTTAAAAAACTGGAAGGATTTTTAACACTTAATAATCGTAAAATTTTAACGGACAAAGGCAATGTCTCTCATGGGGAAGCAAAACAACTTGCTGAAGAAAATTATGAAAAATTTAATAAAAAAAGAGCAAACGATTATAATCAAATAGACGCTGATTTTGATAATGTAATAAAACTTATTGAAAGTAAAAAAAAGAAATAATAATGAGTTTTGGATAAAGAGAATTCACCCCTTTAATTCCCCTCTTCCCTTTACCCCAAAACAAAATTTAATTCTTTTTAAAAGTAATTTGCATTCGCAAATCAAAGAAAAACATATACATCAGCTAACAGTGTATATCAGGTTACGGCTTCCTTATCGGTAAGCCTCCGTCCAAATTTGTCTCCGCTCCGCTCCGACAAACTCCTGTTATACGCATATGTTAAGCAAAATATCCCTTTTCTTTTTTGGGCTATCGCTCAATTGTTTTAAAAATTTTTCAAATTTCTTTTTCTTTAATTATAGAGGGGAATAATGTGCTATAATATAAACAAATAAAAATATCGCTTTAATATTGTATGAACAACAACCAAAAACATTTAAATCATATAGATAAAGTTAATTTAGGGTCTTATTATACACCCGAAGTTATTGTTAATTTAGCTTATTACATTCTACAGAAAAATATTTCCAATACTCAGGATTTTACAATCCTTGATTCATCCTGTGGTTATGGTTCTTTTCTGGCAAAGAAAGATATTGCAAAAAAATTAATTGGAGCCGATATAGATAAAACGGCT
The DNA here is from genome assembly GCA_034659435.1 of Patescibacteria group bacterium. Classification (GTDB taxonomy): domain Bacteria; phylum Patescibacteriota; class Patescibacteriia; order Patescibacteriales; family UBA12075; genus JAGLYP01. The sequence goes on along the minus strand of JAYEHJ010000028.1, from coordinate 8,527 downwards.
ATTGATGAAGCAAAAAAAATAAATAGCAAAATTAATTTTATTCATCAAAATTCTCTCGCTAATGTATGCCGAGAAAATTTTAATATTCAAAAAGAAGAAAAAGTTATAGCCATAGGCAACCCACCATACAATGATACAACCTCAATAATTCGCAACTCCATAAAGGACGCTTCTATCCAAAATAAAATTGACCCTGACATAAAAACTAGAGATTTAGGAATGTCTTTTTTGCTTTCCTACAATAAACTTCAAGCTGATTATGTTTGTGTTTTGCACCCCTTATCTTATTTAATTAAAAAAGCTAATTTTGCTTTACTTTCAAAATTTTCTCAAAACTACAAATTAATTGACGGCGTAATCATAAGCAGTCATGAATTTTCTGAAACTTCTCGTGGAATGGCTTTTCCGATTTTAATAGCTCTATATAAAAAAGACAATATTGGAATGAATTATGAATATATCCAAAATTATCAATTTAAAGTAAAAGACGATGGACTCCTTTGTTTAAAAGATTTTGATACGATAGTTAATTATGTTCAAAAATACCCGAATAAAAAATATTTAAATAAAAATGATAAGCCAGTGGCAAGGTTTTGGACTTTAAGAGATATAAATGCTCTAAAACGAAATCGAACTTTTATTGATTCAGATACTTATAACACTGTTTATGTGCTAATGGAGAAGCTTCCTTATTATTGTTATATCGATGTATTTAAACAATATGCTGACAAAATGCCCTATTTTATAGGAAATTGCGACATAATAATTGATAACGAAAAATTTAATGAAATCAAAGAATGTTTTATTGCCCAGAGTGTTCACACAAACCCTGTTTTAAAAAATAAATTTAATTTTAGAAAAATTCCTGATGCTAAATTAAAAATAGATAATTATTTTAAAGAACTATTAGGAAATAAGTTAGGTGAAAAATATGCCAAAAATTTTAGTTAAAGAAAAAGAAAATAAAATCCAAGTACCAATTTTGCTAACTGCTGTTAGTGGAAAAATTCGTATCAAGAATCGTTCAATTTTGAATGAATATGGAGCTCCTGTTGCAACTAGAAGAGACGGATTCGCTTTGAACAATTATGTTGAATGGCAAATTGGTTATGATGTTGTAAAAAAAGAAATTAATAAGCTAGCTGAATCATCATTACCAAAAACTGAATTTATCGGTGCGAATGGTAAAACCAAGGCACTTTACGAACTATCAGAATATATTTGGTATTTTTATAGGTGGAATATTATATCTAAAAATGATTTAAAAGAAATTGTTGATTATCTTAATTCAATAAAAGATGAAGATTTGATTGACAATAATTCTGAATTGCAAATTGACCGTAGTCATCCGATAACAAAGAATATAAATGGGTTCAATTTTGAATATACACAAGTTAAATATCCACTATTAATCTATAAATTCAAGAATTACGAAATAATTACTGAAATAAAAATTACTGAAAAACAATATGCAGTTGGTACACAACCCATGCTATATTTATGTTTTCCTATTACTGAATTAAAATCTGATGTTAATTTAATTGGAAGGACTGCTGAAGTTAAAGAAATTGCTAATTTTGAAATTACAAAAGACAACATCAAAGTATTTTTAGAAATGTTAAAAATGTTTGGAATCTTATCGAGTAGTCATAAACACGATATTTTGCAAATTATAGATACTATACTGGTTTAATTTTTATTTCTAATTAGGTGTTTTGGATTTGGGGCATTCACCCCTAACCCCTCTTCTGCCCAAAACCCAAAATGGAAAAAGAAATTTTATTAAAATAATGTTGTTAATATAGCATTATTTATATTCTTTTTACGCGTTTAATGTTTTTTGAATATTTATTGCTTTTTATGAGATCTCCGATCATTTAATATAATTCCTCTACGAGGTTGGGCGTGTCGGAGATGGTAAGTGTAAGTGAGTAAGATGAGAAATTAAGAAGAAGCAAATAAAAATAATTATTAATCTTAATATAAAATTATATGGAAGAAAAAAAAGAAATACAAAATTCATCGCATTTTATAATATGTTAAACATATTAATCTTAATCACAAAAGCGGAAATCGGAGGCGCTCAAATGTCGGTTTTGAATTTGGCTGAAGAATTAAAAAAGCAAGGGCATAACATTACGGTTGCTTTTGGGCAAGGCAATTTTTTAAGCGAAAAATTAAAAAAATTGAATATCCCCTATTATCGCTTTAAAAAACTTATCCGCTCGCATAATCCGATTAAAAATCTGCTTTTTTTATTTGAGTTTAAAAATTATTTAAAGCTTAATAATTTTGATATTATCCATATTAACAGCACCAACGCTCTTTTAGCCGGTATTGGAGCCAAACAAACAAAAACAAAAACAATTTTTACTTTTCGCGGGATGTCGCTTTTGGATTCTAATTATAAAAAAAATCAATTTTTAAAAATTATTTATCGCTTATATTTTAAATTCTTGCTTAAATATATTGATAAGCCGGTTTTTGTCAGTAAATTCAATTATGATTTCGCGATAAAAGAAAAAATAATCAAAAAAGGCAATGTCGTTTATAACGGGCTAAACAAAGAAAGATTAAAATTTTACAATAAAAAAAAAGTAAAAAATTTATTAGCAAGCCATTTGAATGCCGATTTGAATGATAAATTTATTATCGGCACAATCGGACGGCACTGCTATGCTAAAAATTATAAATTTTTAATTAATATTTTCCCTGACATTTTAAAAATAAATCCTTTCGCGGTTTGCGTGATAATCGGCGGCTTTGGCGAGGAAACGGGCAAATATAAAAAACTAATCAAAAAATTAAATTTAAAAAATAAAATATTTTTAACAGGAAAAATTAATAACGCAAGCAAATTTATTTCCGCTTTTGATCTTTTCACGCTTGTTTCGCGATATGAGGGAATGCCGATTACCTTGATTGAATCGCTATTTGCAGGATTGCCGATTTTAGCTTCGCGCGTCGGCGGCATTCTGGAAATGCTTAATAATGATAGCAGGCAGCTTTTTGAATTAAATAATAAAAATGATTTTTTAAAAAAATTCATTACTTTAAGCCAAGAAGAAGAAATTATTAAAAATATTAAAAAAAATAATTGCGAACTTGCGGAAAAGTATGATATTAAGAATACCGCGAAGGGATATTTGGAAATATATAACCTTAACTCTTAACTAACTTTAAGGCACTTCCCGTTATTTTTGTCATCTCCGACACACCTTAGCCCCGCAGGGAAGTTATATTAAATGATCGGAGATCTCGTAAAAAGCATCTAAAATATTAATTATGAAATATTTATTTATAAAGCTTTAAACTGTATTTATCTTAATTATTTAACAAGTATATATTCTTTTTTAACCTTTTGAGATTATTTTAAATCCTTTTCTTTTAAAGAGATTCCCGATCATTTAATATAACTTCCCTGCGGGGCTAACGAGTGTCGGGAATGACAGGTATAGGAGTAATTTTTAATTAAACACTATGTGCGGAATCGCAGGAAAACTTAGCTTCAAAAACCAGCCTGTTGAAGAAACAGATATTTTAGCGATGATAAATGAAATCAGACATCGCGGACCGGATGATGAAGGGATTTATATTAATAATAATATCGGCTTGGGACACAGGCGTCTTTCAGTTATTGATTTAAGCAAAAACGGACAGCAGCCCATGGCGGACAAAAGCAAAAAATTTTGGATTACTTATAATGGCGAAGTGTATAATTTTCCGGAGCTTAAAAAAGAGCTGCAAAAAGACGGAATTAAATTCAAATCAAACACAGATACCGAGGTAATTATTTATTTATATAAAAAATACGGTTCGGAATGCCTTAAGCTTTTGCGCGGAATGTTTGCTTTTGCTATTTGGGATAATGAAAAACAAGAATTATTTTTAGCGCGTGATCGTATTGGCAAAAAACCGCTTAAATATTATTTTGATGACAATGTTTTAATATTTTCTTCCGAGTTAAAAGCGATTCTAAAAAATAAAGAAGTAAAAAAAGAAATAGATTGGGAGGCAATCAGCGAATTTTTAACTTTCAAATACGTGCCGGCGCCAAGAACTGGCTTTAAAAATATTTACAAACTTTTGCCGGCGCATTATATGATTATTAAAACAAACGGCGAAAAAATTCTAAAACAATATTGGGATTTGGATTATTCTAAAAAATTGGAATTAAGCGAAAATGACTGGCAAAAAAAAATTACTGAAAAACTGCAAAAATCCGTTCAAGCGCGCCTGATTTCCGATGTTCCTTTAGGCGTTCATCTTTCCGGAGGCATAGATTCAAGCCTGATTGCCGCGTTTATTGCTGGCACGCGCTCAGGTAAAATCAAAACCTTTTCTATCGGCTTTAAAGAAAAAAAATATAATGAATTAAATTACGCCCGGCTTGTGGCGAAAAAATATAATACAGAACATCAGGAATTTATAATTGAGCCTAAGGCTATGGAAATCCTGCCAAAGCTCGCCTTTCATTACGAAGAGCCTTATGCTGATGCGTCTATAATTCCAAGCTGGTATTTGTCTGAAATAACAAAAAAACACGTTACAGCCGCCTTAAATGGCGATGGCGGCGATGAAGTCTTTGCGGGATATAACCGCTATCTGTCGGCGCAATTATATTTTAAGCTTAAAAAGCTGCCGTTTAAAAAATTATCATCCCGTTTTAATTATTTGATTTATAAGGCAACCGGCAATGATATTTTTTATAAAGCATCGCGCCAGCTTAACGCAAACTATAATTCATTGGCAGACTTTTATTTAAGCGTCATTCAATATTTTGGAAAAAAGGAAAAAAAACAATTGTCTAAAAAATTTTTAAACTTAAAAATAAATAATTCTTACACGCAAAAAATAAATAATTATAATTGGCTTGATCAATTGCTATACATAAGCGTAAAAACTCATCTGCCTGATGACTTGCTGGTGAAAACCGATATTGCCTCAATGGCTCACGGTCTTGAAATACGCTCCCCTTTCCTTGATCAAGAGTTAATGGAGCTATCCGCCAAAATGCCGGCTGATTTAAAAATAAACGGCTATAACAAAAAATATATATTAAAAAAAATCGCGGAAAAATATCTTCCCCGCGAATGCGTATACCGCTCCAAACAAGGCTTTAGCGTTCCGCTTGATTATTGGTTTAGAGGCGAATTAAATAACTATTTAGAAGATAATATTTTAAGCAAAAATTTTCTTAACTTCGGCTTTAATAAAGATTTTATTTTAAAATTATTAAATAACCACAAATCAGGCAAAGCCAGAAATGAAAACCGGCTTTTTTCACTTTTAATGCTTAGTTTGTGGATTAGGAGGTGGTTTTAATTACCCAACCCTTCAATAAACCTCTCAGCATTATCTTTTACTTTTGGGTCAAGTTCAATTGCTTTTAAGGCCGCGTTTTTCGCTTTTTCAAGCAAGCCCTGCCGTTTATACAAAGCCGCCGCTTTTATCCATACCTCGGGATTTTTAGCTTCTAGTCTTGTCAATGCTTCATACATTTTAATTACCCGTTCCCAGTCCTCTTTATTTATATATTCGTTGATTTGTGTTTTTAATAAGCTGATAGGGGTTAATCTGCTTGCTCCGCCCAAATCAACGCAATTCTTAACATATTCCGCGGCTTCATCGTTTTTCTGATGATATAACAAAATTTTAGCCAAATAACACTGAGTCTCCGAATATTCAGGAAGCAGCTTATCCGCGTATTTTAATGTTTCAATCGCGGCATCCAAATTGCCTTGCGTAATTTGAATCTGCGCTTTTTGATAATAAATCGGCACTCGTCCCGGACTGGCTTTAATTGACATGTCAATCGCTTCCAGCGCGCGATTCATATAAAAATTATATTTATCGTTATTGTTCGCGTAATGAGCCGCTGCAACATTATAAGTTTGAGCCAGCATCATTTGGTTTAAACTGTCTCCTTTATTATATCCAACATTAATTTTTGCCAAATCAATCGCAAAACCCAGAATTTCGTCTGCCTTTTCTTTTTCCAAATTTTTTAAAATATTCTGATTTGAAATAACCAAACGCACAAAACTGGTGCGGCTGTCGCGATCTAAAACAGTATCCAATTTTAATGTTTCTTTATATGTTTCATAGGTATCCAATACTTTGCCCTGTGCCCAGTGCCTCTGCCCGTCAATTGTGCCGATAAGCATTCGCCAAGGCTTAATATTATATTGCAAAGCAATAGTAATCATAATTACGCCGGCAATAACCAGCGCGTAAATCTCTTTATTGCTTATTTTTTTATTGCTTCCCAATTCTCGGACAAAGCCTTTAAAACGAAATGATGTATGCTCTCCGGAACCATCTTCCTCAACATTAAGCCAATGAACGTAAGACAAAGTAATCATAAGCATTAAGTAAGTTGCCAAAGAATCAAAAACCGCTAAATTTTGCACAAAATACGCCGTAAACAATCCCACCAGCATTGAAAATTCATGAATGGATATTTCATTGGCACGGTATTTTTTTATTAAATACCATGTAACCGCGGCAAAAATTGATAAATAAGCCAGAAGTCCGATTGATCCGGTTGTAGAGGCAATATCAATTACATTGTTATGAGCGCGATCAAAATAAGTTTCCGAGCTTGTGTGAGTTAAAAAAACAGGATCAAAATATTTATCAAACACAATCGCGTAATTGCCATGTCCGGTGCCTAAAAACGGATGCTCTTTAAAATCCTGCAAGGCCGCGTTCCATGAAATTAAACGAGTTTGAAAAGTTGCTTTTTCCAATGATATATCTTTAACAATTCTATTTAAAGCAGGGATATTACGGGTTAAAAAATTATCGCGATTAAAAACAAAAATATTTGCAATAATAATTATTGCTAAAATAAAAATACTGACTGAAATTATTTTTACTTTTTTATTTTTATTTAATAAGCCGTATAAGAACAAAACAACTAAAACACTAAAACCAAGCCCGACCATAGCGCCGGATGTTCCGGCCTTGTCAAAAGCCATTAAAACAATGGGTAGAGGAATCAAATAAAGCCATTTTAAACCGGTATTGCGCTCTTTAAAAAATAAGAGCATAGCAAAATATATGTTAAAAATCAAATACCCGCTGACATAAGAAGAGTTTCCCAAAGTACTGTATCCGGTACCAGACAAGCCCTTAAAACTTATAAAAACAGAAAGAATCAATGACCAAATCATCATTTCTTTCCAATCTTTCCAATCGCGAAAAACAGTAATCAAAACAATATAAAGTCCGAAAAAATGCAAAATATGAAAAGCGCCCAGCATCCTCTCAACATCGCCCCAAAAACTTAAATTCCAATCCACGCCTGTAAAACAAGAAATTATCATTGCCGCAAAATACGCGGCAAGTCCATATGTTATAAAATTCTTGCCTTTTTTACTTTTAAATGGATTATACTCCGGATACTTCACAATTAGAGCCGCCCAAAAAACCAGTAATACTTCAATTAAAATATTAAAAGGAATTTGCTTGGAAGTGATAAAAGGAAATAATAAATTTTTAAATACAAAAAAAATTGAAATTAAAGCTAAAAAAGAACCGATTTTTAAAATATAAATATAAGCTTTCTGGCTCATGATTTTAAAAATCCTGAAAAATCAGGATATTAAGATTAATATTTATTATTTATTTTAAGATTTATTATTTTAATTTTATCAAGCCAGCAGGTTAGTGTCAAACCAATATTCTTTTTTGCCAATATTAAAGCATTTTAAAATCCTTGACATATCAATATGTTGTGCTATAATAGTTATAGATACTACAACATATAGTAATTTACAAAATTTCCATAGCTGTACTTAGGACTGTTTGCTAATATGCTTAAGCTTATACTCAAACTATAATCTTAATGAAATCAGCCTTTCTTAGGTATAACTATGGGAATTTTTTGTTGTGTGCTAAAATACCATATATGGAAAATTATAAGTTATTTACAAAAAACAAAGAACTTTACTCTGCTATGCTCGCGGATATTACCCAAGCTGAAAAATTTATTTATCTGGAAACATACATATACGGAAACGATAAAATAGGAGAACAATTCAGGGATTTATTAATAAAAAAAGCGCGAACCGGCGTTAGGGTTAAAATAATTATTGATGATTTCGGTTCTGAAGTTAAGGAAAATTTTTTTTCTGAATTAATTAAGGCCGGAGGACAGATAAAATTTTTTAGAAAATTTATCTATTCTATTAAGCTCGTTTCTAAAAATAACAGCCGCAACCATAGAAAATTATTAACGATTGATAATAAAATAATTTACTTGGGCTCATCAAATATAAAAGAAAAACATTTGGATTGGCATGAATTAAATATACGAATTAAAAACGGAATTGCGGAATATTTCAGTTCAATTTTTTTGGACAATTTTAAAATCGCGAACAAAAAATCTTTTATAAAGAAACGGCACATATCCCCTATCCGCTCTGGTTTATTTGAAATAATCAGAGACGTGCCTTCAATTAAATTTAATAAAATAAGAAAAAGAAAGATTGAATTAATAAAGCAGGCAAAAAAACAAGTT
>JAYEHJ010000027.1:0-4624 GCA_034659435.1 Patescibacteria group bacterium | reverse complement strand
AATTTTTTGGTTATTAACATAAAAAACATATCCACCTCATATTAACAATTTGTAAACATTTTTTTGCTTTTAATTTTTAAAATAATTGGTATAATAAAAATTATTAAAAAACAATAAATTATTAAATTTTTGATTTTATGAGTAATAATCAAATTTGGCAAGCGGTTTTAGGTGAAGTAGAGTTGAGTTTATCAAAAGCAAACTTTACAACATGGTTTAAAAGCACATTTATTTCTTCTTTTGAGGATGATAAAATTGTAATTTGCGTACCAAACACATTTACAAAAGCATGGCTGGAAAATAAATATCACAAGCAAATTAGCGCTGCTTTGGAAAATGTAAGCGGAAAAAATATTTCTGAAATTTTTTATAAAGTTGAAATTAAAAAAAATAATCCTGTTGGTGATTTATTTAAAAAAATAAAAATAAAAAGAGAGGAAAATAATAATATTTCAATTAATAAATTTTCCTTAAATAATAAATATACTTTTAAAAATTTCGTCGTTGGCAAAGGTAATGAACTTGCCCACGCGGCTTGCCAGGCGGTTGCGGCTAATCTTGGAAACGCGTACAATCCTTTATTTATTTACGGAGGAGTCGGTTTAGGTAAAACACATTTATTACAAGCGATTGGACATGAAGTTTCCGTTAAAACAGACAAAGTTTTATATGTTTCTTGTGAGAAATTTGCCAATAATTATATTGATTCAGTAAAAAGCGGCAAAGCTAAAGAGTTTAAAGATAAATACAGGAATGTTGATTTATTGTTAATAGATGATGTTCATTTTATGGCCGGCAAAGACGGCACTCAGCAAGAATTTTTTCATACTTTTAATGAATTGCACCATGCTGACAGGCAAATAGTCTTAACTTCCGATAGGCAGCCAAAATCAATTCCGTCTTTAGAAAAAAGGCTGCTTTCCCGTTTTGAATGGGGAATGATAGTTGATGTTACCCAGCCCGATATTGAAACCTTGGTGGCTATTTTGGAAACAAAGTGCAGGGAAAAAAATTATCCTTTGGAAAAAAAGATTTTATATTATATAGCTGAAAATATTAAAAATAATATCAGAGAATTAGAAGGGGCTTTAAATAAGGTTATCGCTTTTCATGAGTTTAATAATTCCCAGCCGACAATTGAATCAACTAAAAATATTTTAGGCAGTATTTTAGTAAACACAAAAAGTAAAGCAATAACCAATAAAAATATAATTGATTTGGTTTCAAAATTTTTTAATATCAGTGAAAAAGATATTATCGGCAAAAGCCGCAAAAAAGAATTGGTTTATCCAAGACAGATAATTATGTTTTTAATGCGCGATGAAAAAGGCACGTCATATCCGACAATAGGCAATGAGATTGGCGGCAGGGATCATACAACCGCGATGCATGCTTTTAATAAAATAAAAAAAGAACTTGAAGAAAATGAAAAAATAAAGCAAGATATAGAGTCAATTAAACAATTAATAAATAACTCTGATAATTAACATGAAAATTTCAAGCTTACAAGAAAATTTAAAAAATGGATTATTTATTGTCGGCCACATTGCCGGAAAAAACGCGAATTTGCCGATTCTTAATAACGTTATGATAAAATCTTCCGGGAGCGGAGATATAAAATTAATTACCACTGATTTGGAAATAGGCATAGTTGCGCGCGTAAGAGGCAAGATTGAAAAAGAGGGTGAATTTACGATTGAGGCAAAAATATTATCCGACTATATATCCTTGCTTCCAAACCAGAAAATTGATCTAGAAATAAACAATAACAACGCTTTAATAAAATGCGAGAATTATAAAACAACAATCAAAGGAGAAAGTGCTGAGGAGTATCCGCTTGTTCCCGAGGTTGAAAAAGAAATTTATTTTAAAACCAATATAAATAATTTTAAAAAAGCTTTGTCTCAAGTTGTATTCGCGGTATCCGGCAGCGAAACCAGAATGGAATTATCAGGCGTTTTTTTTAGCTTTAACAAGGAAGAATTAATTATGGCGGCAACCGACAGTTATCGCTTGGCGGAAAAAACCGTTAATATTGAAACCAACACGGAAGAAGAAAAAAATGTAATTATTCCAGCTAAAGCCCTGCAAGAGGTTATTAGAATAATATCTGTCCTAAAAAATGAAGAATTGAATGAAAATAATAACATTACTTTTTATTTATCAGATAATCAAATATTGTTTACTGTCGGCAGCACGGAAATAGTTTCCCGTTTAATAGAAGGCCAATATCCGGACTATAAGCAAATCATTCCGGTAAATTGCAAGACCAAGGCGAAAATTGACAGAGGGGATTTGTTAAGGGCTGTAAAGGCGGCCGCGCTTTTTTCCAAGACAGGAATTAACGATATTAATTTGGATTTTCCTGAAAATCAAAATAAAATGATTGTTTCTTCAGCTTCCGGACAAACAGGAGAAAATATAACAGAACTTAACGCGAAAATAAGCGGACAGGACAACGGCATAGTTGTGAATTATAAATATGTTTTAGACGGAATTAACAACATTGATTCTGAAAAAATTATTATTGAAATTATTGACGGCAACACACCCTGTGTTTTAAAAGGCGAAAACAACGGCAATTATTCTTATATTATTATGCCGATTAAGCAGTAGAATAAATAAAAAGGGTTAATTGGTTAATTTTTAAGATTTAAGTTGTTGTTTGGCGCAATCAAGCGACAAGCGCGAATTAGTTGATATATTTAATCAGTTATATTTAATATGAAATTAAAAGGAGGGAAGTTTTTAGTCTTGATATTGTTATTATCAGGATTTTTTATTGACATTTTGTCGCGTGTAAGCTACAATTAAACTAAAGTTTATGAATATTAAAAAAGACGAATATTTATTAAAGATTTATCAATGCAAAAATAAAAAACTACCTTTTATAAATTGGCTTGAATCAATTAAAGATACGTCCGTAAGAGTAAGAATAAAAAACAAATTAAGGAGAATTGAAATGGGAAACTTTGGTGATTATAAGTTTTTAGATTCGGGAGTGTTTGAGTTGAGATTGCACTTTGGCTCGGGCTATAGAATATATTTTGGAAAAATAAAAAATACCATTATTTTATTGCTTTGCGGAGGTGATAAGAAAACACAAAAGAATGATATAAAAAAAGCAAAAGAATATTGGAAAGATTATAAAATTAATAGCTAATATGCCAAAATCAATAAATTTTAAAAAATATTTAATAGAATCGCTTAAAGACCCAAAAGAGGCAAGCGCCTATCTTAATGTTGCGCTTGAAGAATTTGAAAAGGACGGGGATATGAAAACTTTTTTATTGATGCTTCGCGATGTTACTGAGGCTCAAGGCGGATTTTCTGAATTGGCAAAAAAGACAAGTTTGAATAGGCAAAATTTATATAGAGTTTTATCAGGAAAAGGAAACCCAAAAATATCAACATTGGGTAATATTTTAAATGGACTTGGTTTTCATTTTTCAATTAAGGCTAATTGCTAAATTTTTTAAAATATGAAATCAAAAGGAGGGAAATTTTTGATCTTGATATTGTTATTATCAGGATTTTTTTATTGTTTGAGTTTAAACGCGGGCATTTTGATTAATATTAATACGGCGGATTTAGCGGAATTAGATATATTGCCTGGAATCGGTCCAGCTAAAGCGCAAGCGATTATTGATTACCGTAAAGAAAATGGAAAAATTTTAACGATAGAAGATATTATGCTTGTTTCAGGAATCGGGCAGGCGACTTTTGATGATATTAAAGATTTAATTATAGTTGATAGCGAAACGGGCGCGGAAACAGAAACCGCGGTTGAGTCGGAACAAGAAAACGAAACAAGTAATGAACGCGATGATAAAAATATAATTAACAACGAAGCAGATGTTATTGACGAAGAAGAACAAGAAGAAATAGACATATCAGAAAGCGAGAGTTTTGATTATAAGTTAGGCGATATCGTAATTAATGAACTCGTAAGCGACCCGGCAGACGGTGAAGTAGAATGGCTTGAATTGTTTTGCAATCTAGATAAAAAAATAAATTTAGAAAATTGGCATATTCAAGAGGGCAGCGGAGTAAAAACAAAATTGGCAGGAGAAATAGATAATTTTTTTATAATTGAGAAACCAAAAGGCAATTTAAATAACAAAGGCGATATTATTGAACTGTATTATTTGGACATTTTAATTGACAGAGTAATTTATGGAAATTGGGAAGGAATTAGCAACGCGCCTGTTGCGAAAGATCCATTTAGCATCGCGCGGAAGATTGACGGCTATACAACTTTTAATAATGAACAAGATTTTAACATTACGATAGAACCGACAAAAAATTCAAGCAATATTATTATCAGCGAAATCCCGGAAGAAACAAAAGAAGATGCTGTTGAAGAAAAAATAAATTATGATTATAGCGCTGAAATTTTAATTTCCGAAATATTGCCGAATCCAAAGGGTAGCGACACTGAAAACGAATTTATAGAAATTTATAATTCTAGCGGCAAAGATATTGATTTAAACGGCTGGATATTGGGAGACGAATCAAAAAACGCTATAAAATCAAAATTGACAGAAGCGCGGGCAGTATTATTAAAGCAGGCGGATATTTTGTTTTAGAACGTGGCGAAACTAAAATCGCATTAAACAATACC
>JAYEHJ010000026.1:0-4628 GCA_034659435.1 Patescibacteria group bacterium | reverse complement strand
AAATTATCAAGAATTTAATATTGGATTTGCAATGAATCAAGGCGCGCATGATCGTTTTGAAAAAAGAATTGGAGCTATTGAAAAAAAATTAAAATAAGTTTTGTTGCGGCGCCATAAAATTATTTTAGATAAAAACAAACCCCCTCCCATTTGGGAGGGGGTTTGTTTTGAACTATGATTTTCTTGATTAAATGATGGACTATGAAAAAAAATAATCATAGCCCGTCATAATAATCAGATAAATCATAGTTCAAGATTTTTTTTGACAAAACAGGTATTTGTGGTACTATATAAAATATAATAAAGTTAATAAATTAAAAAAATATGGATAAAGACAATAAAGAAAATAAAAAAATATCCATTCCTGTTATTGGAGAATATGCTAACTGGGCAGGTGTTAATAACAGTGAATTACAGACTATTATAGATTTTGGGTTTATCCAACCGTCAAAAGAGGGCGAGGCTAAAACCGGCGTTATGTTAAAAAGAATAATTTTACCGCCAAGCGTGGCAAAAGATTTAGGTAAAATTTTAGTTAAAGTTTCTAAAAAAAATGAAAAAAGCAAAAAAACAACAAAAAATTAAAATTAACTATCGTAATTGGGGTGATTTGAAAAATGATAAAGCTCAAAAAAGTATTTATAAAGAAAATGCTTGTTTTATTGCTGAGACAAATTTAAGTTATGAAAAAAGAAAATAAAAATTTTATTCATCCACAAGAAGGCGATATAGTGATATTCAGCCATGCTACTTCAGGGAAAAGCAGGCCGGTTATAAATCTTGAACCTTATTTTTTGCATAAAAATAAAGATAGTTTCAACGGTGTTTTAACAACAACTCAAAAAGTAGATGATATTTATCCTCATGATTATTCATTGTCCCATAATGAATATTTAGAAAAATCATCTAAAGTTATATGTGATCAGCCGACTAGAATATTTAAAGATAGTGTTCAAAAAAAGATAGGAAAAATAAACAAAGAAGATTTGGCAGAAATCAGAAAAAGAACTGCTGAAAGCTTAGGCATTAAATATTCAGACACGACTTCTTAAATTTTTTTAGTAATAATAATTTTATTAATGACGAAATAAAAAATTTACGAAAATAAATTTAGATAAAAACAAACCCCCTCCCATTCGGGAGGGGGGTTTGTCTTGAACTATGATTTTTTTGATTAAATGATAGGCTATGAAAAAAAATAATCATAGTTCAAGATTAATTTTGACATATTTTTTATTTATGATATTATATAATTAGCTAATTAAATAATTATGTAATTTATGAAAACTAAAACATTAAAATTTTTTGGCACAGGACAAATAACAGTTCCAAAAGAATGGCGGGAAATTTTTAATACAGAAACATTGAAAGCGGTATTTAATAAAGAAAAGAAAGAAATTGTCATAAAACCTATAAAGTTGGTAGAAATAGAAGAAACAAAATGGGTGCCGTTAAAACAGCTAAAAAAAGATCTTAACAATAGCGGGTTAGACAAAAATTTTCAAAAAGAATTATTAAGCGGTTATAAAAATTCTGATTTTTATTCATCTAAAAAAAAATAAAGTGAAATACACGGTAAAACCGCTTAAAGTTAATTTGAATAAATATCTAGAAAAACATAATTTATCTAAAAAATGGATAAAGGTTAGTTATTTTTTAGAAAGTAATTTATCTCACCCATCATTGAATTTTGAGAAAATAATTTTAAAAAGCGTTGTTTTTTATAGTTTTAGAATTGATAAAAAATATCGCGGTATTTGCGTTTTAGATAAAAATAATATTGAAATTATTTTATTTACAAATCATTATCAATAAAAAATCGTTCCTCAAAATTGACAGCCATCTTGTATTTGCTGTAATAGAAATATAAATTTTAATATTTTATTTTTATATGGAATTAACATCTCAACAATTTAATAAATTGGCCAGTAAAAAGAAATTAAAAGGATTATCGGAAAGAGTAAATAAAAAGTTTGATATGGCGCTTAGGAATGGCTCTGTTAAAGAATATATAAAAGAATTAAAACAGAAAATGGCAACCAAATCTGACATTGACAGGTTTTTTACGGCAATGAATAATTTTGCCAAACAGCTTGAAGATTCTAAAATAAGATTTGCAGCCCAAAGGCGCGCATCCGATTTAAAGAAAAAAATACTAAGATAGCGCCTTGGATGTTGATTTAATGTCATGATTTTTTTAAAATTTACATATCATTGACAGCCATTTTATATCTGTTATTATAAAAATATAGAAACATTAATATTTTATAACCCCATGACAATAACAACTCAACAATTCAATAAATTAGTTACAAAAAAAGATTTAGCAAGAATGGAAGAAAGAATGGATAAAAAATTTGCCGCAAAAAAAGATTTGGAAAAATTAGAACAAAAAATGGATAACAAATTTGACGCGGCTTTTGATGTGTTTGCATCCAAAGAAGATTTAAAAGAATTAAGACAAGATATTATTGAAGAAGTCGGTGGAAAAATTGACAGAGTTTTTACCGCAGTTGATAGTATTGCCGGAACACATCAAGAAATTGGAGCTGAACGAGCAGCCAATATCGGCGCGCATGACCGCATTGAAGCTGACATCGCCAAGACAAATAAAAGAGTTACAGTTGTTGAAAAAAAGCTTGAAGCTGTTCATGTTTCGGCGCGATAAAATTATTTTAGATAAAAAATAATTTTGATATATTTTTTATTTATGATATTATAAAGATATAACAAATTACAAAATAATTATATGGAATTAACAACTCAACAATTTAATAAATTAGCCGTTAAAAAAGATTTGGAGAAATTTGCCACAAAAGATGATTTAAAAAAATTAAGAAAAGAATCTAAAAGCGATATAAAAAAATTGGAAAAAAAGATGGATAAAAAGTTTGACGCGGCGTTTGATATGTTTGCGTCTAAAAATGATTTAAAGGAAGCTATTACGGAATCAGAAGAAAGAATTACAAAAAAAATTAATAAAATTTTTACCGCAGTTGATAGCATCGCAATAAAATGTCAAGAGACTGAAGCTGAACGAGCAGCCAATATCAGCGCGCATGACCGCATTGAAGCTGATATTGCCAAGACAAATAAAAGAGTTGCGATTGTTGAAAAAAAGCTTGAAGCGGTTCCTGTTGCGAGCATAACGCGTTCCACTTGACTAAAATAAAAATTTTGGCTAATATAATGATATTAATACTAAACAATAGTTTAGTTTATTTTTTTTGCGTAAAATATGCCGGCGTAACTCAGTTGGTAGAGTAGTGGTTTTGTAAACCATTTGTCGGGGGTTCGAGTCCCTTCGCCGGCTCAGATAAATTTTGATAAAATAAAATGTACGTACATATTACGTACATTTTATTTTATCAAAATTTGTTTTATTATTATTTTTAAATTATGAAGATTTGTGTTAATATTTAGATATGAGAAAAATAATTATAATTTTATTATTATTGCTAATATTGCCCTTTTTGGTTTTTGCGCGGTCAGACGCGGAAGAAGATGTAATTTTTAAAGCAGAAATTATTGAAATATTAGCTGAAAAAGAAAGCGTTTTAAGCGATGGACGGGTAGATTTGCAGCAGCATTTAAAAATGCTCGGGCTTGAAGGCGATTTTAAAGACAAAGAATTTGAATTTAACGGGATAGGGGATATAAATGTTTTAAATAAGCAGATATATGAAATTGGCGACAAAGTTTTAGTTATTGAAAATAAAGCGGAAGATAAAAGCAATTACTATATAGTTGATTATGCGCGATTAGGAACGCTTTTGTGGCTGGCGGCGCTTTTTGTTTTGGTTTTATTATTTGTTGGAAAAATTAAAGGGTTAAGATCTTTGCTGTCGCTGTTTTTGTCTTTTGTAATTATAATAAAATTTATTATTCCGCGGATTATAACAGGCGCCAATCCTTTGCTTATAACGATTCTAGGCTCAATCGCGATTTTGCTTGTTATTATTTATCTTACAGAAGGCTTAAAGCCCAAGGCGCATTTGGCTTTTGCCAGTATATTCGCAAGTTTGTTATTAACAATAATAATTTCACAAATATTTGTCAACTTGGCAAAATTAACAGGAGCGGCCTCCGAAGACATACTTTTTCTTTTTAATATCGGTGGCCTAAGCATTAATTTACAAGGTCTGCTTTTGGCAGGAATTATAATCGGCGCTTTGGGAGTTTTGGATGATGTTGTGATCGCGCAAATTTCCACAGTTAAAGAAATTGCTTTGGCTGATAGGGAGTTAAACAGCAAAACGGTTTTTTCAAAAGCGTATAAAGTCGGAATATCGCATATCGCATCAATGACAAATACGCTTTTTCTGGCTTATGCCGGCGTTTCTTTGCCATTATTAATTTTATTCGTGTCCGGAGAAAGCGCTTTTGTTTCATGGACGCAAGCCCTTAACACGGAATTAATAGCTACGGAGATAATCCGCGCCCTAACCGGCAGTATCAGCTTGATTTTATCAGTACCGATATCAACATATATAGCCAGTCGGTGGTATTGCGGGAGAAAGCGGGTTTTAAAATAATTAGCAGAAAAAAATTTAAATATAAAATAATAAAATTTCTGAATTTCAGGATTTTTTTAATTAATTTTTAATTATTTTACTATTAAGATATAT
>JAYEHJ010000025.1:0-4638 GCA_034659435.1 Patescibacteria group bacterium | reverse complement strand
TTTAAATAATTATATTTTTATTTTATACAATATTAAAATAACTTGCAATAAAATACTATTTCTATATATTTTTCAAAACAAACTTCAATCTGTCCTCTTTGGATTTCATTTTTGGAACTTTAATTAATGGTGCTTTAAATTTTTTATAGCTTTTTTCAAGCAGTTCATGCAGTTTAATTTGCTCTTCTTCGCTTTCTGTCCGGGCATAATCTTTCTTATGGGGCAAAAGGTCAAACAAAAATACTTTTTTATTAGTGCTCTCTTATAAAATTTTAATATTACATAGCTACATATGATTTGAAAAAATTTGAAAAAATCTTGTATCTTTTTTCATTAAATCAATACATTTTTGATCAAATTTTAGAGTTTGTATTTCACTCCATCTGTAGCTGCAACAAGATTCTACTGTTGGATTTTTAAGTAAAAAGAATGGAACTCTCGCGTTACGCGCTAATTCACCGTCTTTAGCCGAATCATCACCGAAATATACCATTCTGTCGCGATAATGCAGTACTTGTTCAATTAATTGAGCTGAATTATGCAATTGCATAAAACTGTTTAGCCATTGAGATTGAATTAAGTCAAAAAGATATGAAGAAGGTTTTACTCTCCTTCTTATTGATTTGGGATAACTTGCCCCTCGCATATCATCATCAGTCACCATAATTTGCGGAATTTTTATGCCCCATAATTCAAATGTTTTTTGAATAAAAATATCATGACCCGACGAAAGAATTGCGAATTGAATATCCAAATCATTGTCTTTATTTAATTCTTCAAGAAATTTATAAAAATTAATAAATCCGTGGCATGGCTCAGGCCAACAAGTATTATCATTATGTTGAACACCAATTTCACTCATTAAAAATGACATCTTTAACAAAACAAGCATTTCGGCCATTACTCTATGGCTTTCTTTACCTCTTGTAAATAACTGCTGTTCCAATAAACTACCCTTTCCCTTAGGCACAAGCCTGCTAAGCGTTTTGTCATGTTTTAAAAAACATTGTTCAGCATTTTTATTTAAAATTTTTACATTATCAGTTTGCCTTAAAATATCTGAGACTAACTCCTCGGGAGCTTTATTTTGCAATCCCCCAATTTCTTGATAAGCCATTAAACCTTCTTTACTAAAAAGCTCTTTTATTGCATACTCATAAGCCATATCCACATTTACACCATTAGGACTTTTTGCAAATGTATTAGCAACTGTACCATCAAAATCACTCACAAGCAAATATCTTTTAACCATTGTTTGCTCCTTTCAATAAAATCATTTTCATTTTCCCAAAATTTTCGCCAACAATAAAACAAAAAATTAAATTTTCAATGTTCAAATAAAAAAACAAATCATCTAAAAACCTCCTTAAAATTTATTATTAACTTAAGCTTAATTTATTAAAATTTTCAAAAAAAGTCAAGTCCGACAAAAATTAAATGTTGTAAAATGTAATTTAACCCTTAACCCTTAATCACAAAATGATTTAAATTTTATAAAAATCTCATACGATTACAAAACTTTTACAATCCCGCCTAAACGGGCTTTTAACTCGGTAATTAGAAAAGAAGAGTTGGCGACTCTAAAATCCGTTTCCAAAGTTTTTTGGGAATTTTTAATATTTATTTGAAAAATAACCTTGCTTTCGCCTTTGTATTTTGAAAATATTGTTTTTAGCTGTTCAATGCCGGCCGCGTCCATTGGCTTAAGAAATTCCAGTTTTAATTCGCGATTAACGGCATATCTTGAGTTATTATTTAATTTTGCAAAACCGCCGGATCCGAAAGAAGCATTTTTAAATTTTTCAACCGCGCTATTTATATTTCTTAAAGATAATTTTAAAGCCGTGTTCGCTAATAATTTTATTTTCTGATCTTTGTCTGATAATTTTCCCTGGCAAATTACACCTTTACCGTCAACCCAAATATCATAAGTTTCTTTTAACAAATTTGGAAATACTAATATTTCCAAATAGCCGCTGTCGTCCTCAATCTTAACAAAAAGCATTGATTTGTTGGTGCGGGTAATAATTTTTTGAATCTTAGTAATAATACCGCCGACTGTTATTTGTTCACCGTTTTTTTCTATATTTAAATTTTTAATCGGCGTTACAAATTCATGAATATGCTTTTTATAGTCAGAAAAAGGATGCGATGAAATATATAGTCCTAAAAGCTCTTTTTCCCAAGAAAGCTTATCTTGTTTGTCTGCCGGCGGAAGCGAATTTAATTTAAGGTTATTGCCGCCCTGCAATTCAGGTACATCGGCAAAAAGGCTTGCTTGTTTATTATTAATCGCTTTAACAATTTCTTTATTATAATTTAGCATAACTTCAACATTTCCAAGTAACTCCCCTCTTTCACCAAATTGATCCAAAGCTCCGCTTTTAATCAAGCTTTCCAGCGATTTTTTATTAAGGTCTTTATCAGTAACTCTTTCCAATAAATCGGCAATGTCTTTATACTGACCGTTTAATTTCCGCTCCGCGATTAAAACTTCGGAAATATGTCCGCCGATATTTTTTACGGCGTTTAATCCAAAGCGTATAGTATTAACCTTTTCATTACTTGAAACCGATTTATTATTTTTAGCGCCGGACGTTACAACAGTAAAAGATTCAAAAGACTGATTTACATCAGGGCGAGTTACATTGATTTTCATACGCTTGCATTCATCAATTTCAATGGCGATTCTATCGGTATTTTGCTGATCTGCCGTAAGCAAGGCCGCCATAAATTCAGTCGGCCAACGCGCTTTTAGATAGGCAGTTTGATAAGCAATCATGGCGTAACATGCCGCATGGCTGCGATTAAAGCCATAGCCCGCAAACGGTTCTATAAATGAAAATATTTTTTTTGCCAATTGGCTGTTAATCCCGTTTTTAACGCATCCGTCAATAAACTTTTCTTTTTGCTGTTCCAACAGTTTTAAAATCTTTTTCCCCACCGCCTTGCGCAAAACATCGGCTTCCGCCATAGTAAAGCCCGCCAAATCACGCGCCATCTGCATAACCTGTTCCTGGTAGATTGCAACTCCGTAAGTTTTTTTTAAAATCGGCTCAAGTTTGGGATGCAGATACTCAGGTTTCTTGCGGCCATGCTTGCCGGCAATATAATCCCGAATCCACTCCATCGGACCTGGACGATACAACGCGACCATGGCGACAATATCTTCAAACTCGGAAGGTTTTAATTCTTTTAAATATCTTTTCATGCCGGAACTTTCAAATTGAAATACGCCGGTAGTTTCTCCGTCATGAAATAATTTATACGCGAATGCGTCATCAAGAGGTATTTTATCAATATCAATGACAATTCCTCTGGTATTTTTAATAATTTTAATCGCGGCCTCAATAATAGTAAGATTTTTTAATCCCAAAAAATCCATTTTTAATAATCCTAAATCTTCTACCGGGTGCAGAGAATATTGTGAAACTATGCTTTTGTCAGATGATGATGCGTATTGCAATGGAGTATATTCCGTTAGCGGCTTATTCGTAATTAATACTCCGCAAGCATGGGTGGAAGCGTGCCGAGATACGCCTTCCAGCCTTTTCGCGTAATCAATAATCTGCCGCGCCAGCTCTTCTTTTCTGTATTCATCCTTAAACTCAGGCACACTTTTTAAGGCTTCTTCAATTTTGGTAAACATTGGAATGGCTTTTGCCAATTTATCGCAATAATCATAAGGCGCGCCTAAAACCCTGCCAACATCCCTAATGGCGGCGCGCGCCGCCATTGTTCCAAAAGTAATGATTTGCGCGACATGGTCTTTGCCATATTTATCTTCCACGTACTTAATAACTTCATCGCGCCTTATATCGGCAAAATCCAAATCAATATCAGGCATTGATATTCTGTCCGGATTTAAAAATCTTTCAAAAAGCAAACCGTATGTAAGCGGATCAAGATTTGTGATGCCGGTTAAATAGCAGATCAAAGAACCTGCCGCAGAACCTCTGCCTGGACCGACTACGATTTTTTTATCCTTGGCCCAATTTACAAAATCCGCGACAATCAAAAAATACGAAGGCCAGCCCATTTTTTCCACAACTGATAATTCATAATCCATTCTTTCTTGAATTTCCTTTTTCGCCTCTTTATAAGTTTTTCCATATCTTTTTTTAATGCCTTCTTCGCACAAATGCCTCAAATAGCTTGCTTCGTTAAAACCGGCAGGCACTTCAAAATGCGGCAATTGAACATTGCCCAGTTCAATTTCAACATTGCACATTTTCGCAACTTTTAAAGTATTTTCAATCGCCTCGGGCGTATCTTTAAAATTTTTAATCATTTCCGCGTTAGAGCGAAACGAATAATCGCCGTCGCTCATATTCATTCTATCAGTATCTTCCCTCTTTTTTTTATTTTGCAAACAAAGCAATATATCCTGCGCCTCTGAATCTTCTTTTTTTAAATAATGCGCGTCATTGGTCGCGATTAAAGGAATATTCAATTCTTTGGAAAATTTAATTAAAGCGTCATTTACGCCTTGCTGTTCCGCTAAATTCGGGTGGTGCATTAATTCCAAATAAAAATTTCCCTGGCCGAAAAGCGCGTTAAATTCCAATATTCTTTTTCTGGCTTTTTTTAAATTTCCGGATTTAATTAAAATTGGAATTTCGCCTGCAAGACAGGCGG
>JAYEHJ010000024.1:0-4650 GCA_034659435.1 Patescibacteria group bacterium | reverse complement strand
AAGATAAAAACAAGCAAAAAGTTGATAAAAAATCAACAAAAGTTAAGCTTATTCGGCTTAATTCCTGTTGGATTTTTATCAAAAAAATTTTGAGTTGTCTTTGGCGACAGTCCCAATATATATAATATTACGATTTTTAAATGTTATTGTCAAGTTTCAGTCTTGCGGTTTGCAATTTTTGGACAAAGATATATTTAACATGATATACTAAGGTTAGTAATTATAGAATTATTAATTTGGAAAGTTATTATATGAAAAATAAAATATTTATCATCAAATTATCAGACACGAATATCAGTCCGCTTTTTGATTTATTTAACGCGCTTGAGGAAAAAAATTATGAATTATTATTTTTGAGCAATGACAGGCAATTAATAAGATATTGCGAAGAAAATAATAAATTTATAAAAAAAATAAAAAAATTTTACGCGCATGTTTTTATAAAATTAATATATTATAAATTAAAATTTAAAATAAAAAATATTATCTGTTTTGGCGTATGGGAAAAAATTATTTTTACGCCTATTGCTAAAATTTTAAAAATTAAAATCGTATGGATAGAACTGCCAAAAGAAAAAAATGGAAAATCTAATTTTATTTTAAGTTTTTTGCTTAAAAAAATATCAGGCATGGCAAAGTCAGTTGTTTTTAAAAAAATCGATAAAAACGATTTAATAAAATCAGGGTTTGCTTCTGAAAAAATTACATTTATCGCCCCGGGCATTAATTTAAAACAACACACGCGGCAGGAAAATATTTTTCACGGCTTGGCAAAAAACAAAAACTCGCAATCGCAAAAAAAGTTTTTTACTGTCGGCACGGCAGCGAATCTTGACTGCGGACAAACAATAGAAATATTATTCGGCGCCATTAAAAAAGCGCTTGACGTTATTCCAAATCTGCAGATTATTATTATCGGAGAAGGGGAGGAAAGAAAAAAATTAACATGGCTGGCCCAAAAAATGGAGATAGGCGATTTAAGCTGGTTTGTCGGCGAACAAGCGTGTTTGAATAAATGGTTTGGCGGATTTGATATTTTCACGACTACGCGCGTTAACGCGAATCTTTCTGATATTTTTGTTTTGTTAAATGCAATGGGCGCGGGATTGCCGATTATTAGCGTTGAAAACCATGGCTTTGACGATATTATTTTAGACAGCCAAAACGGATTATTGCCGCCAAAAGACGATTCTGAACTCCTTGCCGGGGCGATTATAAAATTACAGCAAAATAAAATGTTAAGTAAAAATTTAGGGCAAAACGCGAAAGATACGATACGGGATAGGATGAATTTGGATTTGATGGCTGGGGATTTTTTGGGGGTTTTGGAAAACAACGCGAATTTTTAAAATAAAATTTACATAAAAACTTGTAAATTTTATTTTTATATACTATTCTTAAATTAAGAATATTAAATAAAAAATATAAATCTATGTTTAATAAAGACAACAAAGAAAACATTAAAGAAGCCGAAACAGTAATCGGCTCGTCAATAAAAGTTAAGGGGAATTTTCATGGACAAGGCAATATTATTATTGAAGGGGAAGTTGAAGGAAGCGTAAAAACCAATAATTATTTATTGATTGGCGAGAAATCAATAATTACCGCTAACATTAAAGCAAAAGATGCTAAAATTAATGGAAAAGTTACGGGAAATATTCAAATTGATGAATATTTGGAAATCGGATCTACTGCCATAATTACCGGTGATATTAAGGCAAAAATCCTTTCAATTGCCAAAGGCGCGCGTTTAAATGGCAGATGTTCCATGAACGGACAAGAAATAACCGTGGAAAAAAAATAAATGTACATCTATATTTATGACA
The DNA here is from genome assembly GCA_034659435.1 of Patescibacteria group bacterium. Classification (GTDB taxonomy): domain Bacteria; phylum Patescibacteriota; class Patescibacteriia; order Patescibacteriales; family UBA12075; genus JAGLYP01. The sequence goes on along the minus strand of JAYEHJ010000024.1, from coordinate 2,824 downwards.
ATTTTGTAAATCAAAAAAAATACGAGTCAATTTTAGCTAAAATTGAAACTCGTATTACTGATTTAGGGTTAAATGGAAAAATAACGCGCCTAAGCATAATGAGCTCGCTCGCGGACACAATAAAAAACGAATTAAAAAAAGGCGCTAAAACCATAGTGGCTGTGGGAGACGACCGTACTTTGAATAAAGCGATTTCTGTTTTAGCCGGTTTTATAGCCGATAACAGCTGCTTTAAAAAAATACCGCTTGGCTTTATTCCCATAAACAAAAAAAACAATACAATCGCGGAATATTTAGGTCTTAATTATAATGAATCGGCCTGTGATACGCTTTCAAACCGCAGAATTAAAACACTTGATTTGGGGCTCGTGAATGACAGCTACTTTTTAACTAAAGCAAGCATTAACACAAAAAATACAATTATAGAAATAGACAGCACTTATTCCATAGAAATTTCCGAACCCGGTGAAATAAGCATTATCAATTTGCCGATAATTTCTTACTTGCCTAAAAATTTTAATATAAACGCCCATGATGGCGCTTTGGATTTGTTTATAAAAACAAAGGCAAACAAAAATATATTCTTTAATAAAAAAAACAGCTCTGAACAAAGCGTTTTTTCTTTTAAAAAATTAAATATTTTAAATAAATATTCTCCTCTGATTTTAGACAATACCTTGGAAGTGAAATGCCCGGCAGCAATTAAACTCGCCGATGAAAAAATTAATTTAATTGTCGGCAAAAAAAGATTGTTTTAAAAAAATTACTGATTTTTTATTTTTTAACAACTTCAGCTTCAATAATTTCGTCTTTTTTTTCTTTGTCTTTAAAAACATACAATTGCTGTACGCCGGTAAGAACAGTGGTCACAAGCCAATAAAGCGCCAGACCGCCCGGAAAAGACATGCCAATAAACACGGTTATTATCGGCATAAAGTATATCATCTGCTTATTCATGATAGCCGCCATATCCTCATCTTTTGCGCCTTTATTTTTTACTTCCGGCCGTTTTGCCATTAACATTTTTGTTTGCCAATACTGCGCCGCGCCTGCCAAAACCGCGATAGCAGGCTGTTTGTCAGCCAAATTAATAAATCCAAGTGAAACAGTATTAATCGCTTCCGGGCGGCTGATAAAAGAATAAACCAAATCCAATGACCCATTGGCGAAGCCATCGCGAAAAACCCAAAACACCGCGTATAAAAACGGCATTTGAATCAATAAGGGCAAGCAAGAAGACATGGGATTTACCTTGTTATTTTTATATAACCCCATCATCGCCCGTCCTAACTCCTCTTTTTTGTCTTTATATTTCTTTTTTAATTCTTCAACTTTAGGCTGTAAATCCTGCAATGCTTTTTGCGATTTTAAAGATTTTTTTGACAAAGGCAATAATATCAGCTTTATGATTATTGTTAAAGCGATAATAGCCAGCCCCAAATCATGCCCGGGGACAATATTGTATAAAGAAACCAATAGATTTAAAATCGGCTGATAAAAAAAAGTTTGAAACATAGGTTATTATTTAACTGGATCATATCCGCCTTTATTCCATGGATTGCAGCGGATAACGCGCCAAATTGATTTTATTATTCCTTTAATTACGCCGTGTTTTGTTAAAGCTTGAATGGAATATTCAGAGCATGTCGGAAAAAAACGGCAAAAGCCATTAGGATGCGAAAACCGAAAAAAACCATGATCTGGAGACAAGGTTTTTTGGTAAATTTTAATAATTTTTATTAAAAAATTTTTGATATTAAATCTTTAATTTTTTAAAATGCGCGCCAAGGGATCTTTCAATTTCGTTATATTTTTTGCCCAATATTTTAGGAAGAGAAATTATAATCACATCTTTCGCGTTTGCGCTGCCGGCATAATTTTTCGCGATTATATTTCTTATTCTTCTTTTAATTTTGTTCCTGATTACGGCTTTTTTGCTAATTTTAGAGCTAACTATAATTCCAAAACGGATGAATTCTTGCTCATTATTTTTAAGCGCTTTTGCCCCCAGCAAACCGTCAAAGCTTGACTTTCCTTTTTTAAAAATTCTATCAAAATCTTTTTTCTTGCTTAAGCGATTTTTTTGAGGAAGCATATTTTTTTAGAATTATTTGGTCAAAACTTTTCTTCCTTTATCTCTGCGGCTTTTTATAACATTTTGCCCGTTTTTAGTAGACATCCTTGCCCTAAATCCGTGCTTTTTTTTAGCTTTTCTTACGCTTGGTTGAAATGTTCTTTTAGGCATATTTATTAATTTTATTTTTTATTTAACTCACATTAAACATAACATTATTTTTTTAGGAAGTCAATTTTTTTTATTTTTTGCGCAATCTGCGTAAAAAAACAAAGAAGCCTTACGAAAATTTTCAAATTCGTAAGGCTTATTTTGGATTGTTTATTTTTAGTTGGGTTATCTTACTTTTTCTCAAGTAAGATAACTTACTGTGACTTCTCCTTTTATATTATAATTTAGCCTTAACATCTCTATCGGCTTATGAAAATTTTCTTTTTTAACAGCATCTTCCGCTTTTATTTGTATTGATTTGATAATTTCCTCAATATTTATTCTATCTTCAGTGTTTCTAATTCTTTTAAGAAATTCAGGAGAAAATTTGACTGTTATTTTAAATTTTTGTTCTCCTGTTATTTTATTATCAAGTGTTTTTTTGATAATATAGTCCATTTGAAATTTTCGTAGAAGCAAATCTAAATTATAAAGCGAAATTAAACTTATTTGTCCCTCCCTAATTGATTTAAGATTTCTTGTTATAATGCCCTCGTCTGAAGAAGGTATCTTAATAATTGGTGCAATTATTAAAATAAA
>JAYEHJ010000023.1:0-4709 GCA_034659435.1 Patescibacteria group bacterium | reverse complement strand
ACCCAAGCCGTAAATGCAAGAAACGCTTGCTACTATAATCACGTCGCGGCGGTTAATTAAAGATTGCGTGCTTGCGTGCCGCAAACGGTCTATTTCTTCGTTAATTGTCGCTTCTTTTTCAATATAAGTATCGGTGTGCGGAATATATGCTTCAGGCTGGTAATAATCATAATAAGACACAAAATAATGCACCGCGGCCTCTGGAAAAAATTGCTTAAATTCTCCGTATAATTGTGCCGCCAGAGTTTTGTTGTGAGAAATAATTAAAGTCGGTTTTTGCGTTTTTTCTATAATATTTGCCATAGTAAAAGTTTTGCCGCTTCCTGTAACGCCAAGCAAGGTTTGATGTTTTTTGCCGGCCGTTAAACCGGCTGTCAATTTTTTAATCGCAGCCGGCTGATCGCCTGCCGGCTTGTATTTTGCATAAAGTTTAAAAAGGCTCATATTATTATTTATAGCAGTAATTGTTGGAAAGATAAAGGTTTAAATTTTTTTTGACCCCATTAATATTTTGTGATATAATTATTTTATAATATTATTAAAAATGATAATAAAATGAAATATATAGATTTAATAAATAAAATGCCTGATCAGATATTCAGCATTCATGATTTAGCCTTGATTGGGATAAAAATATATCCATACCAGCTTTCGCTTTGGTCGCAAAAAAAATATATTCAAAAACTTAAAAACGGGCTTTATATAATTAGCGAACGGGCAAAAGATTTAAAAATAGAAACAATCGCTTTTAATTTATACCAGCCAAGCTATATCAGCTTGGAATGGGCGCTTTTTAAATATGGACTAATTCCCGAAATTGTGTTTAATCTTACGTCAGTTACCGCTAAATCTACAAGAATTTTTAAAAATAATTTTGGTTCGTTTTTTTATCGCCATCTGAAAAAAGAATTATTTTTCGGCTATAGAAAAATTAGTGAAAACGGCCAAATTTATTTGATTGCCGAACCGGAAAAAGCGCTTTTAGACTATCTATATTTAAATTCGCCAAAAATTAAAACAAAAGAAGATATTGAAGAATTAAGATTTAATGAAATTGAAATAAAAAAACTTAACAAAACAAAATTGAAAAAATACGCAAAAATGGCAAATAATAAAAATTTACAAAAATTAATTCACGATATAGCAAATGTTAACTTTTGAACAAATAAAAAATGAATATTCGCAAGAAATAATTCAGAGAAATCCTAAAGCGATTTTAGTTGAGTATCTTCAGTATGAACTTTTAGACTCGCTCTATAAGCAAAAAAACAGCGAAAAACTGAGTTTTATGGGCGGCACATCAATTAGAATCGTATATGGAAGCCAAAGATTTTCCGAAGATTTGGATTTTGATAATTTCGGTTTGAGCTATCTGGATTTTGAGCAGGTTTTAGAAAAAGTAATGGCAGATATGAGAAATAAGGGCCTTGAGATTGAATTTAGATTATTAAAAAAAGGCGCTTATCATTGCTACATTAAATCTCCAAAGTTGCTTTTTGAAAATAATTTATCCGACCATCAGGATGAAAAGATTTTAGTGCGAATAGACACTGTCCTGAAAAAGCAATTTAGTAAACCGCAAAATTTTATTTTAAACGGCTTTGGCGTTTACAGAAAAATTTTAGTTAATTCGCAAGCGGTAATTTTATCTCAGAAAATAATAGCGATTATAGAAAGGAAACGAAGCAAGGGGCGCGATTATTATGACGTTTCTTATTTACTTGGAAAAACCGAACTAGACTTTGACTATCTTAAAGCTATTTTGGGAATTAAAGAAAAAGGCGAGATCAAGAATAGATTAATTGAAATGGCAGACAAAAATAACTTGAACGATTTAGCTAAAGATGTCAGCCCGTTTTTAATTGATAAAAACGGCACAGACAGAGTTATTGGTTTTAAAGAATATATTAAACAGAGAATGTAAATTAAAAATATTAAAAAAATATTCCATGAAAAAACAAAAAAATACGGAAAATAAAGTGAAAAAAAATCCTTTTAGCTTAATGGAAGAGGATGTTTTGAAGTTTTGGGAAGAGAATAAAATTTTTGAAAAGTCAGTTGAAAAGAACGCGCCTAACGGCGATTATGTTTTTTATGACGGGCCGCCGTTTGCGACAGGCACGCCGCATTACGGGCATTTGGTTGGCAGTATTATGAAAGATGTTGTTCCAAGATATTGGACAATGCGCGGATATAAAGTTGAACGGCGCTGGGGGTGGGATTGCCATGGCTTGCCGATTGAGAATATTGTTGAAAAAGAAATGGGGTCTAAAAGCAAAAAAGACATTGAAGAAATCGGCATTGAAAAATTTAATGAAATGTGCCGTTCAAAGGTTTTGGGCTATGTTGACGAATGGAAAAAAACAATTAAGCGGCTTGGCAGATGGGCGGATATGGAAAATTGCTACAAGACTATGGATTTGGATTTTATGGAATCCGTGTGGTGGGTTTTTAAGCAGTTATATGATAAAGGATTAATTTACGAGGGCTATCGTTCAATGCATATTTGCCCAAGATGCGAAACAACATTATCACAGTCGGAAGTTGCGGAAGGTTATCGTGATATTAAGGATTTGTCTGCGACAGTTAAATTTAAGCTTGAGGCAGGGCAAAAAATAGGAGATTTTGTTGTTGATGATAATACATATATTTTGGCATGGACGACTACGCCGTGGACGTTGATCGGTAATGTCGCCTTGGCTGTCGGTGAAGATATTAAATATTTAGTTTTAGAAGCAATGGAAGATTATGCTTGTATTGGTAAAGGAGAAAAAATAATTATCGCACGTGATGTTGAAGTGTTTTGGAATTTATTTAAAAAATTTAAGTATATTGGTCCTGTAGGGAAACACAATATTACTACAGGCTTTAAAATTTCTAATGGTGATGAGTATAATATTGTAACTAAACAACCGTTAAAAGGTAAAGATTTAATAGACTTAAAATATAAACCATTATTTGACTATTATTCAAAAGATGAAAAATTAGAACATAAAGAAAATGGCTGGAAAATTTATGGAGCTGATTTTGTAAATACGGAAGATGGGACAGGCGTGGTGCATATTGCGCCGGCATTTGGCGAGGACGATATGAATTTGGGCAAAGAGAATAATTTGCCTTTTGTTCAGCATGTCGGCATGGATGGGGTTATTAAAAAAGAGGCAGGCGAATTTGCGGGAATGAATGTGAAACCGCAAGGCGATCATCAAAAAACAGACATTGAAATAATAAAATATTTAGCCCATAACAATTTGCTTTTTACAAAAGAAAAATTTGAGCATAGCTATCCGCATTGCTGGCGCTGTGATACGCCGCTGATAAATTACGCGGCTTCGTCGTGGTTTGTAAATATTTTAAAAATTAAAGATAAAATGCTGGAAACGGCCAAAGAAATAAATTGGTCGCCCGCGCATATTAAGGATGGCAGGTTTGGCAACTGGCTTGAAGGAGCGAGAGATTGGTCAATTAGCAGGCAGAGATTTTGGGCATCGGTAATGCCGATTTGGCGTTGTCAAAAATGTGAAAATATTAAAGTTATCGGATTTGTTGGGGAATTGGAAGAATTAAGCGGACAGAAGATTGAAGACTTGCATAAGCATATTGTTGATAAGATTGTTTTTAAGTGCGATAAATGTGGGAGCGAAATGAAGCGTATTCCAGATGTTTTGGATACTTGGTTTGACTCAGGGTCAATGCCGTACGCGCAAATGTATTATCCTTTTGAAAATAAAGAAAAATTTGAGCGTAATTTTCCGGCTGAATTTATTGCCGAAGGCGTTGATCAGACAAGATGTTGGTTTTATTATTTACATGCAATTGCAAATGGTATTAAAAATAAGCATGCCTTTAAAAATGTTATCGTAAATGGTATTGTTTTAGCCGAGGATGGCAAGAAAATGTCAAAAAAATTGCAGAATTATCCTGATCCATCCTATATTTTTGAAAAATACAGCGCTGACGCTTTGCGATATTATTTATTATCTTCTCCCGTGATGATGGCTGAGAATTTGAATTTTTCAGAAGATGGAGTTAAAGAAAGTTTGCGCAAGATAGAAATTATTTTGTGGAATGTTTATAAATTTTATGAAATGTATGCTGATCAGATTTCAGACATCGGACATCGGACATCGGATAATGTTTTAGATAAATGGATTTTGGCAAGATTGAATCAGCTGGTTTGCGAAGTAACGGAAAATATGGATAAATATAACTTACCCAAAGCGGCGCGTCCGATAGCTGAATTTATTAATGATTTTTCAACATGGTATATACGCCGTTCGCGGGATCGTTTTAAAAGTAAAGATGAAAATGACAAGCAATTTGCTTTAAGAACAACTAAATATATCTTATCTCAATTAGCAAAAGTAATGGCGCCATTTACGCCTTTTATTGCCGAGCAGATTTGGCAGAAAGTCAGTGGGAATGAATTTAAAAATGAGAATAAAAGCGTGCATTTAGAAGAGTGGCCAAATAAAGAATCAAGAATCAAGAATAATAAATTAAGGATTTTGGAAGAAATGGCAATGGTTAGGAAAATTGTGGAATTGGGATTGGCGAAAAGGGATGAGGCGGGAATAAGGGTGAGGCAGCCATTGAGTAAATTACGAATTACGAATTACGAATTGCAAGATGAATATATATATTTAATTAAGGATGAATTGAATGTTAAAAATATAAAATTAGAAAGAGGTGGTGGAGAATTAAAGGTA
>JAYEHJ010000022.1:0-4775 GCA_034659435.1 Patescibacteria group bacterium | reverse complement strand
TGTTTTTTCAAAAACATGATTCTTTTTCAAAATATTCTTCATTTCTTTTTCAATCTTCTTTAAATCATCTTCGCCGATTTTTTCTTTTCCAAAATCAAAATCATAATAAAATCCATTCTCAATCGCCGGACCAATCGCGAATTTTACATTAGGGTATAAATTTTTTACCGCATAAGCCATTACATGGGACAAAGAATGGCGCATTGTTTCTAAATTTTCGTTTTTCATAATTTTTTATTGAATTGCCTTGTTTTTAATAGTAAAACAGCCACCTGATTTTGGGTGGTTGCTTTTTTAGCTAAAAAAGCTAATAGTAAATATATCAAGAATTTTTTTTCTCAGGATCATGCTTGTCTATCTCGTCAAGCTTAAAATTGAATTTAGTTAAAATTTTATCTCTTAAATACAAAGAACCGACAAATAAAATAGTATCAATATCTTCTCCCGAATTATAGGCGCTTGTTTCCAATTTTGGCAATAAATCCAAATTTTTTCTTAATTTATACAAAACTGTCTTTGTGTGTTCTTGCACCCAATAAGCATTTCTGGGTTTTTTATTTTTAACCTGCTTATATAAGTCTTCAATTCTTTCATCAATGATATTCTTAATACCGCTATCATTTAATATTTTTAATCCTCTATTGTTTAACGCCATAGGAGAAGCGCTTGTTGCAATTCTTTCTTTCCATAATAAATCTACTTTTTCTTTCATTTTTTCTGTTGTTTTGTCAATGTCAATAATTGATTCATTAATTGATTTATAATCTTTTTTCACTTCGTCCAGAGTTTCCTTGTTGCCTGTCTTGAATTCACTAAAATTATCTTTTAAATTTTTAGTAAATTCTTTCATTTTTCCCCAAGCAACACAAACTACAGCAAGAGTGCCCAATATTGTAAGTAATCCCGTAATTATTGATATTATTAAAACTGCTTTGTCCATAATTTTTATTAAAATATAATCCTGTTATTCATTAATATTATAACATTTTTTTAAAAAATAACAAATTAAGTAAATATAGTTGACAAGATTTTTAATTAAACAAAAAATGGCAAACATCGCCGTCTTGCATTATATATTCTTTGCCTTCTGTGCGGATTAAGCCTTTTTCGCGCGCGGCTGCTTCGCTGCCGGACTCCAAAAGTTTTTGCCAGTTAATAATTTCAGCGCGAATAAAGCCTTTTTCAAAATCAGTATGAATTACGCCGGCGGACTTTGGCGCTTTGGCTCCATTTTTTACCGTCCATGCTTTTGTTTCTTCCGGACCGGTAGTTAAAAAAGTAATAAGTTCAAGCAACTTGTATGAGGCGCCAATAAGCTTATCAAGCCCGCTTTGTTTCAAGCCCAATTCTTGAATATATTCTTTTTGCTCTTCCTCACTTAAGGCGGCAATCTCTTCTTCCAATTTAATGTTGAGTTTTATAACCTCGCCATCGTTAATTTTCAAATTTTCTTCTTCGCCGTTTAAAACATAAATAATCGGCTTTATGCTTAAGAGATTCAAGGTTTTTATTAAAATTTTTTCATCTTCATCCAAATCCAATTCTCTCGCGCCTATTCCTTTGTCTAATAAATTTTTAATTTTTTTCAAAAGGCTTAAAAATTTAATCGCTTCCTTGCCGCCGCCTCTGGCTTCTTTTGTTGTTTTTGAAATTCTTTTTTCAATCGTGTACATGTCAGCCATAACAAGCTCCATATTAATTGTTTCCTTGTCGTCTGTTGGATTAATTTTTCCGTTTACATGGGTGATATTTTCATCTTTAAAATTGCGCACAACTTCGCAAATCGCGTCGCACTCGCGGATATTGGCTAAAAATTTATTTCCCAATCCCTCGCCCTTGTGGGCGCCGCGAACCAAGCCGGCAATGTCAATAAATTCAATTGCTGTCGGGATTATTTTTTTTGATTTTGAAATTTTTGCCAATTTTTTCAAACGCCCGTCAGGAACTTTAACCACGCCGACATTGGGGTCAATTGTACAAAAAGGATAATTTGAAGCCTCAATTTTTTTGTTGGTCAAAGCGTTAAAGAGAGTGGACTTGCCTACATTTGGAAGGCCTACGATTGCGATTGATAAAGACATAGTTTGATTTATAATTTAGGGTTTATTTATGATTTTTGTAATTTTTTTGTTATATTTCTACTATATATTACAGATGAGATTTTATCAAGGTTTTTTTAAAATTATGGCTTTTAACTTGCATTAAAGCGCCTGTTTGGAGTATAATATAAACAGTTACAGAATTTTAAAAACAACAAATTTTTACCTTAATTTAAGAATAAATATATAAAATATTATCAACATAAAAATATTAGACAGCGCCAAAAACGGGGCAAAGGGAAAGCTTTTTTAAATATATTGGCAACCATAATTATTCAAGGAGTGAAATTAGCGGCTTATTTAAAAAAAATTTTAAGCTCTTTTTTTATTTTTGCCATATTTAAGCCTTTATATTTTATCTGCCGCATATTTTTTTATAAAGTGGTTATCAAGGCATATTGCGCGCAAAGATTATTATTTAGAAAATTAGGCTGGAATAAAATCGGAAAAAATTTTTTTTCCTTTATGTTTAATCAGCGGCTTGTTCATGTTTTAGTCGTGGTTATTACTTTTTTATTGCTTTTTATTAATCTTTCAACCAGAACAGAGGCTGGCGGCTTAACCGACTTGGCGCATAAAACAATATTGGCAAGCTTGATTAACCCGGAGTTTAGCGTCAATAATGCCGCTGATGAACAATTAATTATAGAAACATTTGACAGGGAAGCGACAATCTCTCCCACGCAGCAAAGTTATCTTGATAATTTAGGCAGTTTTAAGGCGCAACAGCGAGTGGTTATGGATGACTATACTGAATATGACGATGAATTCACGCAAGTAATTAAAAACGGCGCGTCAATAGTCAAGCCGGAGATAGCGGAAACAAAAATAACCAAAAGAGAAAGAGAAAAAATTATTACACATAAAGTCCAGCCGGGAGACAGTGTCAGCACAATCGCGCAAAATTACGAAATAAGCGTCAGCACGATTTTATGGGAAAATAGTTTAAGCGCTTATAGCATAATCAGACCGGGTGATAATTTGGATATCTTGCCAATGAGCGGGATTACATATAAAATTAAAAGCGGAGACAGCATCAATAAAATTGCCAAAAATTATAGTATTAAAGAGGAGGATATCATATCAGCGAATAAACTGGCAAATAATTCTCTGCAAATCGGGCAAAAATTAATTATCCCCGGAGCTAAAAAAGCGATTTATTCTTCTTACAAGCCGACAACATATACCGGTTTCGCGGCGATTAAAAATATTGTTAAGTCGCCGAGCGCCAAGCCTGTTGTCGGCAATAAAATGAATTGGCCGACAGTTGGAAAAAGAATTACCCAGTATTATTCCTGGCGCCATCATGGTTTGGATATTGCCAATAAAACAGGAACTCCGCTTTACGCGGCTGATGCCGGCACCGTAGAAGTTGTTGGCTGGGGAACAGGCTATGGCAATCAAATTTTAATTAATCATGGCGGCGGCAAAAAAACCAGATACGCCCATTGCTCAAAATTTTACGTAAAAAAAGGCGATACCGTTGCCAAGGGGCAGACAATCGCCGCCATGGGTTCAACAGGATGGTCAACCGGCTCGCACATTCATTTTGAAGTTATTATCAACGGCTCTAAAAAGAATCCTTTGAACTATATTAGATGAATTCAATTTTCACCCGTCAAGCGAGCACAAGCAATTAAAAATTACGAATTACGAATTATATAAATTTAAGCATTTATTTATGAACATTATTATCGGTTTAATTATTATGGCTGTTGGTTTTGCGTTTATTGTTAAAACTGAATGGTTTTTAAATAATTTTGGAAGAGTTTCTTTTTTTGAGGCACATTTGGCAACTTCCGGCGGAACGCGCCTCGGCTATAAATTATTAGGCATGCTGATTATGTTTATCGGATTGCTGTTTGCAATCAATTTAATCGGCGGTTTTACGTCTTGGGTTTTAGGATCGGTGATTAGGTTGTATAAATAATAACATATAACGCATATTACGCGGCACGCGGCAAAATAATAGGGCTTTGCCCTGTTTTTTGTTTTTTATTATTTTTTTTGACAAAAATCTAAAATGGGTATATATTCAAAATTAATCCAATTTTAAGAAATATCTTGTATTATAAAAATAAGATTCTTTAAATAAAACTAGAAAGCGAGGTGATAAATATGCCAAATAGAAATGGAACCGGTCCTGAGGGAAAAGGTCCGAAAACCGGAAGGGGATTGGGTCCTTGCGGTGATGGAACGCCAAGAGGAGGCGGAAGAGGAATGGGTTTAGGCCGCGGACGAGGCCGCGGAATTGGACGCGGTTTGGCCGAAAGTATTGACGATAACGCGAAAACCGATAATAAAGATAATTAAGCCGGCTTTTAAACCCGCAAAATACTTGTTAAATTAATATCAAGGCCATTTAGAAATGTCATGCCCCGTGAATTAGTTAATTTTTTTTACGGTTTCTTTTTCCAATTTTATTTTATGTATTTCATCTAATCTTTCAGTGGCAAATGTCGGATCAAAAAAACTGTATTTTTCTTTTAAGGGACTGCCACCGAATATGGGAAGTTTTTACCCGCTTCATTATTATTTTAATAACTCATCTTACGCAACATCCATCTGCCATTCCATTACTCTCTTAATTTGTCATTCCCGACACACATTGCCCCCGGCAGGGAAATAATATTAAATGATCGGGAATCTCTTTAAAAGCATCTAAATCATTTTATT
>JAYEHJ010000021.1:0-4912 GCA_034659435.1 Patescibacteria group bacterium | reverse complement strand
TACAAATAAATTAATATATTACGAAGAATATCAATATATAAAAGACGCTATAAAATGCGAAAAACAATTAAAAAAATGGAACAGAGAATGGAAGATTGAATTAATAAAAAAAGAAAATCCAACTTGGTATGATTTTTTCACTGATATGTTGTAATTAACACGCAATGCTTTTAACGAGATTCCCGATCATTTATTAATAATTTCTCTGCGAGGCTGGGAGTGTCGGGAATGACAAAAGAGAGTTGGTGGGATTATCAATAGGATATGAATGTCGGGAAAAAATAAAAAATATGAAGCATAAAAAAATTAAAATCTACACTGATGGAGGAGCGCGGGGTAATCCCGGGCCGGCTGGGATTGGGGTGGTTGTTTATGGCATAAATGATAATATTATTGATACAAAATCAGAGTATATCGGCGAGGCAACAAATAATCAGGCGGAGTATAAGGCTGTTATCGCCGCCCTTGAATTGATTAGTAAATATGAAGTTGATGAAATTAATTTTTTTCTTGATAGTGAATTAGTTGTAAAACAATTAAACCGCGAGTATAAAGTAAGAAACAATGGATTAGCGCCTTTGTTTGTAAAAGTGTATAATAATATATTAAAATATAAAAAAGTCACCTTTACGCACGTTCGCCGGGAATTTAATAAAGAGGCAGACAAGCTGGCAAATATTGCCATGGATAACGCAAAATTTTTATGATGGATTTTGTAAATTTATTGTTTGAATTCAGCGGAACAATCGGCTATTTTGGCATTATTTTTTTAATGGCAATTGAAAGCTCGTTTATTCCATTTCCATCGGAGGTGGTAATACCGCCGGCTGCTTTTTTGGCGGCGCAAGGCGAATTTAATATATTTTTAGTAGTGCTATTTGGAATTTTTGGAAGTTTAATCGGCGCATTGATTAATTATTATTTGGCTTTAACATTGGGAAGGAAAATTATTTTTTCTTTGGCAGAAACAAAAACAGCAAAGTTGTTTTTAATTAATCCGAAAAAAATTGAACATGCGGAAAATTATTTTTTAAAATATGGAAATATTTCAACATTTATTTGCCGCTTAGTTCCGGCCGTTCGCCAGTTAATATCAATCCCGGCCGGCTTTTCAAAAATGAAGCTTAAAAGTTTTTTATTTTTTACCTTTTTAGGATCTTCATTGTGGATAATTATTTTGGCAATCCTCGGCTATGTATTCGGCACTAACGAAGAGCTTCTGCATTATTTTTATAAAAATATAAAAATAATTTTTGCTGTTTTGTTTGTTTTGATAATTTTGTATGTTGTTGTTAAAAAGATTTTTACAAAAAAATAAACAAAAATTTTGTTGTTTATTTTTTATTTTTAATATTTTTCGCTTTTTCAATAAATAAAATTCCATCCAAGTGGTCTATTTCGTGTTGGAAAACTCTTGCCATTAAGCCTTTCGGGCTTATTTTTATTTTTTTCCCATTTCTATCAGTATAAACACAAGTTATTTTTAAATTTCTTTTTACTTTACCAAAAACACTGGGAACAGACAAGCAACCCTCTTCGCCCCATTCTTTTGACCATGATTTTTTGATTATTCGCGGATTAATTACGTAAAGCGGACCTTCTCTGGAATTTATTATTGTTAAACGAATATTCTTGCCGACTTGCGGCGCCGCCAATCCAATTCCGTCTTTTTTTATCATTGTCTCAAACATATCATCACACAAAATTTGAAATTCTTTTGATCTGATAACTTCTTGTAAAATCTCTTGCGATTTTTTTTGTAAAATATCGTTTGGATGAGTTATTATTTTAAGCAGTTTTGGCATATAAAATTAATTTTTCTTTTTTTTAAAATCGTTTTTTTTTAATTCAGATTGACGCAAAATAGATCTAAAAGTGCCATATCTTACTTCTTTCTCGTGAATTGGAACAATAACATTTAATGTCGGACTTCCTAATTTACGATATTTAGCATGTGAACCTGTTTGTGAAATAAAAAAGAAACCTCTTTTTTTTAAGGATTTTAACAATAAGTCTAAATGGGATTGGATTAGGCATGTTGAAGTTTTACAGAGGCAATAACAGGATTTTTAACTCCTGTTTTTTGGGGAAGAGGCGCATCTTCAAAATATAACTCTAACGCATCTTGAAGATTGGCAAGGGCTTCTTTTCTGGTTTTGCCAAAACTGGAAATATCAATTTCTAAACATTGAGAAATATAATAATTATTTTCTTTCCAGATAACTGATTTTAAATCTATTTTACGCATATATTTAATACTTTATTTTATATTACCAATTAAGAAAAAATAAGTCAATTTTTACGTTTCCAAATCATGTTCAATTAATAAAATTGTTTTGTTTTTGTGAACCCCTCTCTGCGGCAGAGACCGCAGGGAGTTTACTTCATTAAAAGCCGTGAAAACACAAGTTATGCCCAAAGGGCACTAACAGTAGTCGGGAATACGCCCCGAAGGAAGTGCCCTTGGGGTATTTAAATTCCTTGACTATAAATTAAAATTATTATTGCAAAATTAAAAAAAATAATATATTCTAATGATAGGCGAGTAATAATATATTTATTCATTAATAATAAAACATGGACTACAACAAAAAAGCATTAAAATTGCATAAAAAATACCGCGGTAAAATTGAAATTAATTCTAAAATTTCGTTGAAAAGTAAAGACGATTTAAGCGCTGCTTATACTCCCGGAGTTGGAGCGGTTTCCGGCGCGATTGCCAAAAATAAAAAAAAGAGCTGGGAATTAACTAATCGCGCGAATCAGGTGGCGATTGTCAGTGATGGCACGGCAATTTTAGGATTAGGAGATATCGGTCCAGAAGCGGGGATGCCGGTTATGGAAGGGAAGTCTGTTATTTTTAAAAAATTCGCGAATGTTGATGCCCTGCCTCTTTGTATTAACACTGTAGACACGGAAGAAATAATAAAATTTTGCAAGCAGATTGAGCCCAGTTTTGGCGGAATTAATTTGGAAGATATTTCAGCGCCAAGATGTTTTGAGATTTTAGCAAGGCTTGAAAAAGAATTAAGCATTCCTGTTTTTCATGACGATCAAGACGGAACCGCGATTGTTGTGCTGGCGGGATTAATTAACGCATGCAGAGTAACCGGCAAAGTTTTAAAAGAATTAAAAATTGTTATAAGCGGCATGGGCGCAGCCGGAATCGCAATCGCGAGACTTTTAATCGCTTTTGGCGCGAAAGATTTGATTTTGCTTGATTCCAAGGGAATTATTGGCAATGGCAGAAAAGATTTAAATAAATATAAAAAAGAAATACTTGCGAAAATAAAAAATAAAAAAAATAAAGGAACAAAAGAAGACGCGTGTGTACGCGCTGATGTTTATGTGGGGGTTTCCAAACCAAAACAATTAACAAGCGATATGATAAAAAAAATGAATGAGAATCCAATAATATTCGCTATGGCAAATCCTGTTCCGGAAATTATGCCGGATGACGCAAAAAAGGCCGGAGCGGCAATTATGGCAACCGGCCGCAGTGATTTTTCCAACCAGATAAACAATGCTTTGGTTTTTCCGGGAATTTTTCGCGGGTTATTAGACGAGAAGACAAAAAAAATAGATATAAATTTGAAAAAAAAGATTGCGATTGCACTTGCTTATTCAGTTAAAAAACCGATTAAAGATAAAATAATTCCTGGCATTAATGAAAAAAAAGTTGTTAAAATTATTTCAAGAGCAGTTAAAGGCTAAAATTTATTTAATGTTAGATATTTTTATTATTTTTTATTGACTTTTTTAAAAAAACTTGTATAATAGTATTACCGCTTGAGAAGGGCGGATTTTATTTTAATAATAAAAAATCTTAAGTTTAAAAGTAATTCCGGTATAAGCGGAATCACTTAAGGTAGAAAAATATATGTCAAAAATCGCAGTAATCAAAACCGGCGGCAAGCAGTACAAAGTTAAAGAGGGTGATATTTTGAAAGTTGAAAAACTTAACAAAGAGAATGGCAAGGAAATAATTTTTGAAACTTTATTAATCGCTTCAATTGACGGCAAAGATATTAATCTTGGCAAGCCGTTTTTAGATCAAAAAGTTACAGGAAAAATTATAGAAGAAGGCAGAAATAAAAAAATATCGGTTATTAAGTATAAAAATAAAACCAGATATTTAAGAAACAAAGGACACAGGCAAAATTATTCAAAAGTTGAAATTACGAAGATTGCTTAATTGATGTATAAAAAAACAGGAATTAAAAAAGGGACTTTGCGTAATTGCAGGTGTCCCTTTATATTTTGAACTTTGCTTCAATCAAAGGCTTGAAGCTCGCCTTATTTTTTCATTTTTTTAGCTCCACGCCGCTTTTAGCGCGGAAATGTTCAATCCGCTGTTTTCGCTTTTGGATTTATTCTCAGCTTTTTCAGCTTTTTGAACAATTCCTTTTACGCCGCAGGCGGAGCAATAGATTTCAAGCTGTTTGCCTGCTTGATATTGCTTCCACTCGCTTTTTGTAACGCGAGTTTGGCAATCGCAGCCGCACTTGAAGTGCCGCTTGCCAGCTTCTGTAAAATCACCGTTGCCGATAGCTTTCGGAGCTTCAAGCCCTGCTTTAAATTCCAACCAAGCTATTGCTCCAAGCAGCCACGCGTTTACGTCGGAAGCCCGGTAGAAACAAAAAAATTTTCCTCCTATCTCGCTTTCTTCCAACGCAGGAAAAGAGCGGCGGAGCGCGTCTTGCCGGCGAGCATAGCCATAAGGAGCGTTATACTCATCTTGCAAAATTTTTAACGCTCTGTTGCGGCCGACAAAATCGGCAATGATATAATGGTAGGATAAAACTAGACACGAAATTTACAAAAATGAGAGGGAATGATAAAATGAAAATCTATGACAAAACAATTAAGGACTTTTAGTCCGCAAGAAAAAGCAATGGTGGCGTTAGCCGCC
>JAYEHJ010000020.1:0-4926 GCA_034659435.1 Patescibacteria group bacterium | reverse complement strand
GCCGCCATCAATCATTAAACTATATGACTCCGGCAGAAATTTATTTTAAATAATCGGTTCAAATATTTTAATAAAAATCTATCTCATTTTTTCAATTTTATTGTCTTGACAAACCCGACCACTATAAGAATATGTCCCTATTTGGGCTTAGCCGGCATGTAGCGGTTTTTGTATAAAATTAAATATTATTTAGATTTTTAACTAATGTTAGGCAATAAAGTATGTAGCAGTCATGTATCATGTTGCTAACATTAAATAAGAAATAATAGCCAGTAATCTGTATGGCTC
The DNA here is from genome assembly GCA_034659435.1 of Patescibacteria group bacterium. Lineage (GTDB taxonomy): Bacteria > Patescibacteriota > Patescibacteriia > Patescibacteriales > UBA12075 > JAGLYP01. The sequence continues at coordinate 4,638 of JAYEHJ010000020.1, read as the reverse complement.
AAATAATTTTACAATATTTACTCACCAACCATTGACAACCAAAAATATATCTGATATACTGTCATTAGTAGGTAATCAAAAAAGATAACTTATAAATGATATATGTATTTAAAACAATTAATTATTACAAATAAAACAGTTTTTAGTATTAATGATTTAAGGCAGATTTGGCAGATTCAAAATAAAGATTATTTAAAAACCGTTATAAATCGTCTTTTTAAGCGCAAAGAAATATTTAGAATAAAACGCGGGCTTTATGCCGTTAATAAAGTTTACAATATTTTTGAGCTTGCGAATAAAATTAAAAAACCGTCTTATATAAGTTTGGAAACTGTTTTGCAAAAAAACGCTGTAATTTTTCAAGATTATTCCGCAAGCGTATATTCCTTATCAGACAATACCGTTCAATTTGAAGTTAATAAAGTTAAATTTAATTATTTTAAATTAAAGGAAGAAATCTTGTTCAATCCGCTTGGCATTATAAATAAAAATACCTACAACATAGCTTCAACAGAAAGAGCGATTGCCGACAGAGTGTATTTAACGGCTAATTATTATTTTGATAATTTAAGGAATGTTGATGTTAAAAAACTTAAAAATATTTCCAAGATTTATAATAAAAGAACGCAAGAAGAAATTAAGAAAATTATAAAATTTATTTAGGGACTGCCGCCAAGGGATTTAGAGAGAATTGAAAGGGATATTCAAAGAGGTTACAGGCGAGATTGATAAATTGTTAAAAGAAGAGTTGTAGAACAAGCTGATCATTTTACTGATATCAGTAAAATGATTAGCTTGTGTATAATAGATAAAAAATATGTTCAAAGCAAAAACAGATAGAGTCCAAAAAATTTTTGATGTAAATTCATCCTCCGTAAAGCAATTGGAAGGTTTATTAAAAGGGAATACTAATGTTTATATTGACTATGCCAATGTTCGCCCTTGGTCTTTTAAACTTGGATGGAATATTGAGTTTAGAAGATTGAAACAGTTTTTTGATTCTTTTGATAATATGCAGTCAATTAAAATTTATGACGGTACTTTGGAGGGCGATGGGGTGTCGGAGAAAAGTAGTAGATTAAAAAAATCAGTTTTTAAAGATGGATTCAAAACCAAGCCAGTCAAAATTATGAAGCACTCGATTGATTTTACCAGTATTAAATTAACAGCCACAGATTTGCTGGAACAATTTATTCGGCAATGTTTAATAAGAAAGTATGATATTGCAACAATTGAATTCCTTAATTTGAAATTTAAGGATATGAATGACGGGGGCAAGTTTTATATTGAAGACAGGAAATGTAATTTTGATGTTGAGATTGGTGTTGATATGCTGATGGATTTTGAAAGGAACGACGTCACTACATATGTTTTATGGAGTGGGGATAGTGATTTTTATGACCCCGTAAAGAAGTTGCTTCAGGAGGAAAAGAATGTCGTCTTATTTGCCACAGCCAGAAAAGTTTCCACTGAGCTGAATAGCTTGAAAGGAAATGGTTTGTTTGTTTTTGATATCCAAAAAATTCGGAATTATATTTGTTGGAAAAATCAAATTCAAGAGGAGGTGAAAAAGATCCTCTAAAACGCAAAAAAGACTCTGTGAAGAGCCTCTAAGCTATAGAATTCGTGAGAGCTGTTTCCAGCTTTCTATCCACATCATAACAAACATTACTGGGTTTGTCAATCAAAATTGTGGATTTTTTTGTGGATATGGCTGATATTATTAATAAAAGTAGTCCCATTAAAAAAATGCTTGATCAAAAAATGCACAGGAAAATAATGTTTGAAATTTTGCGCGATATTTACAGCTCAGACCTGGGTTTTATTTTGGGTTTTAAGGGCGGAACAATGCTATATTTTTTTTATAATTTAGAGCGTTTTTCAGTTGATTTGAATTTTGATTTATTAGACACAGCAAAAGAAGGCATAATATTGAAAAAAGTAGAAAAAATTTTAAATCCTTACGGCAAAATTTCTGACATTTATAATAAAAATTATACGCTTTTTGCCTTGCTTAATTACAAGAACGGAGAGCGCAATCTTAAAATAGAAATTTCCAAAAAAGTTATTTATAAAAATAAATATGAATTTAAAAATTTTTACGGAACAGACATAAAGTGTATGGACATAGAAGACTCTTTTGCCCATAAACTTCTTGCCGCCACAGGCCGCGGAACAGCCGTTAACCGAGATTTTTTTGATCTTTATTTTTTTTGGAGAAACGGATATGAATTTAATCAAGAGATTATTAAAAAAATAACAAAAAAGTCCGTTAAAGAATATTTAAAATTTTTGCGCGTCTATGTTGAAAAAAATTTAAATCAAAAAAATGTTTTACAAGGACTGGGAGAACTCGTATCTGCTGACCAAAAAAATTGGATTAAAAAAAATCTTAAGCAAGAGTTATTGAGTTATATAGATTTTAATTTGACAATATAATAGTTTAATATAATAATGCGAAAAAATAAAAAAATAGCTATCATTCATGACCATCTTGGCTGGTGTGGCGGCGGGGAAAGAACTGTTTTAATGCTGGCGATTGAATTGGGCGCTGATTTTATTACCGCTTATGCAAACCCCGGCACATTTCCGGAATATCAAAAAAAACTCGGGAACAGGCTTATAGCTTTAACCAAGCGAATTGTAAATATCAGAGGAATTCGCTTTTTTTGGCTGCGCGGCCTTTTTTGGAAAAAACGAAATATTTTTAGAAAATATGATATATTAATCGCGTCATCGCAGGCCGCTACCGAAGCAGTCGCACGTTATTCAAGAAAAGATGCTTTAAAAATAGTTTATACGCATACTACTCCGCGAAGGGTTTTTGACCAATACGAGATTAGCAAAAAAATGTATCCGATAATTTTGCGTCCGGTATACGCGGCATTCGCGTTTTTTTGGAAAAAATTATATTTGCGCGCTATCATCAAATTTGATATTAATATTGCCAATTCCAATAACATTCGCGCGCGCGTTAAAAGTCATACAAAGTCTGACGCTCACGCGGTTATTTGGCCGCCTGTCGCGGTTGATAAATTTAAGTGGATTGAACAGGGAGATTATTATTTGTCTTTTGGCCGAGTTGACGAGGCCAAGCGAATAGAATTGATTGCTCAGGCCTTTTTAAAAATACCTGATAAAAAACTGATTATCTGTTCAGGCGGTCCGCGCTTGGAGGCTGTAAAAAAAATTGTAGGAAACGCGAAAAATATTCAAATTTTAGGATGGGTAAGCGATGAAAAGTTATTTGATTTAGTCGGCAGATGCTTGGCAGCTGTTTATATTCCATTGGATGAAGACGCGGGAATGACGCATTTGGAATCTAATTCAGCCGGCAAGCCTTATTTGGGAGTTCGTGAAGGCGGATTAATAGAATCCACTATTGATAACGAAACCGGAATTTTAATTCCGAAAAATCCCAAAATTGAAGATGTTGTTTTGGGAATTAATAAAATGACAAAAAGATGGTGCGAGTCAAAAAAGGATATTTGCGTTAAGCACGCTAAAAAATATCGCTTTCAAGAATTTTTCAGAAAATTTAAAAATATTATCGGTAAAAATAATCCCGATATTCCGGTGCTTGGAATTGACGCTTCGCGCCGGGAAGATCCGCGTTTTAGAGGCGAGCGCAGAAGAACGGGCGTGGAAGTATACGCAAAAAATATTATCAGCGAACTTGTAAGGCAAGCTTTGAAAAAAAAATTGCGTGTTCGCGTTTATACTCCGCGAACAATTCAATCTTTGCCGATTAGCATTCAAAAAGTAGTCCCCTATGGCAAAGGTTGGACAAGAAAAAAATTAAATAAAGAGTTATTTAATTCACCGCCGGAATATTTTTTTACGCCGTCTTATTATATTCCAAAAAACGCTCCAAAAAAAAGTTTTGCCGTTATTCATGATGTAATTTTTAAATCAAATCCCGAAAAATATAATTTTAAAGAAAGAGTAATTCAAAATTACACGACAAAACTTAATATTAAGCGCGCGAAAAAAATATTTACAGTATCAGAAAATTCCCGTGATGAGATTGTTAAATATTATGGCTTGCCGGAAAAAGAAATTATCTACGCGCCGATGGGGTATGTTTCGGATTTCGGATTTCGGATTTCGGATTTCAGATGTGAAAAAAATAAAAGAATTCTTTATATCGGGCGGATAGAGAAGAAAAAGTCTGTTGATGTATTAATTAGGGCTTTTGGAAAATTTTTTCAAAATAATCCTAAATGGAAATTGGTTTTGGCGGGTTCGAAAGGGTACGGTGCGGATGAAATAAAATCTTTAATTAAAAAATTAAATCTTCAGGAAAAAATTGAAATTTTGGGTTTTGTAAACGAAGAGAGAAAGCAAGAGCTGTTAAAAACAAGCGCTATTTTTGTACATCCCGGAGTGTTGGAAGGCTCTTCTATTTCTTTGTTAGAGGCTTTTGATTTTCAAATTCCGGCAATTGCCGCCGATATTAAAGTAATGAAAGAGCTGGGTGGAGATGCCGCGCTGTTTTTTAAATCGGGCGATTCTGATAATTTAGCTTTAAAAATAAATGAGCTTGCGCGTAATAAAGAATTGGCTGAATATTTGATAGAAAAAGGCAGAAAAATAATAAAGCAGAAATCTTGGAAGAAAAGCGCGGAGGTGGTGTTG
>JAYEHJ010000019.1:0-4930 GCA_034659435.1 Patescibacteria group bacterium | reverse complement strand
CTTTTCTTAAAAACAATATCAATATTCATCGAGGATTATCAGAGAAGAACAGAATAACTTTTATTAAATGGTATCTGTATTTTAAATATCAAGGGTGAATTACCAACACTTTTTGACTATTAAACCTGATTTTAAAATGACTTTATTTTAAAATTATGATAAAATATTAATATGCTCACTATTAAATAAAATTATATGACAAAAGGATCGTCTTCCGCTATTTTGCCTGCGGACGGGCAGAAAACCAACTCGGGTAATAAAAAATTAAGGGCTTTTTTTAAAATTTTTTTTATAGTTTTGCTTATATTTTTCTTTTCCGCTTGACCATCCATTTTTGTCGCAGAATCAAGAGATTATGCTTGAAAATGCCGGAATTGATGTAAGTTCTCTTCCGACAACTCTTTCACCGGAAATGAAAGCTTGCGGTATTAATGCCTTAGGCGAAGACAGGATAAATGAAATTATAAACGGCGCTGCTCCGGGTCCCATGGATCTTCTTCGTGTAAAGTCATGCTTATAAATATATTTAAATAAAAAAAACAAATTTAAAATTTGCCATCAAGGGCTAATTTATGTTACAATAAATTTATAATTATAAAAAATTACATTAAAGTATGTAATTTTTGTTTTACGCGATTTATATGGAAAAAAATAAAAAAGAAACAAGCAATAAAAAAATAAATTTTAAAAACTATAAAAGATTTTTATTGATAATTTTGGTCATACTATTAATGCTTTTAAGTTTTGGCGGCGGTATTTATCTTACAACAAAAAATGAGATTGCCAAGCAATTAGCCGTTGAAAAAGTTATTTACGCAGGCAAACTTATTGGAAAATATCAAGAAGAAAAGAGCGGAATGCTTTCGCAAGACATTGATTTTAACTTATTTTGGGATACTTGGGACGTGCTGCAAAGCCAATATGTTGACCATGAAAAAATAAATGATAAAAAATTATTTTATGGCGCGTTAAGGGGAATGGTTGCGTCGCTTGAAGATCCTTACACTGTTTTTATGGATCCGAAAATTTCCAAGGATTTTTCCGATGATTTGGCAGGCACATTTGAAGGAATCGGCGCTGAAATCGGGATTAAAAATGATATTTTAACCATTATCGCGCCTTTGCCGGACATGCCGGCGGAAAAAGCCGGACTTAAAGCAGGGGATAAGGTTTTTAGCATAGACGATGTAAGCACGAAGGGGATGTCAATTGACGAGGCCGTAAACAGAATTAGAGGTCCGAAAGAAACAGAAGTTGTTTTGTCAATTTTACGCAAGGGCTTGGATGAGATTAAGCAAATTCCGATTATAAGAGGCAAGATTATCGTTAGCAGTATCAGAACGGAACTTAGAGATGATAATATTTTTGTTATAAAAATATTAAATTTTAACAATGACACTGAATTGGCTTTTAACGGCGCTGTCAGAGAGGTTTTGGATAAAAATCCGGATGGAATAATTTTGGATTTGCGCAATAATCCAGGAGGGTATCTTGATACGGCGATTGAAGTTGCCAGCGAATGGATAGAGGATGGTGTAGTTGTTACTGAAAAATATAATGAGGAAAGAAAAATTGAACATCTTGCCCGCGGACGCGCCCGTCTAAAGGATTTTTCAACAGTTGTTTTGGTTAATGAAGGTTCGGCGTCAGCCTCTGAAATTGTTTCAGGGGCGTTGCAGGATAATAATTTGGCGAAATTAGTCGGCAAAAAAACTTTTGGCAAGGGTTCTGTGCAGTCTTTAACATATTTGGATGACGGCTCCTCAATAAAAATAACTGTTGCCAAATGGCTGACTCCAAGCGGCAGAAGCATTAATGATGAAGGAGTTGACGTGGATTATAATATTGAATATACGTTTGATGATTATAATGACGGTTTGGATCCGCAGCTTAAAGCGGCGGTCGGAGTACTACAAGGAAATCCGCCGGAAGTTCTAACAAAAGACGCGAGCAGCACAGAGCCTGTTGTTGATTAGGTTTTTTATTCGGTTTTGATATTTCTAACACACCAAGCCAATCTATTCCCACATTTTTGTCATTCCCGACACACCTTAGCCCCGCAGGGAAGTTATATTAAATGATCGGGAATCTCTTTAAAAGATACAGCCATAAAATAGCGTGGGATTTTGTTAATATAACAAATAAATAATTATTAATAATAAATATATGACAAATGGTTTGGGGCGCGGTTTAGGCTCTTTAATACCTAATAAAAAAAATCAATCAGCGGCAAATTTTGTTGCCGGAGTAAAAACGGACGTGAATATTAAAAATAATACCTTAGAACTTGATATTGCTAATATTAAAGTGAATTCTTTGCAGCCAAGAAAAAAATTTAGCGATATTGATATGGATGAACTGGTTGAATCAATTAAAGAATACGGCGTAATCCAGCCTTTGATTGCGGCTAAAAAAAAGATTGGCGATAAGTATGAATTAATAGCCGGCGAAAGAAGGATGCGCGCCGCAAAATTGTCAGGATTAAAAAAAGTACCTGTAATATTCAGGGATGTAAATGAACAGCAGAAACTGGAGGTAGCTTTAATTGAAAATATTCAAAGAGAAAATCTTAGTCCCATAGATTTAGCTGAAGCTTATCAAAAATTGGCAGATGAATTTAATTTAACCCAAGAAGAAATTGCCAAAAAAATGGGCAAATCCCGCCCTTCCATAACAAATACTTTGCGTATGTTAAAATTGCCGGGAGAAATCCAGATTGCCCTGATTGATGATAAAATCACCGAAGGACACGCGAAATATTTAATCGGCCTTAATTCTGAAATTAAGCAGATGTCTTTGTTTAGAAAAATACTTCACAATAATTTATCTGTCAGCGACACTGATAATGAAATTAAAAAAATAGGAGGCACTAAAAAAGCCCGCATAAAAATTAATTACGCTGATAAAGATAAAGAGTTTGCTTTTCGCGAATTTTTTGGCGCCAAGGTATGGATTAAAAGAAGAGGACAGGGTGGACAGATTGTTATTGAATTTTTTTCAGATGATGAATTAATAGGGCTAACTGAAAAAGTAAAATGACGATAAAAAATTTTAGTTACCACACAATAAGGCACGCGATGTATAATCGTTATTATGATTTGGTAATCGCGGATACCCTAAGAAGCGCGGCTCTTTCAATGGTCGCTCTTTTTGTGCCTTTGTTTTTGCTTGAAAAGGGCTATAAAATAATCACAGTCGCGGTTTATTATTTGTGTTTTTATATTTTATCAATAATTGGGCATTATGCTCTGTTAAAAGTTATCAATAAAATAGGCATTAAAAAAAGCCTAATCATAAGCTACGCGGCGGAAATAATTTTTTGTTTTGTTTTATATAATTATGAAAAAATATCAGAAGCTTTTAACAATAATATTTATTTTATATTTTTGATTATACCGGCGGTAATTGCAACTGTTTTTTATTGGACAGCTCATCATATTTATTTTTTCGCGTCTTCCCACTCAAAAAATGAAGGAGCCAAACTTGGTTTTCTTTACGCGATTCCGCGGGTTTTGGCAATTTTTACGCCCTTTTTAGGCGGTTTTTTAATTACAGCATTCGGCTTTAAATCAGTATTTGTTATTAGCATAATTTTATTAATATTCGCGTCGTCTGTTTTGTTTTTATCAAGAAGCATAGAGGCGCGAATTGATATTAGCTATGGCAAAATATTTGATTTTTTCCGTGATAATAAAAATTGGATTTATTTTATTGAAGGCATAAATTTTTTTGCGGCAGGAATAGTTTGGCCGGTGTATATGTTTATTATGTCTGTCAATTTTTTATCAATCGGCTTTATTTATATTTTTGCTAATGGCGCACATGCGATTTCCGCGTATATAAGTGGAAAAATATCGGATAAAATCGGGACAAGAACCATCGGAAGGGTCGGCGTAATTGGACATTCATTATCTTTAGCGCTAAGGGCTTTTTCTGAAAAAGTATTGTCAATGTCGTTATTTTTAACATTAGGCGGCTTGTCTAACGCGGCAATGATGGTTGCTTTGGAATCCGCGTTTTACAAACATTCTCACGAAAACATCGGCAGCGCAATAATGAACAGGGAGTTTTATATGCATTTGGGCAGAATTTTTATGGTTTTGTTATTTTTGTTCTGCTTGTTAATTTACAACATTCATATTTCACTGGTTATAATTCTGCTGTCCGCCGCATTTGCCACTTTTATGTTGAATTTTATTATTAAAAAAGATAAAGTTATTATAGATTAGGGAGAGATATTGTTGTAAAAATATATCTATATATTTTTTATAAAAAGCGGAAACGGATTTAACACAAAGACCATAAAACCCTGTGTTTGTAACTTGACTTTTTTATTGCAAAAGGCGTATAAAACATATATAATAAAATATGTTTTATAAATAAAATTATATAAAAAAATGAGCTTTGTACATCTTCATGTTCATACGCATTATTCATTGTTGGACGGTTTAACCAAATTTGATGAATTAATCGCGGCTGTTAAAGAGCAAGGATCTCCGGCGGTTGCCATTACCGATCATGGCGTTATGTATGGCGTGGTTGAATTTTATCAAAAATGCAAAAAGGCAGGGATTAAGCCGATAATCGGTTTTGAAGGATATATGTCGCCGAATTCCCGCTTTGACAAGGCTTCAAAAAGCGATGAAAAATCAAATTATCATATTTTGCTTTTGGCTAAAAATAATGTTGGCTATAAAAATTTGATTAAACTCTGTTCAATCGGACACTTGGAAGGTTTTTATTATAAACCCCGTTTTGACTGGGAAACATTGCAAAAATATCATGAAGGCATTATCGCCTCAACCGCCTGTCTTGCAGGCGAAATTCCAATTTTAATTAAATCCGGAAATTTAAAAAAAGCCAGAAAAAGAATATTGGAATTTAACGCGCTTTTCGGCCAGGGAAATTTTTATTTGGAATTAATGCACCA
>JAYEHJ010000018.1:0-23781 GCA_034659435.1 Patescibacteria group bacterium | reverse complement strand
GCGGCGAGGTCAGTGTTTCGGAAAAAGACTTGGAAAAATGTTCTAAGTGCAAAAGTATAAATATCAAGCAGGATGAGGATTCTTTGGATACTTGGTATTCATCCGGTATGTGGATTTTCTCTACTTTAGGATGGCCGGATACTTACAGGAATAATAAGAAATCCGGTGATCTTAAGAAATTTCATCCGACCCAAGTACTTGAAACCGGTTACGAAATAATTACGCTTTGGGTTTCAAGGATGATAATGATGTCGCTTTTTGCGCTTGAAGAAATACCATTTGAGAATGTTTATTTGCATGGAATGGTTCTGGATGGAGAGGGAAAGAAAATGAGCAAATCAAAAGGTAATGGAATAGATCCGCTGATCATGATAAGTAAATTTGGAACAGATGCCGTACGTTTGTCTCTGCTTATTGGCAGTACGCCAGGTAACGATATACGATTATCTGAGGAAAAAATAGAAGGTCAAAGAAATTTTGTGAATAAGTTATGGAATATATCAAGGTATATTTTAGCATTTTCAGAAAATAAAAAAGAAAATGGCGGATTGTTTGCTAAAGATAATAGACAAAAAATGACAGCAAGTGATAAATGGATAAGTGTTAAGGTAAAAAAATTGATTGAAGAGGTTACAAAAGATATTGAAGACTATAATTTTTCAGTAGCCGGAGAAAAAATGAAGGAGTTTACTTGGAATGATTTGGCTGATTGGTATATTGAGGCGAGCAAGTTTAGTCAGAGTGAAATAAGCGGGCAGTTGCTAAGAGTTATACTTTCGGATTTATTAAAACTATGGCATCCTTACCTGCCTTTTGTTACCGAAAAGATATGGAATCATTATAACGACAATATGTTGATGGTGGAAACATGGGCTGATAAAGATAAGTACGAGGAATTGGCGGATGATAGTGAGGGTGAAGATTTTGAAATCATCAAAGATATTATTATTGCCATCAGAAATATACGTGCTGAAAATAAGGTTGACGTAGGAAAAAAAATAAAAGTTCAAATAGTTAGCAAAGCGCATTCTGACAAGATAGAAAAAAACAAAGAGCTAATTTCAAGATTGCGAACAGGAATTGAAGAAATAGAGGTTCTTGAAGAGGGGAAAGCTCAGGAAGACGCAATTGTGGTAACTTTGAAAGATATTGATATATACATTATTGGGGCGATTGATAAGGAAAAAGAAAAAGAAAGAATTAAAAAAGAGATAGATAAATTAAATAAGTTTAAAAGAGTTATTGAGAAAAAATTAGATAACGAACAATTTGTTAGTAATGCACCGGAGGAAATAATAGAAAAGGAGAAAATAAAAAAGAAGGAATTAGCGATTAGGCTGGAAAAATTGGAGGAGCAAATGAATACACTCTAATTTTATTGATAGGGCAGTTGAAAGAACTCTTTAGCCTTGCAGAGCTTGCTAAAAACATTAAATATACCCAAAAGTATCCTAATCCGTGCGAATAGAAAAATATGTTGATTTAGGCATATTTTTTTTGGTTAATGCTCAAAAGCGTGAAAAAGTATAAATATTTAAATATTTTAACGTTTATATTGACAAAAGCGTTAAAATAGCATATAATGATAGTATATGACAAAAGTATTAAACGTGTACAATAAAATATATAGCCTTCGCGATAGATATTATAAAGCCTTAGTCGGCAAAGAATCACTCATTAGAATAATTGCTGAAACTGAAGCGGCCGAGCAGGTTTATAATTCTAATGCCATAGAAAATAGTACCCTTACTTTAGAGGAAACAGAAAAAATATTAATGCAGATTGATCCGGATAGATATATAACGGAAAGAGAATTATTTGAAGCTAAAAATTTAGCAAGAGTAGTTGAATACATAGATAAAAAGGCAAAAAAACAAGAATTAAATTTGGAAGTTGTTTTGTTTTTGCATAAAATGTTGATTTCAAATATCCGAGATGATATAGCGGGTAGATTTAGAAAAAATAATGAATTTGTTAGAGTTGGTAGTTATATAGCGCCACATTCAAAAGAAATTAAAAGTCTTCTTGAGAATATGTTTACTGATTTTAATTCAAGGAGCCAAGATAATATTATAAAACGTATTGCTAAATTACATTTACAATTTGAAAATACTCATCCATTTATTGATGGCAATGGTCGTATCGGGCGAGCGATAAATAATTATTTATTAATACGGGAAGGGTTTGTGCCAATAAATATTAAATTTATTGATAGAGGAAAATATTATGATGCGTTTAAAGAGTTTGATAAAAATGGCTTAACTGATAAAATGGAAGAAATTGTAGGCAAGGCATTAACTAATAGCTATTATAAAAGATTAGCATATTTGGAAGCTAAAAATATTATCACCTTGTCTGATTATGCTAAAAAAAATAAAATATCACATTCTAACCTTATCAATAAAGCAAAAAGGCAGACTATTGAAGCGTTTTTAGAGAAGGGGTCTTGGAAAATTGGTATATAGCGGACATGCCGGCATTTGGCGGCAGTCCCGTTAAGCTGCGAGTATGAAAAAAGAAAAAAATAAAATTCCTTTGGCAGACAGAATGAGACCGCTAGTGTTAGCGGAATTTGTTGGGCAGGATGAGATTGTTGGGAAAAATAAATTGTTAAGACAAGCGATTGATAATGATACTTTGCCGTCAATGGTTTTTTGGGGGCATCCGGGAAGCGGCAAGACAACTTTGGCGCGCATTATCGCTAATCAAACAAATTCGCAATTTATTCAGATAAGCGCGGTGACTAGCGGTTTAAGGGATTTAAGGCATGTGATAAGCGAGGCCAAAGCTAATTTAATTGAAGATAAAAATACAATTCTTTTTATAGATGAAATTCACAGGTGGAATAAAAAACAGCAAGACGCTTTGCTGCCGCATGTAGAACAGGGAGTTATAACTTTAATCGGAGCTACAACTGAGAATCCCAGTTTTGAAATTAGAAGCGCCTTGCTTTCTCGTTCAAGAGTCTTTGTTTTAAAAAGATTGGATGAGAAAAGTCTAATTACAATCATTAAAAGCGCGATTAAAAACAAAGAAAGGGGATTGGGTAAATTGAATTTAAATATCAGCGAAGAAGTTATCGCGTTAATCGCAAAAATGAGCAATGGCGATGCCAGAGCGGCTTTAAATGCCTTGGAATATGCCGGTTCAACGCAAACTGAAATTACAGTGAAAATCGTAAAAGAAGCCTTTCAGAAATCATATTTGTTATACGACAAAGACGGTGATGAGCATTATAATATAATTTCCGCGCTGCATAAATCAATGCGCGGTTCTGATGAAAACGCGGCGCTTTATTGGCTGGCAAGAATGCTTGAGGCAGGTGAGAATCCTTTATATATAGCCCGGCGCTTGGTAAGATTCGCATCAGAAGATATCGGTTTGGCAAATTCTCGCGCGTTAGAGCAGGCGGTAGCCGCCTATCATGCCTGTCATTTTATCGGTATGCCGGAATGCAATGTAATTTTGGCGCAAGCGGTTGTGTATATGGCAAAATGCAAAAAATCCAATGCCCTGTATTCCGCTTATAAAAAAGTCCAATTTGATATAAAAGAAAAAGGAAATTTAGCCGTGCCTCTGCGTCTTAAAAACGCCCCGACTTCTTTAATGAAAGATCTTGGCTATGGCAAAGATTATAAATACAGCCCTGATCATAATTATAATGAAAAGCAAGTTTATCTTCCGGAAGAAATTAAAGACAGAAAATATTTTTAAATTCCTTTTTAAAATAACATATTACTGATATAATGTAAACATATCAATCAATCACCCTGCGCATTCGTATATTCGTAAAATTCGTAATCCGTAGGAGCTAAAAAATGGAAGAAAAATTAAAAAAAGTTAGAGCCTTATGGGAAAAGCTAAAAGTTAAGGGAGTGGCTAGCAAAGAATTGTGTGAATTAATTAAAAATGTTCCTGAATTGAGAAATGAAGTTTGGCAAGAATTGAAAAAAAATAATCCCACTAATGAAGATTTGCGTTTTTTAATTGAATTTGTTGACGGTGATTTGCAAAAAGAATTTTGGGAAGAATTGAAAAAAAATAAAATTTCAAATTTTGAATTAAAAAATATTATTGAATATGTTGAGCCCTTAAGAATTGAAGCTTGGAAAAAAATTTTAAAGCAAAAACCGACTAATTTTGAATTGCGCGATATCGCGCGATATGTCGAGCCTCTCAGGTATAAAGCTTGGAAAAAGTTGAAGAAACAAAAGCCGAGTGAAAACGATTTGCTATATATAATTAAATTTATTGAGCCATTAAGGCATGACGCTTGGAAAAAACTCGCTAAAATGAAGCCGGATATTGATAATTTGTTATATATAATTAAGTACGTAAAAGAACTCAGGGAAGATGCTTGGAAATTAACGCTTAAATTAAGGCAGTCAAATGATATAATAAGAAAAATAATAACTCAGGCGCCTGATTTTAGACAACGCGCGTGGGAAACGCTTTTAGCGCAAAGCCCAAGCAATAATGATTTATGTTTTATAATGAAAGATGTTGAGTCTTTGCGCGAACAGGCGTGGGGAGAATTTTGTAAAAATAACCCCTCCAATGAAGATTTGCGTTTTATATTAAAGCGTGTTGAAGAATTAAGAGGCGCGGCATGGAAAAAATTATTAGAGCAAGAGCCGACAAATAATGATTATTGTTTTATTATAAAAGATGTTAAGCCTTTGCGGGTGGAGGCTTGGAAAAAATTTATAAAAAATAATCCGACAGATGATGAAATTGATTTTATCATCCGCTATATTCCGACTTTAAAGGATTACGCTGAACAATATAAAAAGACTAAAAATAATAAAATTTTAGAAGAAATTAAAGATATTTATTTTAAAACGCAAATAGATGAAAAATGAAAAATTCGCGGAAATAGGCGATATACTAAAAACAAGAAAAGTTCAAAAAAAAACTCCGGCTTATGAATGGCAGGAGCTGGCCTTACAAATTATTAAAGAATTAAAAATTCCAAGCAATAAGCGCAGTTCAGTTTTTAAAATGTGCAAGCAATATCCCAAAACTTTTATTTTACAAGTTTTAAATGATACAAAAGAATTATGTAAAACCGGAGATAAGTGGAAGTATTTTTTTAAAATTATTAACGGTAAAAATTAATGGTTAGTATTGCCGCATTGTTATATTGTTTGATTTTATAAACAATACAGCAATATAACAATATATTAATTGATTTCAAAATCCATAACCAAGTATCCAACCCCAAAAGGCGCTTCATAAGAAAGCGTTTTTGCTTTACATTTAACATTTTTTAATATTCCCTGCTGAATTAAAAACGGACGCAATCCGCATTCCTTGGCATCATCTATAAATTCCGGATTAAGATTTAAGATTTCATCAATTTTTTTCGCGCTTAACAGTTCTATAATTTTTTTATCAAATTTTTTGCCTTTTGGAGAATATCCGGCAGGGGAGTCTTTCGCTAACGCGTGAGAAAGATCTCCTGAAGCTAATACGGCAATATTTTTATTGCTGACAAAAATTTGAGTTTTAAGTTTTTCACCAAAATTGAAGTGATCTTCCAAACTAAGCCCTGAATGATAAATTGGAATTATTTTTATGTTTTTTAAATTCTCGGTAAGGATATACAGAGGAACCGCTGATCCATGGTCTAAAAATTCATTAGTGTTAAGCTGAAGCGGAGTATTTGTTTCAAGCTCCTCTTTTATTTTGTATGCCAATTTAATATCCATGTCCCATTCTTTTTGCGTTGAAAAATCTCCAAAATCTTTAAAATCGCATACTAGTTTCGGATTAAAATTAATTGTAAAAGCGCCGTTATGGGCTTTTCCGTGCGGCGAGATAATAATAATCGTATCAATTTTTTTTTCGCTTAATTTGTTTTTTAATTTTTCATACGAATTCAGGGTCGCTTTCAATTGTTTAAGATGATTTTTTCCAATCGTTGGAATTAAAATCGGAGGGTGGGGGACAATGCTTGCAAATACTAATGGCATAATTTTGTATTTATGATTTTGAATTTATGATTTTGAATTTATGATTTATGATTTATGGATTTAAAATATTATTAACTTCATCTTCCAGTATTTTATCCGTAGATGAGGCTAATGTTGAATCAGTAGAGCTTGCATTCTCGGTGTCAATTATATCTTCGGTAAAAATTTTCTTAATTGCTTCGCCCTCCTCGTAAAGATTAAGAATTTTTTCAGGAACTGTTATGATATTATCCCATGAATAGCCCAAGTTTTCAAAGATTTTACCGGAAGTAATTGGTCTGCGTTTTTTATTATCAATTACATATACGGCCGGAGAAAGGTTTGATTTCAACAGTTCGCCGTCATTGAAAATAGCAGGTTCAACGGTCTTGAAGCTGGCTAATTTTTCAGGACTTTCAGGGGTGATGGATTTCCATTTGAATTTGGTTTTTAACAAAATCGCGTCCCAAAGCGGGGCTTTTGTGCCTTCTGTCACATAATAAATTCCGCCGCTGGCCTTATCCTGCAATAAAGCTCCGGTAGGATAGCTTGAGGTAGCGGTAATAGGTATTCCTTCCGCGTAAGCATTGACATCCTCCCAGCTTGCGTCTAAAATTTCTTCCGGATTATATCCGATTTTACGAAAAGCCTCGGCGTTTGCAAGGCCGCGGCGCTTATCGTCAACCAATAAATAAATTGTTCCTCGCGGGCTGCGGATTAAAGAGTATTGTGGAAATTTAATGGGCGCGCCTTTTGGGTATTGATCTAAAATTGATTTATTAACTTGAATTACTTTATTTAAATCATATCTTGAAGTTAAGGCGCCTTTGGTTAAAAACGGGCGCTTTTCTCCGTTCTTAATGAGCCAAACGCCCGGTTCTCCTTTTATTTGCAAGAGAGTATTGTCCGGGTAGCTAAAAGTAAAATAACGCATCCATAGCTTGTAAAAATTATAATTGCCGTTATAAACATGCGGGGTATAATTGTAGAGCGCCGCCGTAGCCTTGTTTAGAGGAGTAACTTCTGTTGGCGGTTTGCCTGTGTTGGTTATAGTGTAAGTATTTCCGGCGCGATAAGTATAGTGATGTGGATTTTTCATATAATCAAAAAATTGCAGAGAGGCTGAGTTTACTTGCTTGCCAAAACCTTCCCATCTGCTATTGCATCCTCCGCCGTCCGGACAGCCATAACCGGTTGCCCAATCAAGCTGCCTTTGCGTGGGCGCGGTTTCGGTAATAAGGCTTTGCTCTTTTTGCAAAAGCACAATTAAAAATTTAGGATTAATCGTAATTTTTTGGCAAAATCTTTCTTTTTCTTGAACATTCGCGTGAGTAAATATATCTGAATTGCCGCAATCGTAATTATTGGCGGCATCATAAATAATCTGCGCCGCTGTTTTAGTTCGTCCCGCGTAATCGGAAAGATTATTTTTGGAAATATATCCGTTTTTAGCGCGTAAAAAAACGTCAATTTCAGAAAGCGTCATTGAGCTTGAATCAAGAATTTCTTCATCGCTGATTATATAATTAGGATCAAAAACCGCTGCCAGCGATTCCGCGCTTAAACAGGTAAAAATAATAAAACAAGTAATTATTAAGCGGGTTTTTTTGATGTTTTTTAGCATAAACTGATTATTTTTTTAAATTATTAATACTGATATTATACATTACTTTGGCTTTTTTTACAAAATTAATAAGAGGCCGAACCTCTACGATTTTTCGCTAAATGTTTAATTTATAAAATTAAACTTTTCTAAATCGTAGAGGTTCGGCCTCTTAAATATCGCTTACTTAACCCTAACCAGCACCTTATCCTCAATCCCCAAATCAATTGATATTTTATTTCCTTCTTTAATTTTGCCTTCAATAATCTCCAAAGCCAATTCGTCAAGAATTGAATTTTGGATGATTCTTTTTAACGGACGCGCGCCAAAAGTAATGTCATAGCCTTTTTCAGCCAGCATTTTTTTAACTTTTGCGGCAATTTTTAGCTTAATATTTTTGTCAAGCAGCCTTTTTTCCAATTTATTTAATTCAAGATCAACTATTTCAGTTAATACTTTCTTGCTAAGGCTTTTAAATATTACGATTTCGTCAATTCTATTTAAAAATTCCAGATTGAAATTTTCTTTAAGAATCGCGTCAATTTTTTCTTTCATCTCACTATCCCTGGTTTTAACAGCTTCTTCCTTATTGCTGTTGTCAGAAAACCCGATTGAATATTGTTTAATAACTTCATTGCCGAGATTTGATGTCATAATGATAATTGAATGCTTAAAATTAACCACCCGCCCCTTGGCATCGGTTAAGCGGCCGTCATCCAAAATTTGCAAAAGAATATTAAATACTTCCGGATGGGCTTTTTCAATTTCATCAAATAAAATTACGCTGTAAGGGCGGCGGCGGACTTTTTCAGTTAATTGTCCTCCTTCTTCATGTCCGATATAGCCGGGAGGGGAGCCGATCATGCGGGCAACGCTGTGTTTTTCCATAAATTCGCTCATATCCAGCCTTATAAGCGCGTTTTCATTATTAAACATAAATTCAGCCAAGGCTTTGCCCAGTTCGGTTTTTCCAACGCCGGTCGGTCCGACAAACAAAAACGATCCGATTGGTTTTTGCTCTTCGGATATTCCGGCACGCGAGCGGCGGATTGCGTTTGCAACGGATTTAATCGCGTCATCTTGTCCGCGAACCCGCTTGGATAATTCAACTTCGGCTTTTGCCAGTTTTTTAATTTCAGATTCAAGCATTTTTGAAACCGGTATTCCTGTCCAGCGGGCAACGACTTTGGCAATATCTTCATGGTCAATTTCTTCTTTTAGTATTCTCTGTCCTTTTTTTTGAATATTTAATAATTCAATTTCCAAATTTTTTACGTCTTTTTCCAAAGCAGGAATTTTCGCGTATCTGATTTCCGCGACTTGAGTTAAGTCTTCGCCCTGCCTTTCAATAATTTCAGATTTGGCTTTTAACTGGTCTATTTCTTTTTTCTTGCAGCTGATTTTAGAAATAATATTTTTTTCATTGTTCCAGTGCAATTCAATTTGATCGGCTTTTTCTTTAAGCTCTTCAATTTGCTTATTCAAATGCTTGATTTTAATATTGCTTTTTTTGTCTTGCCGCAAGCCGGCTTTTTCAATTTTTAATCTTTTAATCTCTCTTTTTAATTTATCCAAATCCTCAGGCATTGAATCAATTTCCATGCGCAGCGCGCTGGTGGCTTCATCAATCAAGTCAACAGCCTTGTCAGGCAAAAACCGGTCGGTAATGTAGCGTGAAGAAAGCTTAGCCGCCGACATTATTGCTTCATCGGTAATTCTTACGCCATGATGAACTTCATATCTTTCTTTAACGCCTCTAAGAATCGCCACTGTGTCTTCAATGCTTGGCTCGGAAACATAAATCGGCTGGAAGCGCCTTTCCAAAGCAGCGTCTCTTTCAATATATTTTTGATATTCTTTAACAGTGGTTGCGCCGATTGTTTTCAGTTCGCCGCGAGCCAATGCCGGTTTAAGCATATTGGAAGCGTCCATCGCGCCTTCGGAAGCGCCGATTCCGACGATTGTGTGCAGTTCGTCAATAAACAAAATAACTTTGCCTTGGCGCGATTTTATTTCTTTTAAAACCGCTTTTAAGCGATCTTCAAATTCGCCCCTGAATTTAGCGCCGGCTACCAGCGCGCCTAAATCAAGGTTTATAAGCTCTTTATTTTTTAATGTTTCAGGAACATCGCCGGCAACTATTCTTTGCGCGAGCCCCTCAACAATCGCGGTTTTTCCAGTTCCGGCTTCGCCGATAACAACCGGATTGTTTTTGGTTCGCCGCGATAAAACTTGCATTATTCTGCGAATTTCTTCATCTCTGCCGATTACCGGATCCAATTTTTTCTGTCTTGCCATCTCTGTTAAATTAATCGCGTATTTTTCCAAAACTTTGTATTTGGTTTCAGGATTTGGGCTGTCAATTTTTTGCGAGCCGCGTAATTCCGCTAATATTTTTAAAACATTTTCATAAGCGACTCCCAGGCGCAAAAGAATTTCCTGCGATTCGCTTTTGATGCCTATAAGAGCCAAGAGAATGTGTTCCGTGGATATATACTCATCGCCCATTTGATCGGCTTCTTTTTTCGCCCTTTCCAAAACCATTGCCACTTCGGCAGTGCCTTGAACAGCTCCAACATTTTCACGCATCGGAGCGGATGATTTGGGCCTTTGCTCAATTTTTTTAAAAATCATATCTTCCACTTCTTCAGGCGAAATTTTTAATTTTTCCAAAACAGGCTTAATTAAGCTTTCGCTTTGCGTTAAAAGCGCCGCGAAAATATGCAGGCTGTCAATCTGGGATTGCCCGTAATCTTGCGCTATAATCTGCGCGTTAATAATCGCTTCCTGTGATTTGTTTGTAAATTTGTTAAACATATTTGTATTAGCTTTTAATTATTTATAATTAGCACTCTCACTAGCTGAGTGCTAATTTCATAATAGTATTTATCAAATATATTGTCAAGCTCAACGCGAAACTATTGCAATATTAAGTATCTTTGTTATAATTAAAACATGAAATAAATTATTATTATGACTATTAAAAAAGCGATAATTATTTTAGTTATTTTGGGGCTGGCCGGAGGTCTTGTTGCTTTTGCAATGCTAGGTAATAAACCTAAAACTGTATACACCACCGTAAGCATAGAAAAAAAAGATATTATTCAAACAGTCAGCGAGACAGGCACGGTAAAATCAGCAGAAAAAATCGAATTAAGTTTTTTAAATTCCGGAAAAATTGAAAAAATAGATTTTAAAGTGGGAGATAAAGTTTTAAAAGATCAGATTATCGCGGGCTTAGATTGTTCTGATTTATATATTAGAAAGGAAGAGTCAAAAGCGAATATTGATGTTGTCAGGGCAAATCATAATAAATTGCTTGCAGGAGCGGCAAAAGAAGATATTAATATATCAAAAGCCGGCCTACAGCAGGCAAAGACAGCTTATGAAGCCGCGGAAAAAGAGTTGGAAAAAAATAAATTATCAGTTAATGAAAATATCGCGCAAACAGCAAAAATTTTAGCAGATTTAAAATCATCTGATTTAGGCACTATGACCGCGTCTGAACAAGCAATTGTTAACGCTGAAATTTCTCTTGAAAATACCAAATCAACATATCAATCAACAATTGATAATTATATTGAAAGCGCTTTAGCTGTTGTTGAAAATAAGCTTTCAATCGCAAATAACGCACTTGATGAAATTGATAGAACAGTCAATGATGACAATTTAAAAGATTATATAAGCGTAAGAAATATTACTTATTTACATAGCACTAATAATATTTATGGCGAGGCTTTGGATTTATTGGCGGCGGCTCAAAGCGGTTTAGAAATTGCCAAAAACGAAAGTAGCTATAACAATGTCGCGCAAGCAATTAATGGCGCGGAAGAAGTTTTGGATAAAACGTTTTCAGCTCTTGCATATTGTTATAGTGCGCTTGAATATACTGTAACATCTTCCTCTTTAAGCCAATCAAGCCTTGACGCTTTTAAATCAAGTATAAGCGCTGACCAAACTTTGACGGCAGCCGCGATTTCCGCAACGCAAACAGCTAAACAAAATATTGAAATTTCGTTAATTAACTATGAAACTTATGTTGCCGGCGCTGAAAATACTTTAAATCAAACGCAAGCGGCTTATAGCGATGCTTTAAAATTAGCTGAAAATAATTATTCTTCCGCGCAAATCAACGGAGAGCAGCAGATTGTATCAGCGCAGTCAAGAACTGATTCGGCTTTTGAGGCATGGCAAGTGGCGCAAAGCAAATATAGCCAGGTAATAGCCCCTGCAAATCGGCATGATATTTTGGTTTCTTTGGCAAAAATAAAACAGGCGGAAGCGCTATTGGCGTCGGCAAACAAAAATATAGATAATTGTTTTATCAAGGCTCCGATTAACGGCAATATAACAAAAATAAATTTTGAAATCGGAGAACAGCCGGGTATTGGAAGTCCTGTGATTTTTATGCTTGGAGATAATAATTATGAAATTGAGGTTTTGATTTCCGAAGCTGACATTGCCAAAATCAGCAGAAATGATTTTGCGAGTATTACTTTGGATGCTTTTGGCGAAGATATAATATTTTTGGGCAAAGTTGATTTTATTGAGCCTGCTGAAACCGTTATTCAGGATGTAATTTATTATTCCGTAACCGTAATTTTTACGGAAAGCAAAGAAAAAAATGCTTTTTTGTCTAATGTAAAATCCGGTATGACAGCCAACATTGATATTACCACTGATAAAAGAGAAAATGTTTTGGCAATGCCTGTTCGCGCTATTGTTGATAAAAACGGCCAAGGCAAATTTACCAGAGTGCTAATTGGGGAAAATATTGAAGAAAGGCAAATTACTTTAGGCTTAAGAGGCGACGGCGGACTGGTTGAAGTTTTATCTGGGGTGAAAGAGGGGGAGGGGGTTGTTACTTATGTTAAAGAAGAATAAGCTAATTATCAATTACGAATTACGAATTAATTTATAATTAATTAATAAAAAATATGGGATTTGAGATGCCAAGCAATCAAGAAAATTCACTTGAAAATTTAAAATTTAAAATGTCTGAGATTTTAGATGGAAGTGAAGAAAAGATAACTAATCAATTTGACGAAGAGTCTTAGGGTTAATAAAAACAAAAATATGGAAAATAGTTATAAGCAAAAATTGGAAAATTTAATTAGAAAATCGGATTTGGACGATTGCGATAAGGGTCTTTGGGATTTATTTATTGCTATCGCGCCGCTAGAGGAAGATGAAGCCGTATTTGAAGCTGTAAGCGAAAGCAAGGAAAGTTTGAATTTATTAACAAATCATTTGCAGGAAAAAATATTCAGTATGCGAAATATTAACAAAAATAGCTGGCAGAAATTAGTGGAAAATAAAGAAAAATTTTCAACGTTTTTAAAGGGTTTATGTTAATTTAATAATAAATTTATTTTATGAGCGGAGCTGTTGAAAAAGAAAAAGAGATTCAAAGAATTACCAATCAAATTAAAAAAAAATATAAACCGGAAAAAATTATTCTTTTCGGTTCTTGCGCGTGGGGAAAGCCAAACAAAGACAGCGATGTGGATTTATTTATTGTAAAAAAAACCAAAGAAGTAAGAACAAAACGCCATCTTAAAGTGGACAGAATGCTTTTGGATAGAATTATTCCTTTGGATATTTTGGTTTACACTCCGGAGGAAATAAAAGAGCGGATATTGCTTGGAGATTTTTTTATTAAAAATATTATGCGGCAAGGCAAAATTCTTTATGCCAAATAATGTTTCCAAATTAACAAAAGAATGGATTATAAAATCGCAAAATGATTTTAAGTCCGCGCAAATTCTTTATAAAGAGAACGGTCCGACTGATTCTCTTTGTTTTCATTGCCAGCAATCAGTGGAAAAAATTTTAAAAGGATTTTTGGTTTTTAATAAAAAAGAATTTCCAAAGATACATGACTCAATTCATCTTTTAAACCTTTGTAAAAAAATAGACAAAAATTTTAAGATACTGGAAAGTCAGGTTTCATTTTTAAACAGATATTATATTGAATCAAGATACCCTCCTGAAATCACTGTTTATTCCAAGGTGGAGTGCAAAGAGGCGATAGAATGCGCTAAAAGAATAACCCAATTTGTTATTAATGAAATAATGTAAAAAAAATAGCGCATGTTAATTAAGGTAGATAATCTTAAAAAAGAATTTAAAACCGGCGAGGTCGTGACAAAAGTTTTGCGCGGCCTTTCTTTTAGTATTGGAAAAGGCGAGTTTGTTTCAATAATGGGGCCATCAGGTTCCGGAAAGTCCACATTGATGCACATTTTAGGCATGCTGGATAGGGCAAGTTCGGGGCATTATGCTTTTTCCGGCAGGGAAGTCACGACTTTAAATGACGATGAATTAGCCTCTATGCGAAACGAAAAAATTGGTTTTGTTTTTCAATCATTTAATTTGCTACCGAGAACTACTGTGTTGGACAACGTAAAACTGCCTTTAACTTATTCAAAAAATAAAAAAGAAATTGATAAAAGAGCGGTGGAAACTTTAAAAAGCGTTGGACTCGGGCATCGTTTGCATTACTACACAAATCAAATTTCCGGAGGAGAAAAGCAAAGAGTGGCGATTGCAAGAGCATTGGTCAATAACCCTTCAATTATATTCGCGGACGAGCCGACCGGCAATTTGGACTCAAAATCGGGAATTCAAATAATGGAAATTTTACAAAAATTAAACGATTCCGGCAATACGATTATTTTGGTTACGCATGAAACTTCTACTGCCGAGCATGCGAAAAGAATAATTAAAATTAAAGATGGTTTAATTGAAGAGGATAAAGCGGTTTTGAATCACAGGCAGGCAAACGGCAATGATATGCTTAAATAAGTAATTTGTAATTTATAGTCAAGGAATTTGAATACCCCAAGGGCACTTCCTTCGGGGCGTATTCCCGACTACTGTTAGTGCCCTTTGGGCAAAGTGCTCCTTGCGGGTATAACTTGTTTTTATGCAATATTTTATTCAAACCGTCAAAATAGCTGTAAAAGCGCTCCTGGCAAATAAAGGCAGGAGTTTTTTGACTATGCTGGGAATTATTATAGGAGTTGGAGCGGTAATAATAATTATGGCGGTTGGCGCGGGTGCGCAAAGCCTTATATTAAGCCAAGTTGAAAGCCTTGGCACTAATTTAATCGGTATAATGCCGGAAAATGCTGGCGATGAAGGTCCTCCAGCAGCAATGATGGGTATAGTGATTACAACTTTAAAATATGAAGATATGCTGGAGTTGCTTGAAGGCAGCAACGTTCCGAATATAGCATCAGCGGTTGGATATGTAAAGGGAGTTGGAACGGCAAGCTGGGGTTCGCAAAATTATGATACTAATTTAAGCGGCACAACGCACGGATATATGAATACAGAAGGGGGAGAATTAACCAACGGAAGATTTTTTACCAAAGAAGAAGAGCGGAATTTAAGCCGCGGCGCTGTTTTGGGATATACTGTTAAAAAAGAGCTTTTTGGCGATTCAGAAGCGGTTGGCAAGAAAATTAAAATTAAAAAGCACAGTTTTGAAGTTATCGGAGTTATGGCGGAGCGAGGCACGGTCGCGATGCAGGATTATGACGATCAAATTTTTATTCCTTTGCGCACAATGCAGAAATTGATTGTTGGCGTAAATCATCTTGGTTTGATTAGGGCAAAAATTGATGATGAAAAAAATATTAACATAGCAATTAATGATGTTAAGGCAACATTAAGGGAACAGCATGATATTGAAGACGCAAGCGGCGTAAGCGATGATTTTAGCGTCCGCTCGGCTGCCGAAGCTCTTGATGTTATTACCGCGGTTACTGACGCTTTAAAATATTTTTTAGCCGCGATGGCCGCTCTTTCTTTAATTGTCGGCGGCATCGGCATTATGAACATAATGCTTGTCGCGGTTAGCGAGAGAACCAAGGAAATAGGCTTGCGCAAGGCGGTTGGCGCCAATAATTTTAATATAATGACACAATTTTTAATTGAGTCAATAACGGTAACTTTTGTAGGCGGCATTTTTGGCATGCTTGGCGGAATAGCGATTAGTTATCTAATCGCTTTGGAGGCAAATTACCTTGGCTATGACTGGGCTTTTATTATTTCTTTAATGTCTATAATATTATCAATTGGGGTATCGGCTCTTATAGGCTTGATTTTCGGTCTTTTTCCAGCTAGAAAAGCCAGCCTCTTGGAGCCTGTTGAAGCTTTGAGGTATGAATGATGTAATTTATGATTTATGATTTTGGATTTATGATTTAAAATCACAAATCATAAATCCAAAATCTCAAATCATAAATCAGAATATGTTTCAAGAAAGCATCAAAAACGGAATAATCGCGCTTAAAATTAATAAAGTAAGGACATCCCTTACTGTTTTGGGCGTTGTTATCGGAATAGCAAGCGTAATTGTCGTATATTCCGCCGGCGATGGAGTAAATTCTTTAATTGTCGGGCAAATAGAATCTTTTGGCGGTTCGGATATGGTGGAAACCGAAATCAAAGTGCCTAGCACAAAAAAAGGCGGAGGATCGGAAATGCAGTCAGTAACCAATTCGGCAATGGGCGCGCAAGTTACGACTTTAACTTTGGATGATATGGAAGATATTAATAAATTAACATTAATTGAAGATAGTTACGCGAGCATACTCGGACAGGAGCAGATTTCTTATGGAAATGAAACTCATAACACAATGCTTTTTGGGGCAAGCGCGTCTTATATTAAATTGGACAGAAGCGAAGTTGATATTGGTCGTTTTTTTACGGAATCGGAAGATAAGTCTTTGTCGCAAGTTGTGCTTTTGGGGCAAAAAATAAAAGAGAAATTATTCGGTGAAACAGATCCAATCGGCAAATCAATCAAACTGCATAAAAAGAAATTTAAAGTTATAGGCGTCCTTAAAGAAAGGGGAGCTGTAATGACTTTTGACTTTGATGATATTGTGTATCTTCCGGTCAGAACTTTGCAAAAAAAAGTTATGGGAATTAATCATGTCCTGTATATGATGCATAAAGTGAGCGATATTGAAAGACTGGATGAAGTCGCGGAAGATATGCGCTATTTATTAAGAGAAAATCACGATATTCCCCAACCGACAGAACAGCAGGCAGGCGTTTTTGATACAGGCAAAGATGATTTTCGCGTTGTATCCATGGTTGAGTCTATGGAAATAATGGATACTGTTACCGGCGCGATCACTTTGCTTTTATTGGCTATTGTCGCCATTTCCTTGGTAGTCGGCGGAGTTGGAATAATGAACATTATGTATGTTGCCGTTACCGAGAGGACTGCCGAGATTGGATTAAGAAAAGCTGTTGGCGCAACTTACGCGAATATAATGGCGCAATTTTTGGTTGAATCGGTTATTGTTACAATTTTAGGCGGAATACTTGGAGTAATAGCCGGAATTGTCATATCATGGCTGATAGCTTTTGGCGCCAATTATGCCGGTTTGGGCTGGGAATTTATTGTTCCCCTAAAAGCGTATATTGTAGCCTTGGGCTTCTCAACTTTTTTCGGCATAGCTTTCGGCCTATACCCTGCCCGCAAAGCCGCGCGCATGGATCCGATTGAGGCGCTAAGGAATGAGTGAGGCAGGATTTTATTATCAATGTTTTAAAAAATTATCAACTTAGCCCAGTCACTCATGGCTGGGCGGTTTGTTTGAGCCGAAAATCGGACTTGAACCGACAACCTCTCCCTTACGAAGGGATTGCTCTACCAGTTGAGCTATTTCGGCAGGGGCAATATCCACAAAATATTAATATTCATCTTTTATAATATTACATAACTCAGGTTTTGCCAATAGACACAAGGGGTGGGGGAGTGATGAAAAATATGCTATAATAAACTTATAAAAAATAACAAAAATTTTAAAAACATGACAAAAAATATTAAAATAAATATTAGTGTTATCGGTTTTTTTTTATTGCTTTTTTTTATTTTATTAACAGACAATGTCAAAGCCGAGGATGCGGCAAGCGTGGAAAAAATTGAAAATTTAAATAAACATTTCAGCATTAATCTTGATAAAGACACAATCGCAAAAGGCTATACTGTCGGCGCGTTTGAAAATAAATTAAAACTGTCTTTAACGCCGGGAATTTTGGACGAAGCTACGCAAGTTGAAATTTACGAACTGCATGAAGATTTGCCTTGTCCTTGGAAATTGAATTTAATCAGCGATGTTTATCAGTTTGAATTTAAAAATAAGGCCGCGTATGGCGATCATAATCCTTTTTATATTCAATTCTCTTACAATGAAGACAATAATAATCATAAGCAAGTATTTTTTTATGATAAGAATTTTAACACTTGGCGTCCTTTGCCAACCAAAGATTTTCCTAAAGAAAATTTTGTACGCTCTTTGATTCATCTGCCTTACGCGCGCTTGGCGATTTTTTCATTTCCAAATACATTGACAACCGGCAGGGCTAGCTGGTACGCGTACAAGAGCGGGAATTACGCGGCTTCGCCGGATTTTCCCAAAGGATCCAAACTGCGCGTATATAATATGGAAAACGGAAAATTTGTTGATGTTGAAATCAATGATTACGGTCCGGAAAGGCAAAAATTTCCTGACAGGGTAATTGACTTGGAAAAAAACGCTTTCGCGCGAATTGCTTCTTTGGGTGCCGGAATTATTGATATACATGTTGAGCCTTTGCATATTGCCGGTTTAAGCGATAGTAATATTTTAAAGATTAAACCCGAAGGAATCGGGTCTGTTCCAGATGTAAGCGCAAAAGCCGCGATAGTAATTGACGAGGGAAGCGGAAAAATATTTTTGGAAAAAAACAGCACCAGCACTCTGCCTTTGGCCAGCTTAACAAAACTCGTCGCGATTAAAGTTTTTTTAGATACCAAGCCAACGCTTAACAAAGTCGTAGCTTATTCAAGCGCTGACGCGGAATATAACTATGAGCATGTTAATAAATGGGAATCCGCCGAATTAAATATTGAAAACGGCGAAACTTTAACTATTGAAGATTTGCTTTACACATCGCTGGTTGGTTCGGCTAATAACACAATTGAGTCATTAGTGCGCGTCAGCCCCTTAAGCCGCGGCGCGTTTATCGCGAAAATGAATTTCGAGGTTAAGCGCTGGGGAGCCAGCACGACTCATTTTATTGAGCCGACAGGACTTGCTCCTGAAAACGTGAGCTCTGCCTTGGATTATGCTATAATAGCAAGAGAGGTGTTAAAACATCCGATTATCGCAAAAGCAAGCACAATGAAAGAGTATAAATTTTATACGGCTAATACGGAAAAATTCCATCGCGTTAGAAATACAAACCATATAATAAGAATGGATAAATATACGATTAACGGTTCTAAAACCGGCTATCTGTACGAGGCAGGCTATTGTTTGATGACTAGAGTTTTAAAGAATATCTACAGCAATTTAATAGTAGTTACTTTTAATTCCGATACGCGCGCGAACAGTTTTACAGAAACAGAAAAATTAATTCAATATGGTTTAAAACAAATATGATTAGATTTCATAATGTTTCAAAAATATATAATAAAAGCGGCAAGGCTTTAAATAAAATAAATCTCCATGTTAAGCCTGGAGAATTTGTTTCAATTGTCGGACAGTCCGGAACCGGAAAAACCACGCTTGTCAAAGCCATGATCGGTGAAGAGCGGGTTGATGAGGGTAAAATAATAGTCGGCGGCTGGGATATTACCGATATCAGCCAAAGGGAAATTCCGGTGCTTAGGCGGCAGATTGGCGTTATTTTTCAGGATTTTAAATTGCTGCACAAAAAAACTTTGTTTGAAAATGTCGCCTTTGCCATGCAAGTGTGCGGCGGCAAGCCCGCTAAGGTTAAAAAAATAGTGCCGCATGTCATGAAAATCGTCGGCTTGAAAAAAAAGATTAAAAATTACCCCCAGGAAGTGTCAGGCGGAGAACAGCAGCGGGCGGCAATTGCCCGCGCGCTTATTCATCGACCAAAAATTCTTTTGGCTGATGAGCCGACAGGAAATTTGGATTCGCTTAATGCCAATGAAATAATTGATTTGTTATTAAGAATTAATAAATTCGGTACAACCGTAATTTTGGTTACTCACAACCGCGAAATAGTTAATAATTTAAAACGGCGAGTTATAACTATTGACGATGGCACAATTATCAGCGATCAAGCGATTGGCAAATATATATTATAAATATGTTTCTTTCTTTTATAAGAGTTATTAAATTTAGCTTACAGGATGTTTCCAGAAATATCTGGCTGTCTTTGGTTACGGTAATTATTTTAATTTTAGCCTTGTTTACGGTTAATATGCTTTTGACAGTTAAGGTAATCGGCGATATGGCGGTTGAGGCTATCAAAGAAAAAATTGATGTTAATCTTTATTTAAAGCCGGGAGCGAGCGAAGACGCGATATTGGCTTTAAAAACAAAAATAAATAATTTAAATGAAGTAAAAAGCGTTGAATATATTTCAAACGCGCAGGCTCTGAAAAATTTTAAAGAAAAACACCAGGATAATCCGGAAATTTTGGAAGCTTTGCGCGAGTTAAATATTAATCCTCTTACGCCGACATTGGTAATTAAGCCGGAAAATCTGGATGTTTTTGACAATTTAATCAACCGTTTAAACGCGCTTGACGAGGACATTGTTGAATCAAAAAATTTTACGAATTACAAAGCGCTATTGGAAAAAATAAATAATATTACCAATAAAGTAACTAAAGCAGGCATATTTTTAAGCGCTATTTTTGTTATGATTACGATTTTGGTTATTTATAATTCAGTGCGTGTCGCAATCTACACCCATCGCAGGCAAATTATCATAATGAAATTAGTTGGCGCCTCTAATTGGTTCATTCAAATGCCATACTTAATATCAAGTTTGATATATACCTTCTTTGGCATCGGCGCGATAATGTTAATTTTTTATCCATTTTTAACGCTCCTACAGCCTTATTTGGAAGCCTTTTTTGTCGGTTATAACATAAATCTGATTACTTTTTTTTATGGAAACATATTTACAATTTTCGGTATACAATTTTTAGCCGCCGCGCTTATAAATATGTTCGCGAGTTTGATTGCGGTTAGAAAATATTCTAGAGTATAATTATTGACTTTAACGCTTCAATATGTTACTTTATAGGAGGACAATAGAAAATTGTCTTTTTTAATTTTGGAATATTTAAAGCTATTTAAAATAATAAAAATATCAGGATAAGCGGGCAATTACCTCGGTTATACTGGGGAGGAAAGTCCGGACTTCAATTTTTGGATTTTATTCAAAATGAAAGCGGCAGCGGGTAACGCCCGCCGGAAGAAATTCTAGGGAAAGTGCCACAGAGACAATACTACTTCTTAAACGGGAAGGAAAGGTGAAAAGTAATTTGGTGTTTTTTGTTCTCGAGATAAAAGGCTACAAATTTCGTCCTCTGGCAACAGAGTGACGCGGTAAACCCTGCCTGAAGCAAGAGCAAATCGCGTAAAGAAGCTTTGCTCCCACGCGAGAAAAGTGGCTCGCATGATCTAGTTAGCAATAATTAGGCTAGATAAATGATTGCCGATTTCGCGCAAGCGAATGAACAAAATCCGGCTTATAGCTTATCCTGATATTTTTATTATTTTTCGATAAATTCGTAAAAAGAGGCCGAACCACTACGATTTTTTTGAAAAAAAATCGTAGAGGTTCGGCCTCTCCAAATACATATGAAGCGCAGTGAATTATTTTTTTCATTTCTATTGGTGCCATTGGATTATTTGGCGATAATTTTGGCAGGCGTATCGGCATATTATATTAGATATGCTGATTTTTTTCAAGAATATCGTCCGGTAATTTTTGACTTGAATTTTAATGAATATTTCAAAGTATTAATTATAATCGCAATCTTGTGGATTATTATTTTCGCTTTTGCCGGACTTTATTCAATAAAAAACGCGCGAAAATTGATTGAAGAAATTTATCGGGTAGTATTGGCATGCTCAACAGGTTTCATGTTAATAGTGATATTGATATTTATGCAACGTGAATTATTTGATTCACGTTTTATTGTTTTAGCCGGATTGATTTTAGCGATTTTCTATATAAGCATGGGCAGAACCATAATCCGCTTAATACAAAGATCATTGTTTAAAAAAGACATGGGGATTCACAAAGTTATTTTAGTCGGAAATAGCAAAACTGCCGACAATCTGATTAAAAAATTTTCATCCTCAAGCGCTTTTGGATATAAAGTTGTTAAGCGTTTGAGGGATTTTAGCATTGAATCCGCGCAAGAACTGGAAGAATTTTTAAAATTAAAAGAAGCTGATGAAGTTATTCAAAGCGACCCGAATTTAAGCAAGGGAGAAATTTTAAGGCTTTACGATTTTGCCGATGAGCATCACATTACTTTTAAATACGCCGTGGATTTACTCAGTGCGAAAGTTTTAAAAACAGAAGTAAATGAAATTGCCGGTATTCCAATAGTTGAAGTTAAGAAAACGCCGCTTGACGGGTGGGGGAGGATAGTAAAAAGAATTTTTGATTTAATCGGTTCTTCTGTTTTAATTATAATTCTAAGCCCGATTTTGATTTTAACGGCCATAATTATAAAAATTGACTCAAAAGGACCTGTGTTTTTTTCCCGAAAAGACGATGATTCGTTATTATACAGGGTTGGACAAGGAGGAAACTTGTTTCACTATTTTAAATTTCGTTCCATGATTAAAAAATGTGATGATTTGCGATATTCAGAGTTAGCCGATTGTAACGCAAGAAACGATGGACCGATGGTTAAAATAAAAAATGATCCGCGAGTTACAAGATTCGGCAAATTTATACGGCGCTTTAGCATAGATGAATTGCCGGAATTATTCTTGGTCTTTGCCGGAAGAATGAGCTTAGTCGGACCAAGGCCGCATCTTCCGGAAGAAGTGGCGCGCTATGAGCATCATCACAAAAAAGTTTTAACAATAAAATCCGGGATGACCGGCATGGCGCAAATTTCAGGAAGAAGCGATTTAAGCTTTGAGGAAGAGGTTAAGCTTGACACTTATTATATTGAAAATTGGTCTATTCTATTGGATTTATCAATTTTTCTAAGAACTCCTTTGGCGGTATTTAGGAGTAGGTTGGTTGAGTAAATTATTATTAAAGATTACAAATTACAAATAGCTACAAATAACACAAATATTTTTATTTGTAAATTTGTAATCTTTCTAATCTTAAAATAATTATGAAAGTAGCATTGATTCATGATCATCTGGCTCAAATGGGCGGAGCTGAAAAGGTCTTACAAGTATTAACGGAAATGTTTCCAGACGCGCCGGTGTATACATTGCTGTATAGGCAAGAAAATATAGAAAAAAATTTTTTCAATACGCGTATTAAACCTTCTATAATACAAAAACTTCCCGGAAGCATAAAACATTATAAATGGTATATGCCGTTTATGCCCATGTCTGTTGAATTTTTTGATTTAACTGATTATGATTTAGTTATTTCCAGCACAAGCTCTTTCGCCAAGGGCGTTATCACGTCTCCTGAATGTCCGCATATTTGCTATTGCCATACGCCAACCAGATATTTATGGAGCGATACTCATCAATATATTAATGAATTAAAATATAATAAATATTTTAAAAAAATTATCTCTTTGGTTTTGAATTATATCAGAATTTGGGATAAAGCAGCGGCCGATAGGGTTGATTTTTATATTGCCAATTCAAAAACAGTGCAAAAAAGAATTAAAAAATATTATAGGCGTAATTCCACTATAATTTATCCGAGCATAGAAGAAAATCAATTTTATATTTCTGAAAGACAAGGCGATTATTTTTTAATAGGCTGCCGCTTGGTTCCTTATAAGCGCAATGATATTGTTATTGAGGCTTTTAAAAAATTAAATCTTGAAACGGATAAAAAATATAAACTAAAAATTTTTGGAGACGGAATTGACATGGAACGTTTAAAAAAAATAACAGGAAATAATAAAAACATTGAATTTTTGGGGCGGGTAACAGATAAAGAAAGAAATAAGCTTTTTAGCGAATGCCAAGCGTTTATAAATCCGCAAAGAGAGGATTTCGGCATAACAATAGTTGAGTCAATGGCTTCCGGCCGGCCGGTTATCGCGCTAAAACAGGGAGGCGCCAAAGAAACTGTTTTAGAAGGAGAGACTGGAATTTTTTTTAATGATGAAAGTCCTGAGGCAATAGCCTCTGCAATTAAAATTTTTTTCAATATAACATGGAATTCTTACAAAATAAGAGAGCACGCCTTAAAATTTTCTAAAAACAGGTTTAAGAGGGAAAT
>JAYEHJ010000017.1:0-5111 GCA_034659435.1 Patescibacteria group bacterium | reverse complement strand
ACATTGTCAATTAACCCGGAAGACATGGGTTATGTAATCGGTCGCCGCGGACAAACCGCTCAAGCAATCAGAACTTTATTAAAGATTGTCGGCGCCAAAAACAACGCTCGCGTTAATTTAAAAATTAACGAACCGGAAGGGTCACAACGTCCTCCAAGACGAGAATCAACTAATACGGCTACTGCCGATATTGATACTTCAAGCGTTGATGATTTAAAAATCTAAAACAAAACAGATTACATAAAATCCAAAAAACCACAACATTATTTATGTTTGTGGTTTTTTGATGATATATGACTTTCAACGTCATTACAATTTTTCCTGAAATATTTAACTCTTATTTCAATGAGAGTATTATTAAGCGCGCCTTGGAAAAAGAAAAAATTAAAATTAATATTATAAATTTGCGTGATTTTGCCGCTGATAAGCATAAAACCGTAGATGACACGCCTTATGGCGGAGGAGCTGGTATGTTGATGAAAGTTGATGTGTTGCATAAAGCTATACGCAACATTCAACACTTAACACTCAACACTCAACATGCGGCTCACATCAAAAATAAAATTATTTTATTATCAGCCAAGGGTAATAAATGGAACCAACAAAAAGCAAAAGAATATTCTAAATTAAATAATATCACTTTGATTTGCGGGCGTTATGAGGGGGTTGATGAGCGTATTATTGCTTTTATTAACGAGGAAATTTCTATCGGGGATTATGTTTTAACCGGTGGAGAAATCGGAGCAATGGCGATTATTGATTCAATTACCCGCCTGCTTCCCGGGGTTTTGGGAAATGAAACGAGCGCTAAGGATGAGTCGCATTCTATTGTGGGGGAGCTTGAATATCCGCAGTATACGCGGCCTGATGTTTTTGTTGATGATGGTGGTAAAAAATATAAGGTGCCTGATGTGTTGTTGTCAGGAAATCATGCAGAGATTGAAAAATGGCGAAAAGAAAATAAAAAAATAATATCCGCATTGTAAAAACGCAAAATTTTGCGTTTTTACAATGCGGATATTATTTTTTATTTAATTTTTTATAAAGTTTCAAATATTCCTTAGCCGACCTATCCCATGAAAAATCAGCTTTCATTCCGTTAATTTGCATTTTTTTCCATCTATCCTTTTTATTATAATAAACATCCAAAGCGTTTTTCAAACAATTATAAAACTCTTCGCTATCCACATTTTTAAACAAAAAGCCGTTTTTCGCGCTAATCGTATCCGCAAGCCCTCCGGTCGCGCGCGCTACAGGAACCGTGCCATAGCGCATTGCTATCATTTGCCCGAGCCCGCAAGGCTCAAAGCGCGAAGGCATTAAAAATATATCAGTACCCGCGTAGATTTCCTGCGCCAATTTTATTTCAAATTTAATTTGCGCGCTAATTTGCCTTGAGTTGTTTTTGGCAAATTTTATTAAATGCTTTTCGTATTTTTCGCCTCCTGTGCCGAGAAAAACAAACTGGCAATTTAATCCGGCAAATTTATCCGTAATTAATTCTATTCCTTTTTGCCAAGCCAAACGGGAAATTAAGCCGACAACCGCTTTATCTTTATCCTCGTTTAGCCCCAGTCTTTTTTGCAAAGCAAGCTTATTTTTTTGTTTTTTATTAATACTTTTGCTTGAATAATTTTGACTGATGTATTTGTCTTTAGCCGGATTAAATAAATCCATATCTATGCCGTTGATTATTCCGTATAAATCATCTTCGCGTTTTTTAATAATTTTTTCCAAGCTTGCGCCGTAAGCGCTTGTGATAATTTCTTTCGCGTAAGTCGGGCTGACAGTATTAATTAAATCCGCGTTTAAAATTCCTTGCGCCATAAAATTTATATCTCCGTCAGTAGCGTCTTTAGTTAGAATTTTTAATGAATCTTTGTGCAAATTACCGGTATGAAGAACAGCCGGATCATTCTTGCTTTGGTAGTTAAAATTATGAATTGTGTATAAAGTTTTAATATTTCGCAAGTATTCAAAATTGCTTACTTTCAGCATATCGGAGATTAAGGCTGTTTGCGAATCATGGCAATGAATAATATCGGGCTGAAATTTAATTGCTGGCAGACAAAATAAGGACGCGTAAGAAAAAAATAAAAACCGCTCTGAATTATCATCAGCTATGTAAACGTCCTTATATTTAAAATAATCAGGCGCGTCAATAAAATATACAACTACCTTGCTGCCCGGCAAAAACGCTTGCCAAATATTAATTTTTAACAATACACGTCCGGAAGGAATTTCCAAATCAGAATAAATTTTTTTCAACTTGTATTTCTTTCTATCTATTAAACCGTATAATGGCATAATTATACGTACATCAACGCCTATTTTTTTTAAAGCCGGAGGCAGGCTGGATGTTACATCGCCAAGTCCGCCCACCTTGGCAAAAGGAGCAAGTTCGGCAGCGGCCATTAAGACTTTTATTTTTTTCATTTGTTTATAATTTTAACGCGTCTTTTTTATTTATTCATGATTTTGATTATATTCATCTATTTCTTTACTTAAAACGTTTATTCTTCCTTGTTTACTATCGCATTTTTTTGAATGTTCATTGTCCTTATCCATGTTTTCTATAGTTTGATTAGCGCAATCATGGTTTTCTGATTTTCTATAAGCTCTAAATAAATCTAATTCTCTGAGATCAACCCATCGATCATCATAATCTGGATATTCAGCGCGATTTTTTTTTACATACTCAAGTGATTCTTCGGCTTTACTTAAATCATTTTGTTTGATAAGATTCAAAAATTCAGCGGTATCTTTGAATTTAAAAATTTCTTTTTGCTCTAAGTTTAATGTTTCCATTGACATAATTTTTTTATTAATTTATAAATATTTTAAAATTATAATTTGATTTCCCCTTCCAAATAATGCCACGCCAGTAAAAAAGCGCCTGCGTTCCATGACTGCCATTTCATTCCGCGCGCTTTACCTGTTTTTGCGTGAAACCATTCGTTAAATTCCCAATTATTCAGGCTATTAGCATAAGCGATTTTTTCCAATTCTTTTTTGGCCTCTTGCTTTTGTCCTGAAAACGCAAGCGCCATTGCCCAAAACGTTGACGCAAAGGGCCAGATTCCTCCATTATGATATTGATAAGGATAATTCTGCTTATGGCTTTCCATATACTTGCGCCACTCGCGAGAATTTTCTTTAATCGGGTTAAACAAAACTGGCATTGGCAAATTTTTCAATCGTTTTTTTCCAAGCAAATATTTAATAATTTTATTTTTTAATTCGCGCGTAGGCAAACCAAAAAGCAATGCCAATGAGTTGCCGTAAACGTCAATATCTTTGCCATAATACAAATAACCGACAAAACTCAAATAAAATTCTCCTTTCTTTTTTCTTTTTAAAATCATTTCAATTGTGGCCTTATCGCTTTTAGGTAAATTTTTTGTTTTATTATTGTATGCGTAAAAAAGCAAGTTAAAATCTTTTTTTGTTTTTCGCATAGCGAGTAAATTATAATCTTTTTTAATTTTATACCAAAGCGCGTTAGTGTAAAGCACCTTTCCGTTCCGAGGCATAAGATCCGCCCAATCGCTGGCTTCAGTTTGAATTAATATTCCATCATTTTCATTTTCTTGGCAATAAAGCCAGTTAACCGCATTTTTTATTTTCTTATTTAATGATTTTTTTAAATTTTTGTCATTAGTATTTTTGTCATAAAAATCAACTGCTATAAGCCACCAAAGAGTCGCGTCAATACTGCCTAAACGCCAAAAATCCGCGTATTTTTTTTCAGGTTTTACGTAATTCGGGATTTCACCGTCATGAACCTGAAATTTTGCCAAAGTTTTAAGGCTTTTTTTAGCGCTTAAAATTAATTTTTTGTTTCCGCTGGCAACAGCACCTAGCGTGCAAATTGAAGAATCGCGCGCGAAAATGCTTAAATAATTTCTCTCTACTGCCCGTTTTTGCGGAGCGGAAGCTAAAAATCCATACTGAGAAGAATTATTAAACAAAAGCTCTATTGATTTATTATAACATTCATTGATTATATTCATAAAATAATAAAATTTTTTTATTCCCCAATCCATCCCAATATTTTCTCTGCATGCCTTTTGTCGGGCAAAACATTTGTTTCTATTGATAACACAGGCAATAATGATTTTTCCAAGGCTTTTTCATATTTTTCCTGCTGATTAATATACCATTGCGGTGTTTTTTGAATATTTTTATAATGCGGATAAAGATTTAATCTATCTTGAATTCTTTTTTCCAAAAGCGATTTATCAGGCTTGAATTTAATTAAAATAATTTTAAAGCCAAGTTCCAGTAATTTTTGCTCTTGCGCTTTGTAGTTAATATTTTTATTATTATAGATTTGATTATAAACCAAATCGGAAATATGAAGTTTTTCAACGATAATATTTTTTTCTTCCAAAACTCTGAAAATTCGCAAATAATTTTTTATCACGTTTTTACCAAACTCTGTGCCATATACTCCAACATCCGCGTTAAACCAATGGCAGCCGTCCAATACACTTCCGCTTTGATTATATTTCGGCTCTAAATAATTATAGACTTGCGATATAATCCAGCTTTTTCCGGACATTTCCGCGCCTTCAAATATTAAATGCTTCATATTATTTTTTTTCTAAAAATTTTTGCAATTCATCTAATTTAACCGGTAATCTTTTTAACCCCCCTCAGGTAATCAAAATCAATTTTAAAATAATCCCAAGAACTTTGTATAGATTGTCTGTCTCTTTCAAAACGGTGAAAATCTGAGCCGCCGGTTTCAATTAAATCAAGGTTGCGAGCCAAAAATTGAATATACATAACCGCGTTATAAGAATGATGGGGCGATAATAATTCTATTCCGTCTAATCCTAGTTTTTTTAATTTTATTAAAAAATCTTCCTTTAAATAATGATGCTTGGCGGGATGGCAAAGCACTATTGAGCCGCCGATTTTTTTTCTTAACCTGAATACGCGGTTAATATCCAAATAGCTGTTTTGCAGCTTTCCAACTTTTTTATTTCGCAAATATTCACTTATTACATCTCCGTCTAAAACAACTTTTACTTTTAACTCTTTTTTTATTTTATTATAATTAAACTTATTCGCGAGCAATTCATCCGTCACATGATTTAACGGCA
>JAYEHJ010000016.1:0-5244 GCA_034659435.1 Patescibacteria group bacterium | reverse complement strand
AAAAAAAATCTTTATAAAAAATAAAAAAAATGCCGGCCTGAAAGATAGCTCGTTCATCAAAAAAATATAATTTTTATCACGGCAACCGTAAAACGCTTTTTTTAAAAAAACAAAATATTTTTTAATTCCGCCTTTACAAATATTTATTTCAAAAATGTTAAATAAGTCATCAAAGGCTTTAAGCAATACTTTATTGCGCGGATAATTTTTATCATAACTGCCGATAACTAAAATTTTTTTAGTTTTATTTTCCATTTTACAAATAAACCCCCTTACAACACCTAGTACAAACCGGCAAGGAGTGCTTAAATAAAAATTTTCTAAATTTTTGATAATCTTCTGAGAGCCAAATTTCGTCCGGGGTTTTTTCAAGCAAACTGCCGAATGATTTTTCAATCGTATCGCACCAAATTACATTGCCTTTTTGATTAATTCTGAGTTGCGGCGACAACAGCTTTGTACAAAAAACTTTAACAGGTTTTTTCTTCAAATATCCGTCCAGATTATTATAATAATTAAACGGCGTAAAATTCACGTAGCATTTTTTCTTAATGCCATAATTTCTTATTTTTTCTAATTTTATTTTTAATTCATTAATATCCAAATCAGGATGAAAATCCGGTTCTCTGGTTTGCGTATTAATCTGATATGAATCCGGCTCCCAACCGAATTCTTGCTTGAATATTTTTTTTGTGTTTTCAACGCTTGATTGCGAATAAACCTGCTCAAATAAAATATTAATAGAGCTAATGCCTAAATTCTTGCAAGTATCAACCAATTCAAACATTTTATCAATATTATCATTAATAAGCAACATGCCGAAAATAGTAATTGGAATATCAGAACGATTTGTTTGCAGCAGATTTAAAGCATTTTTTAAGCGATCAAAGGTGCCCTTAACTCCCCTGATCGCGTCATGAGTTTCCCGCGAACCGTCTAAAGAGGCAACCACATCGGTAATATTTTTATATTTCTTAAATTTTTCAATATTACGCTCATTAATCAAAGTGCAATTTGACTGCAAAGTAATTTTAATATCATTCTTATCCAAATAGCCAATCAAATCAAAAATATCGCTCCTGACCATTGGCTCTCCGCCGACCAATTTAATTGATTTTATCTTATCTTTCAGTTTAACATATATTTTAAAAATCTGCTCAGTATCAAGTTCGCTTTTGCGCATTGCCCTGGTATCCGCTTGATAGCACATCTTGCAGCGCAAATTACAGCGGATTGTCGGCTCATGCCCAACGCTATATATTAGCGGCGCTTCTTTTGTGTATGGCAATTCATCTTTATTTAAAAAATCTCTGATTTTTTTTTGCAAACATTCTTCTTGCTTATCATCATAGCGCTTTTTAACAAAACCGGATATTACCGGTGTATTCATAATTGCTTTTTTAATTATTTTTCTCATTATCTTTATTTAAAAATCTATATTCTCGGTATCAATATATTTCCATTCAATCACATCTCCATTTTGCAAATCATAAGCGCCAATTCCGACATTGGCCATTTCATCATTTACATAAAACATCCAAAAAATATTATCGCTTACGTTATTTTCAATGTTATTAATGCTATTAACAAATACGCCGACATTGCTTTCTTTATAATCAAATTCAATGCTGTCTTTATTCTGCAATTCTTTCATTAAATCAAACGCGGTTTTTCCTTCTTGAATGCTATGCTCAAAAATTCTTTCGTCTTGTTTATTGTTAATTTTTAAGATTACTGAAATTTCTTTGGCTTGATCTTCAACGCCAAGCTCTTTTGAATTTTGTAAAACCAAATCTGTTTTAACTGTTGCGCAACCGGTTAATACTAATATAATTATGAGTATATAAAAAATTTTATAATAAGTGTATTCTTTTTTCATAACTACTTTTTTAATTTTAATAAATCTTTTTTTGCCAAGAACGCGCCGTGGCGCGCTCCTACGATATAACTTCCCAATGCCCGCCCCTATCAGCGCCGATTCTTTTTACAATATTTGCCTTTTTTAAATTTGCTATATTATTTTTGGTATTTCTTAAATTAATTTTTAATATTTTTGATAAACTATTAGCCGTAATTGAAGGATTTTTTTTCATTAATTTAATAATTTTTTCTTCATTCTTGGATAATTTTACAGTGTCTTTTACAGTGTCTTTTACAGTGTCTTTTACAGTGTCTTTTACATGCTCCTGTTTTCCAAAAATTTCAATATCTATTCCGCTTGCCATATCGGAAATTTTGGGCTTTGGCAGTCCATATTCAACTATTTCTTCAACCGCTCTTTTTACTCCGCTTCCGTATTTTTCAATCAAGCCGGCTTCTTTAAAAATTTCCGCGATTTTTAAATTCCTTGGAGTTGATTTTTCTTTTCCATCATATAAATCCTGAATTGTTAAACCAGATGGCAATTTTCCAATATTCCATAAAACCAATTTATCGCGAAAAATTTTAAATTGCGAATGTACGCCCTTGCGGTAATCCCTATGAATAATGGCATTAACAACAAATTCCCTAACCGCGCTTAAAGGGTATTGCCAGCGCTCATCTCTTTCGGGTTTTCCGGTTATAATATATTCTTTTGTGATATGAGCCATAATAAAATCCATAATCTTATCAACTTCGCTTAGCAAGTCGTCTTTAATTGTTATTGATTTTTTAATAACAGTGTCTGTTTCAAAAAGACCGATTTGTATTTCAGTAAAAAATAATGTCTTTTTGCTAAATAACAATTGGGCTGCATTGGTAATTTTTTCTCCATGTATTAAATCAAATTTTTTCAAAAAAGACAAAGGATCTTTTTCTATTTTTGTTTCTCTTGTTTTGTTAATTCTTTTAATTAAATTTTGCACTTTATTAAAATCCAAATCAGAAAGCACTGCGTCTTCAGCTAAAAACATATCCCAGCTTTTATTTCTTACCTTTAAATATTCATTAACCACTTCGTCAACTGTCATTAAATGATTGCTATTTTTAATTCTTTTGTAATATTTACCTTTAAAAGAAAGCGGCTTAGAAGGGTATTCTGAAATTGACAAGACAATGATTGTTTTATTATCCGCTGTAAAGGCTTCAATCTCGGGAATAATTTTATAATCGGTCTTTTGCTTTATCTCATTGACAATTTTCTGTATACTTTCTCTGCCAAGCTTAATTCCTGTAATTTTTCGTTTGTCATTAACACCAAGCAAAATTCTTCCGCCTCTGTAATTGGCAAAGGCTGTCAAAGTTTCAATGGTTTTATCGCCAAAATTTTCCTTAAATTCAACTTGTTCTCCTTCACCCTGTTTTATAATTTTCAAAATTTCTTTTTGCATATTAATTTAAATTTAGGCGCTATAATGAAATAATCAAGAACGTCTAAAATAACAAGAGCGAAAATTGCTTATTAACTTTGTCGCGAAAACTTGATAAAGCGCGGAAAAATAACAAAAAAATGCAACAACATATTCCTACGATATAATCTCCCAATGCCCGCCCCTATCAGCGCCGATTCTTTTTAACAAGCCTTTTTGTTTTAGTTGTTTTAAATTCCATTCCACGCCTCTTCTGCTTAACCCTGTTTTTTTTGAAAGCTCGGCTTGAGTAATATTATTATTTTCTTTTATAAGCACAATCATTCTCTCCACAGTTTTCTCCACAGCTTTCTCCACAGTTTTCTGGGTAATTTTCTCCCTTTTAAAAATTATGCGAAAAAAATCTCCGCTTTGCTCAAATTCAGGCAACGCGGAATTATTGTTTTTTAACAATTTAATAATATTTAAAACTCCGTTTCCCCAAGTATCAATCAATCCTGATAAATAAAAAACTTTGGCAATCAAGGGATTTCGCAATTTTGATTCATGACTTTTAAATAAATCCTTAATTTTTAAACCATCCATCAACATTCCCGGATTTGATATTATAATGGAATCATCATAAATCTTAATATACACAAAACTATTTACTTTATAATCCCTGTGAATCAACGCATTTAAAATAGCTTCTCGCAATGCTTCAAGCGGAAGCTCATAACTTTCTTTTCTGTATAGCCCTTCAATTTTTGCCCGCACATGCAAATGATCTTTAAAAAAATCCATAGCCTTGTCTAAAACTTCAAATAAATTTCCGTCTAAATCTTTAATATCCAAAAATTCATTATTTTCTTCATTCTTAAAGCGTCCGCATTTAACGGTAATATTATGAAAAAAATTTGTTGGATTTCTACCAAACACCAGCGCGGCGGCATTATTAAATTTATTTGCATTCATCAAATCTATTTTCTTAAAAACAGACTTATTGTTTTCCTGCTCTATATTTAATCTATTTGACTTTTTAGCAAGTGATATAAAATTTTTTACGGTTTTAGCGCTAATATCTTTTAATAAAAAATGCTTGCAATCCTGTTTATCCCATTGCAATTTATTTTGATTTTTTGTTAAAATCATTTTTTCCAATTCTTTGGCGCTTAGCTGCTTATTCTCATCTCCCACCCTTATATATGCTCTGCCTTTGGCATAATAAGGAATTTCATCTCCATAAAATTCAATTTTTATGCAATTCTTTTTATTAATAACGGCTTTATTTATTTTTGGATAAATTTTCGGCTCAATATGGGATGAAATGGATTTGGAAATATTTCTGATAGTTTGCTCGCTTACTTCCTGGCCGACAACATCGCCGTTATTTTTTATGCCAAAATATAATTTCCCTTTTTGATGTTTGTTTAAAATCGCGGCAATGGCAATAATCGCTTCTTTTAATTCAGAAGTTGATTTTTTAAGCTCTAAATTTTCTGATTCTTTAAATT
Organism: Patescibacteria group bacterium; assembly: GCA_034659435.1. Classification (GTDB taxonomy): domain Bacteria; phylum Patescibacteriota; class Patescibacteriia; order Patescibacteriales; family UBA12075; genus JAGLYP01. The sequence continues at coordinate 461 of JAYEHJ010000016.1, read as the reverse complement.
GCATAAACGTATCTAAAAAAAATGCTATCAAAGTAATAATTTGCCGTAAAACAAAGCATACTTTGAACGATAAATAAAAAAATTAAGAATGTCTGGAATAACAAGAGTAAAAATTGCTTATTAACTTTGCTGCGAAAACCTGATAAAGCGCGAAGCTGCCGAAAACTACTCCGCTGAAAAATAAATCGCCTGTCGCGTGTATTTCCAAGTCGGGCAAAGGCGTTAAGCGCGTCGTATGGAATTCATCCAAAGATAATTCCGGTAATAAATCAACTTGATTATTGTTTTCTTGCTCTTGCATTTTTTATATATTTAACAATTTCATTTATCATATATACCAAAGGAACCAAAAAGAAAATGTAAACAGGCAAACGATAGCGCGCTAGAATAAAAGGCGAACATAGCAAAGCTGTATAAACAATCACTCCGGCGGAAAGCAAAAAAATACCAGTTTTTCTTTA
>JAYEHJ010000015.1:0-24974 GCA_034659435.1 Patescibacteria group bacterium | reverse complement strand
CTTAAATCAAAAATCTTAAATCCTAAATTATTTGGTTTCCTTGTGCAACGTGTGTTTCTTACAGAATTTACAAAACTTTTTTAATTCAAGCCTGTCTTTTAAAGTTTTTTTATTTTTATGAGAAAAATAATTAACGCGCTTGCACTCCGCGCACTCTAATTTTATCATGTTATCTTGCGACATACAAATAAATTTAATATAAAACAGACAATTTTGCCTGCTTTATAAAATAATTAATATTTACCTAATTATAGTAATATAATTAGGCTAAAAAGTCAAATGCTTTTAAGTTTAATACATTTTTTACTAAAATTAAATAAAAAACCAAGCATTTTTTATTTAATTAAATATTTGAAATTACTGCTGAATAATGGTAAAATGTTTATACCGAACCAATAATTACTTAATTGGCGGTAAGTTTAATAAAATTATTTTATGAAAATTTTTAACAACCAAAGCAAAAATAAAAGAGAGCGAGAAACATCGATTGTAATTAATTTTGCCCGTCTTTTATTTGCCGGTTTAATTATTTTTGAAATCCTGAATTTTTTAAAAATTTTAGAATTCAATACCCAATTTACATGGCTTGGTCTGGTAATTACTTCTATTTTTATTCTAGCGCTTCTGGAAATCACCGCGCATAAATATAGGCAAAAAAAGGGCCATTATCTTCATTGGTCAATATGGATAATAGTAACAACCGCCTTAAGCCTTGATGCCGCCGGTGATTTTTTTCATCTTTACGGAAAAATATCCTGGTGGGACCAGACTGTTCATTATTCGGTAAGCGCCATTATGGCCTTTACCTTGTTTGCCGTAATCAACGCTTTTTGGATTGATAAATTTAAATATAGCCTGCTCTTAAAAGAAGGCCGATTAAAACTTGCTTTGTTTCTTGCCTCAGCTTCAACCATCAGTTTGGGGGCGCTTTACGAGGTGGAAGAATATCTTGAAGATGTTTTTTTTCATACAAATCGTCTGGGTCTCGGAACGGATACGGCCAATGATTTAACTTTAAATATACTGGGCGCTGTAACCACGGTTATTATTATTTCTATTTATTATTTAATAACCCGCAAAAGAAAAATTATTGATTAAAAAGATTATTGTTAATCAAAACACAACCTCCTCCCCCTCTCCAAGAATATTTGTTTTTATTTTTTTAGGATTATTAAATTGCCTTTGCGATTTTGTTTTAAATTTTACAGGAGGCTTTGCTAGCGCGTCTTTAAGGGAAACAGCCGAAACATTTTGAATAACAGCATCGTCTGGATTATTTTTAATTTCTTTTAACTCTTTATTTTTAAGCTCCTTGCGATTTTCAAATTCTTGTTTTTTTTCTTCACGTATTATTGTTAAGCAATCCCTGCAATAAACAGGTCGTATGCCGTCCGGTTTAAAGGAAATTTTTGTATCTTTGTTGCAGCGGCTGCATTTTGCCTCGTGTTTATAAACGGAAGCATTAAAATTTTTGGCAATTTCGCTAGTGTTAAAGCTGTTTTTTTTATTATTTGTTTTGCTGTTATCCTTGATATTGTTAACTTTTGTTTTGTTGTCATATTCTTCCTCGCCATTTCCGCCGTCAGTATGCCAGCGCTTTATTTTATCTTCAACAATCTCCCTTGACTTTGCGTAGCGCTCGCGGCAAGCGCTGATTACTTTTCGCGTATTTCCTGTTTTTTCAGGATCAGATAAGGGCGGCAAACCTCTTGCTGAAAAAGGCTCGGAGGCGATTCCGTCAATCATTAATTTTAAATAAATTTCATATTTAGGAAGATTAACAATATCTTCTTCAGTAAAAGTCGGAGTAAACTCCGGAACCAGCCATTCCGCGTCAGCCGCGCCCACGCGAAACACAATCAAGGTGCCGACATTGCCGAATATCGCGTTCCGCACTTTTTCTTCAACTTGTTCAACATATTGATGAGCCAAAACTAAATTTAAACGATACTTTCTTGCCTCAGATAAAATATTCGCGAAACTTTCAGTGGCAAAATTCTGAAACTCATCCACGTATAAATAAAAATCTTTTCTCTTACCTTCTTCAATATCAACTCTGCTCATGGCCGCAAGCTGAATTTTGGTAATCATCATCGCGCCCAAAAGGCGGGAATTATCTTCGCCTATGCGGCCTTTGCTTAAATTTATAATTAAAATTTTGCCTTCATCCATAATTTTTCGCATATCAATTGAAGATTTTACCTGACCCACAATATTTCTTATTAAAGAGCTGGACAAAAATTGTCCGACTTTATTTTGTATCGGCGAAACAGCTTCAGCGGCGAATTTATCGTTATAGCCCGCGAATTCATTTACCCAAAAAGACTTAACAACAGGATCCTGAATTTTATCAATCACTTTTTTTCTGAATTTTTTGTCAGACAGCATGCGTGTTACCGCTAAAAGCGTGGAACCGGGATAATCTAAAATCGCCAATATTGAATTCCTTAAAATATACTCAAGGCGCGGCCCCCATGAATCAGCCCATAATTTTTGAAAAACCCCCAAAAGCCCGGAAGCAACCAAATGCCTTAAATGCGGCTCTACATGCTCAACGACATTAAAGGCAATCGGATTATCCATATCCGCCGGATTAAAATAAATCACATCATTAATTCTGCTCGCAGGTATATACTCAATCACCTTTTCCGCCAAGTCTCCGTGCGGATCCACGACAGCAACGCCTTTACCGGCGCGAATATCGCCGACTATCATATTTTCCAGAATTGTTGACTTGCCCATGCCGGTTTTTCCAATCAAATACATATGCCGGCGGCGATCATCGGTTTTGATTCCAAACTTTTGATTTTTATTGCGAAAAGTAGTTTCCGCGAATACTGTTATATCATCGTTAAACATATTCTCTTTTTCTGTCATTCCCGACACCCCCAGCCCCGCAGGGAAATAATATTAAATGATCGGGGATCTCGTTAAAAACTTTAAATGTTAATTACATTATATCCGTGAATAAATCACCTAATGTAAAATTATTTTTTTATTAATCTTATTTTTCATTCTCTTGCTCCTATTTTAATTATTTTTCTCTTTTTATTATTTCTATATAAAATTTTGTTTATCTTATTTGTTAATATAATACATATATTCTTTTTTCATCTTTGGTGATTTTTTATGTTCGTAGCTTTTAAAGAGATTCCCGATCATTTAATATTATTTCCCTGCGGGGCTGGGGGTGTCGGGAATGACAAAAAAAGAAGAGCTGGATATGTCGGATGATAAAAAAATTCTAAGCAAAAGGCAAATTTGCCGGAGGCGAACTTTTGGATTCAGCCGGCATGGTTTTTATTTTTTTCACTGGATATTTTCCGCTAAAATCTTCTTTAATTGTAAATATCTCATCCAAATCGCTTTTGTCCGTTATTTTGCCCTTATCTTTTTGATTTTGATCAACGCCGTTTTCTTTTAAATCAGCTCCCCCAAAAATATCTTCATCTTCCGAATATGAAGTTACTTCATCAACCGCGCCTTCGCTAAAAGGCAAGCTCATTGGCGGTTCTGATTTTCGGCCTGACGCTTTTTGAATTAACGGCGCTTTTACCACGCTTTCAATTGGAAAATGCCAAAGCGTTGCCAACTCTTCAATATTAAAAATCTTGGTTAACCGCCCTAAAAAATCACTCCTCTTCTTATAAGCCGCCATTACTTTAATTTTTTTATGATTAATCCGCGAGTCTTTAAAAAAATAAGCTGCCACAGTCGCGGTTTTTTCCATATCCGGCTTTAAACCATTCAAATCCAAATCTGTAAACTGCTTAATATACCCGACAAATCCATTAACAACTTTCGGCTTGTTCATATTTTCTTTTTTAGCAACATAAATCATCCTGCTTTTTGCTTGAAAAGCGATTTTTGATATTTTATTTTGAATGGCTTCAACCTTCTTTTTTTCCTGAGGCTTTAAATTCATCATTTTTAAAGAATCATCAACCTGCTCTGCTTCGGCAAAAGTGCCCATGCTCCAATTAAGCGTTTGCGTGGTAAATTCATCTATCCATGTTTTAATTTCAGCAAGTAACTTCGCAAACGGACCCTTGTCGGCTTGTACTTTTTCATTTAATATTTTGCTGACTTCTTTATTTAATTCTTTTGTCCATTTAAAATCAGTCGGGATCGCGATTAATTGATACCATAACTGCTCGCCCGTCCCAAGGCTTGAGCACAAATCCATTAGCGAAGCCATTGGATCCTTGAATTGATGTTCCGGCCTGGCGGCTGACGCGTCCTCAAATTCCTTGTATGTTTTAATAGGATAAGCTTCGTTGTCGCTATAAATAAATTCTCCGCCCCAAATATCATATTCGTCATCAGGATATTTAGTCGGTATGCCCTCTGTGTAATCATCAACTTCTGTAATTTCAGCGTCAGGATATTGGGAATAAACCGCAGTTTCAACAAAATTGCGGAATACTTCCGGCGTATGAATTAAAAATTGCGTATATCCTTCTATGCTGACAATTTCAAAGCTAAAGCCAAGCTGAAACACCCCGTCCCAATATTTTTCAATTAAATTTATACTTTTATGCCCTCCGCCAAAATATGTAAATAAATTCTCTACCGCCTTAATTGACTGTTCGTTTCCGCGCTGAATATCAATCGCGAGCAAAATAAATTTTTGCTTTGCCACCCATTTCCCCTGAATATAATCAATCCATAGTTCTTTGGCGCCATAGAGAACTACCCATGCAATTGGTATCCAGCCAAAATAAACCAAAAAACGATATAATTGCTCGTCCATTGGCAATGCAAAAAAACTATAAATTGATGATAAATCTATGGTCATTTACAAAAAAATATTCGCAAAATAAAAAATATCAGCGCGCAAATCTCACTGATATTATACCATTATTCAAATCTTACCGCAAATACTTGGCCTTATTCCGCAAGTGTTCCTGATAAGTCTTGCTAAAAACGGTTTCAGCATTATCCGATCGGCTTAAAAAATAATTATATTCCGTATCAATAGGATAAATTGCCGCTTTTATGGCATTCAGTCCTGGGTTGCAAATCGGTCCGGGCGGCAAGCCAAAATTTTGATAAGTATTATAATCGGATTTTATTTTTGTGTCATCCAAAGAATAAACAGGCTTGTTAACGCCTAAAATATAAGCTAACGTCGCGCAAGATTCCAATGCCTGATTATTTTTTACGCGGTTCCAAAACAAACCTGAAACAACACGCATATCCTCATAATTTCTAACTTCCTTTTCAATGATTGAAGCCATTGTTATAATTTCAAAAATATCACGCTCTTGCGCTGTAGTATCTTCAGCCATTTTTTCCGTAAACTTATCCGCAAAATTATTGATCATTTTTTTTATAACAACTTCCTCATTATCATCCATATATATTTTATAAGTGTCTGGAAATAGAAAACCTTCAAGGCTTGCATTATTTGGAATCGCGCTTAATATTTTCGGCTTTTCAAAATCAAATGGCCAATCAGATGCGCTTTCAACCAGACTTAAAAATTTTTGCTTGGTGGATACGCCTTTCTTTTCCAAATATTCCCCAATGTCTATTAAGCACCAGCCTTCAATAATTTTAACATCTGTTTCGCGGCTTAAAGCGCGTCCGCTTACCAAAATATCAACAATTTCCTTAATGGGCATTGAATAGTTTAAAACGTATTCACCTGCTTGCAAATATCCTGTCCTGTTTTGATTTTTGACATAAAGTAAAAAATAGAATTTTGATTTGATTAAATCTTTTTCAAATAAATTTTCTGCAATCTGTTTTACGCTCTCTCCTCCGGCAACCTCAAAAAGCGCGTCTTCACAATCTTTAGTATTAGCAGCGCTTATATTATATTGGTAAACAAAATAAAAGCCGCAAGCAACAACTAAAATAAATAATATTATAATAAAAATTATTTTTTTCATTTTTTTATAAATACTGATTTTTATCTTTACTTCTTAATTGTTTTACCAAATCTGTCACTCTTACAACCTCATCTTTCGGCACTACTATTAAAGCGTCTTCGGTGTTAACGATAACCATGCCCTCAACTCCGATTGAAGTTACTATTTTATTTTTTTCAAAATTATAAACCAAGCTGTCTGCCACGTCAAGCAATTCCACTTCCCCTAATGTTACATTGTCTTCTTTGGTCTTTCCCAAAGCTTCTTTTAACGCATACAAGGTTCCTGGATCACTCCAGCCCATATCAGTCTTGATTACAATCGCGCTGGATAAATCAACTTTTTCAATTATCACCCGGTCAAAATGTTTTGGCTCAGCTTCTCCGTATCTATTGTTAACCACGCAATCATATATGCCGGGCGCTAAAGTTTTATACTGATCCAAAAGAAAATTAACAGAAGTAATAAAGTATCCTGGATTCCAATATGCTTGATCTGACTTAAATAAAACATTGCATTCCTTGCTGGAGGGCTTATATTTCCAGCCTTTGAACTCAAAATAGCTGTTGCCGTTTTCTCCACCGGCTTTTTTGCCAATTTTCATCCAACCTAAATTATTGTTTGCAAACCTTGGCCTTTCTCCCAGAAATACAAAACGTTTTTCTTGTTTGTTAATTAACTTTTCTCCATATTTCAAGGCTTTAATAAATTCACCGGGCCTTTCCATCAAGTGGTCTGCCCATAATATTACCATTGGACCGTCATAACCTCGCTTATTCAATTCAACTGCCGTCAAACAAACAGCCGGACCAAGATTCCTTCTTTCCGGTTCAATAATAATATTTTCATCCGCAATATCCGGAATTTGCTCTTTGACGCTGCTCTTGTAAGTCCCTACAGTCTGAATATAAATATCTTTGGCGTCAAAGTCATCTTTCACTCTTTCAACCGCTAATTGCAGGGTTGATTTTCCATTAAAAATTTTATCAAATTGTTTTGGAGAATTTTCCCGGGAAAGCGGCCACAGCCTTGTCCCGATTCCTCCGGCAAAAATAACAAGCTTCATAAATGTTTATATTAAATTTTTTATAGATTTTTTTAATTATTAACATTATTAATTTATCATTTTTTACTAAAAAAAGCAATCAAAAAATCCGGTCTTCACGCCTGCAAAACCAGACATTTTAAAACAAGGAACTACTGCGCGGGTATTTCGTCGCTATTTGCCAAATAATACTACTTTTTCACGCCTTAATCGGCGCAACTCCCCACCGAACAATTAAATTGGAAAATAAAATCGGCACGATAAATTTAAACACAATGCTTGAAGCGATAATTACTGAATACAGATTTGCGTCAATTATATTGCTGTCAAATAAAATTTTAATAATTATTATGCTTGTGCTGAACCTTACTGAAAGGCCTATCCCTAATAAAATTGACTGTTTTGCTCCAAGCTCTTTTTTGGCGGCTAAATAGCTGCCCAAGAGTTTCGCTGTTTTTGAAACAGCAACTACCAAAAGAATCAACAATGGACTTGTCAATAGGCTGTTTATATTAATTGATAACCCAACCCAAAGAAAAAATATCGGCGTAAAAAAACCGTAGCACAGCGCCTTGATTTCATTTTCAATTGTTAATAAGCGCGCTTCAGGCATAAATGTCTTTAAAGCAATTCCCGCAAGCAATGCGGCAATCGGCGTTGCGTGCGCGTATTCGCCGATTCCGATAAAAAGAAAAAGCAAAAATAAAGAAAACAAAAAAACAATTTCCACCGGAAAATGGCTGAAACTTTGCGCTTTGCTTTTAAACTTTGATGCCGCGTATGTTAAGAAAAATAAAAAAAGCAAGGACAGCAAAACCAAAACTATGCTAAAGCCGGAAGACGCGGCCGCTGTTCCTGTTAAAAAAATTACTCCGATTAAAATCACCAATTCAATAGTGTTATCCAAAAATCCGATTCCGATTATGCTCTGTCCGAGCTTAGTGTTTATTATTTTAAATTCATCCAAAATCGGAATCAATATCGCCTCTCCCACTGTCGCGAAAGACAAAGAAACAATCAGGGAAACCAGCCAGCTACAATCAAAAACAAAATGAATTAGCAGCCCGCCGAAAATCGCTTCCAAGAAAATAATAAAAAAAGTTGATTTAAAAATAAACGCGCTTGATTCTTTGAATTTCTTTAAATCAATTTCCAGACCGATCATAAATAATAAAAAATACATGCCAAGCTCAGCCAAAAAATTAAAAGTTTCTGATGATGTTATTGCCGTAAAAGGATTATAAATCGCGAAAATCGCGCCTAAAATCAAGGCTGAAAAAACCCAAGGAATCCTGAATTTTTCAATTAGTCTTCCAAATACAAAAACAAACAAAAAGCATAGGCTTAAAAATAAAAAAATGTTCATAAAAATTTGGTTATATCTTTTTATATTCTAGCATAATTTTAAGTATTTAAAAAATAATAGTCTTGTCTCATGCAAAATGAGCCTAAACTTTTTTGACTTTTTTTTCCAAAAATGCTATTGTAAATTTACTTAATAAAGCAAGAAGATATGCTCTTGGCTAAAGGAGTGTATTTTTTATTTTAGAAAATTATATCAAATCTATGGAAATAAGAAATATCGCTATTATCGCGCATGTTGATCATGGCAAAACAACCCTTACTGACGCTTTAATGCGGCAAACCGACATGGCGGACGAAGGGGTTAGCATGGATTCTGACGCGCTTGAGCAGGAGCGAGGAATTACAATCTATTCAAAAAACACGTCAGTAAATTATAAGGACACTAAAATTAATATTGTTGACACTCCCGGGCATGCTGATTTCGGCTCGGAAGTTGAACGAGTGCTAAGATCAATAGATTCTGTTCTTTTGGTGGTTGACGCGCAAGAAGGGCCCATGCCGCAAACAAAATTTGTTTTAAAAAAATCGCTTGACCTAGGCTTAAAACCGATTGTGGTTATTAATAAAATAGACAAGCCGGCGGCAAGGCCGGACGAAGTGCAGGAAATGATTTATGAATTATTTCTTGACTTAGGCGCCAATGATGAACAATTGGATTTTTCAATAATTTACGCTATCGCGAAACAAGGCATTGCTAAAAAAAATCTTAACGGCGATTCAAAAAATTTATCGCCGCTGCTTGATTTAATTATTGAAAAAGTTCCGATCGCGTCAAATAAAGAAACAGAAAACAAGCCGTTTCGCATACAGCCATTTAATTTGGCTTATGACAATTTTCTCGGACGGCTTGCGATTAGCCGCATATACGAAGGAAAAATAGAAGCCGGAAGCAATGTTGTTATAAAAGATAATAAAGGAAATAAACGCGCCGGGAAAATTTCAAAACTTTTTACTTTTGAAGGATTACAAAGAAAAGAAGTAAAAACAGCCGTAACTGGCGATATTATAATGACATCCGGACTTCCTGATATTTATATCGGTGAAACCATTTGTGAAAACAGCGAGCAAGAGCCTTTGCCCGCGATAAATATTGACAAGCCGACAATCTCTTTGACTTTTTTAATAAACAATTCGCCCTTTGCCGGACGCGAGGGCAAATTTGTTACCAACAGCCAGCTCAGAGAAAGGCTTGAAAAAGAATTGGAAGTTAATGTCGGATTAAAAATAGATTTCTCAGCAGTAGATCATTATAAAGTTTACGGCCGCGGTGAAATGCACATTGCCATTCTTTTGGAAAACATGCGCCGCGAAGGCTATGAACTGCAAATTTCTCAACCTCAAGTAATAATTAAAGAAATTGACGGTGTAAAAAATGAGCCTTTTGAAGAGGTAACAATAATTGTGCCAAATGATATGACAGGCGTTATTATTGAAAAACTTTCCAAGCGCCGCGGGAATATGCTGGAAATGAAACCGGAACATAGCAACGCGAAAATTATTTTTGAAATTCCAACTCGCGGACTTTTGGGATACAGAAATGAATTTGTGGTTGACACTCGCGGCGAGGGCATAATTTATACGCGCGTAATTGGATTTAAGCCTTTTGCCGGCAACATTGAAAAACATGAAGTCGGATCAATGATTTCTATGGCAACCGGCAAAACGCTTGGTTTTTCATTATACAATTTACAAGACAGAGGAAATCTATATATTCCCGCCGCAATTGAAATTTATGAGGGCATGGTAATCGGCAATGTTGCCAAAGGCAATGACTTAACCGTTAATCCAACCAAAGGCAAACAGCTTACAAATATGCGCGCTTCAGGAGCTGACGAAGCTATCCGCTTAACTCCACCGATTGAATTAACGCTTGAGCGCGGAATGAGCATTATGAGCGATGACGAATATTTGGAAATAACTCCAAAAAATATTCGTTTAAGGAAAAAATATTTGAGCGAGGGTGAGAGGGTTAGGGTTAAAAGGAAGAAATAAAATTCTACCTAGACTTCGGCGTAACAAAAAAGCCCAAATATTTGCCAAGCATCAATCTTGTCTGCGCGTCAAGTCCGGGAATTGCGCCAAAAATAACTATGCTAAACGGCAATACAAGCCATTGCAAAAGCATAATAACATATTTAAAAATTCCATATTTTTTTGGTTTTTTCGGCAACAAAATCGTTGAAAGAATCGCTGATAAAATCAAGCCAAGCATGGCAATAGTCATTAGTGCTCTGGTAACAACAGACAAATTTGCCGATAAAACAGTAGCGTTAAATCTGTCTCCACCCAAAAGCATTGGCATCCAGCCGATAAAACCGATAATTAGCGCGTTTGTCGCCCAAGAATGAAAGCCGTAAATTTGCACGAAAATCCGGCTGATTAACTTTCCTTTTTTAAATTCAGGCCAGCGCTTAATTCCGTTAAAAAGCAAATACGGAATATTTTCCACTCCCCAGCCCCAGCGCCTTTGCTGTTTATATAAATTTTTCGCTGTTTGCCAGGCCGTCTCATCCATAGTCACATCCATTGACACAGGATAATACAAAGGCTCAACCCTGTAATCACCGTTATAATTGCAAAAACAATGCCAAAAAATGCGCGAATCTTCGCTTACCATTGTTTTTCCCCAAAATCCCGCTTCAACCAACGCCCGCCATGTCATTGAATGAGAAGAATAAGTTGCCAGCTTTTCCTGCCGTATTTGCTGCATCATCTGCCAAAAAGTATTTGAAGAGGCAGCCACTCGCGCAAAAAACGACGCTTGCCAAACATTATTATGATAAAGCGGAATCGGCTGATAGCTAGCGCGATACGGATTCTTAACGGTTAAAAATTTATAAGTTAAACAATGAAAATAATCAGGGCAAACAACAGTATCAATATCAAAAACACTTACCAAGATTTTATCATAATCCAAATTTTCTTTATCAATTAAATCTTTTTTAACAATTTTAGCCGCCCATGCTTGATTGGCGCCTTTCCCTTTTAGTTCGCCCACAAGTCCATCCGGATGCGTTGTAATAATAAAATCGCGAAAAAATTCCGCAAATTCTTTTTTTGCGGCTTCCGCGTTTTCTTTTAATTCCGGCCCGCCTCTTTCTTCTACGGTTAAAATCAATATCATATTTTTTTTCAAATAGCCTATTTTTGTTATCGCCTTAACGCTTTGGCTGATTACTTCAAAACTTTCACAAGCAATTGGAAAAATTATCAAATGAATAATGTCATCCCATTTAACTTTTATTTCAATATCTTTTCCACTGGCAAAATCAATTCTTTTTAATATCTGTTTATCAAGAGAATATAATTTATTTCTCCAATCAATTTTTATGTTTTTTTGAGTTTTTTGATAAGACGAAAGCAGATGAATACCCAAATAAAAAACCAAAAGCAGCCAATAAACATCAAAGGCTATAATAAAAAAAGCCACGGCAACCGGATAAAAATAAGAAAAAATTAATAGCAAAAGCAAAGTTGACCAAGACAAAAAACCGGGCAAAATTTCTAAAACCCGGTATAACTTATAATCTTTGCCTCGCAATTCGGCTGCTTTGCCGATTTTAAGATAATCCATAAAAATATATGCTAACGAGCTCTTCTCACTTCTCTTCTTTTCCCCCTAAATCCCCTATTTGCTCCGCCTCTTCTATTTCCAGGGTAGCTTGCGGCTATACTGCTTTTGCTTATAACAATCTTTTTACCTCTAAAATTTGTTCCTTTTAAATATCTTAATACCTCATTCGCGCGTTTTTTCTCAACTGAAAAAACAGAATATTCCGGCATTAAATTTATCTTGCCGATTTCAATTCCTTTTAAATTTCTATTTGAATTAATCAACGCAAAAACGGCTTTAATATCAAACCCGTGTTTTTTACCAAAATTAATTTTTAAAGCGATGCCATCTTCACTTCTCATTCTCGTGTTTGGCGCTTTATCTTTTGCATTTAAATCACGGGAATTTTTATAAGAACCAACAAGGCTGCTAAATTTATAAGCAATAAAATATTTAATTAAATCTTCTTTGCTGATTTTTTTCAACCTTTCGGAAAATTCCTGAATATACCGCTCATTTCCAATTTCTTCTGTTTTTGCCGTTTCTATTTTTGCAAAAAAATTATCAATATGTTTTCGGCAAATATCTTCTCCCGCGGGAACTTTTTTATATTCAAATTTTTTGCCGATAATATTTTCCAATCTTTTGATTTTTCCTGTTTCTCTCGGGTTTAAAATAGATATGGAAACCCCGCTTTTACTCGCTCTTCCGGTTCTTCCGCTTCTGTGCGTATAGGCTTCGTTCTGGCTTGGGAGGCTGTAATTTATAACATGGCTTAAATCGCTCACGTCTATTCCTCTTGCGGCAACGTCTGTCGCAACCAGCAAATGAATTTGCTTCCGTTTAAATCTATCCATAATTTTTGTGCGCATGCCCTGCGAAATCTCGCCGTGCAAAGCTTCCGTGTCATAACCGGCCTGCTTTAATTTATCAGATACTTCTCCTGTTTCTCTTCTTGTCCTGCAAAAAAGAATGCCGTAAACTTCCGGCAAATAGTCTAAAATTCTCTTTAAAGCCTCAAAACGATCTCTGGCTCCGACTATATAATATTCATGGCTTACTTTTTCCGCTCCGACATTTTGTTCGCCAACGATTATCTCTTCCGCGTCAGTCATATATTGCTTGGCAATTGAACGGACGCTTTTGGAAATTGTCGCGGAAAAAAGCAAAGTTTGCCTTGTTTTCGGAGTTTCCGTTAAAATAGCATCAAGATCATCTTTAAATCCCATATCCAGCATTTCATCAGCCTCGTCTAAAACCAGCCATTTAATAGATTGAAGTTTTAAAATTTTTCTTCTAATCAAATCATGAACGCGCCCGGGAGTTCCCACAACAATGCTTACTCCCCTTTTTAATGCTTTAATTTGAAAATCAATCCTTTCTCCGCCATAAACCGCGGTAATTGTAATTCCCTTTGAATATTTAGCTAATTTTGCTATATCTCTAGAAATCTGAATACACAGCTCCCTTGTCGGACAAAGAATTATCGCCTGCAAGGCTCTTTCATTCGCTTCTATCTTCTGCAAAATAGGCAAGCCAAAAGCCGCTGTTTTTCCGGTTCCTGTTTGCGCCAAAGCGATTAAATCATTTTCTGATTTTAGTATAAACGGAATAGCCTTTTCCTGAACAGGAGAAGGCTCTGTAAATCCCAAATCGTCAAGGCTTTTCATTATTTTAGAATTCAAGCCAAGTTCTTTAAATGTTGCCATAAATTGTTATAAATTAAATAAAGACGCGTAAATGCTGTATGATGCCGCCACCTCCGAAATAATCAATTAAAACGCCTGAATTGGTAAAAAAACAACTAAACCCCGGGGTTTTCCCTGGGTTTTGCGCGTTTATTTACACTTTTTATTAGCCTTTTTCTCAAGCATAACTCGCTTGATTTCAAGCCGCTTCGCGGTTTTGTGGGAATGTGTCTTTTTCTTTTTCCCGACCCCGGTACTTCTTTTTGCCATATATAATATTTTATGAATAATTATTTAAACAATGCTTATAGCATTATTACACACTAACAACATTCTTTGCTTATGTCAATATCAAAATTTTTGGGGTTTTATATTAAAAATCTTAAAAAATTCTTTCAATAAATACTGTTCAAATATCAAAGAAAATATAAACATCAATAAAATATACCAAATTATGGCGATTTTGTTTATACAATTTTGTATCTTCCAGAATTTTTTTATAATAATCAAATGATGTAATAAAGACCATTTTTTTATCTGTCTGCTTTTATTTTTTCTATTTAACGCGATTAATATTTTGTTCTCCCCGATTGCCCCGGCGGTTCGGTCATGATAAATTTTGGCGTTAACAGCTAATTTTGATTTATAGCCGACCAAAAATAAGCGATAAGCCAAATCACAATCCTCTTTATACATAAACATTAATTCATCAAAATATTGATTATCAAATTTAACTTTTTCCAAAGCCTTAACGCGATACATTGCAGCGGCGCCGCTTGCGCCAAATATTTTTGCTTTTAAAAACTGCCCATTGTCAAATTTTCCCTGTCCGATATCAAAAAATCTTAAACCGCTTTTTAATTTTATTCCAAACGAATCAATAACGTTTGTTCTTTCATTTTCTTTAAAATTCCATTTATATATCTTAGGCGCTACTGACGCAAGTCTGTCATCAGTGATAATTACATCAAGCATTTTTTCTACCGCGCGATTATCCAAAATCATATCCGGATTTATTGCCAAAAAATATTCAGCGCCATTTCTAACAGCCTCGTTTATCATTAAATTATAACTCTTGGCAAAACCCAAATTTTTCCCTTTTTGAATAACATTAATTTGCGGATATTTATTTAGTATCTCCAAATTACTTTTATTTCCATAGTCAGTGCAATCAACTGCCAGTATCTTAAAATCAGCATAACTTTGCTTAAACAAGCTATCCAAAAAATACGGCAAATACGCAGAAGTGGATTTACCGTATGTTATAAAGCCGATTGTTAATTTTGTGTTACATAGATTTTTCGGCATATTATTAAGCTAATCGTTTTTTCGCAAACGCTTTAAATTCCGCGCTAAATTCTTTGATAGCCTCATCAATAATCGGATCAAAATTTTTGTAAATTTCTTTTTCTTTAACAATGCTTGAAGCTTTAAGCAAGGAATCAAATGTGCCGGCATCAAGCCAAACGCCGTTGACCATAGCGACTTCCAATTCTTGCTTTTCTAAATACCGATTATGCAAAGATGTAATTTCAATCTCGCCTCTTTCGCTTGGTTTTACCTCCTTGGCGATGCTAACAACACGATTGTCATAAACATAAAGTCCGGGAATTGCATAATCCGAAAGCCATTCTTTGGGCTTTTCTTGAATTTCTATTGCTTTCATGTTTTCGTCAAATTTTACTATGCCATATCTATCCGGATCGGAAACTTTTTTCGCGAAAATCAATCCGCCTGATTTAAAATTTTTAATCTGTTCGCTGAAATCATCTTCAAAAATATTATCGCCTAAAACCATTATTACGCTGTCATCGTCAATAAAGTTTTCGCCGACAATAAAAGCGTCAGCCAAACCGCGCGGCACTTTTTGCACTTTAAATTCTATCCTAATGCCATATTTTTCAAAAATAGAACCAAGCAAATTTAAAAACTGTCCTGAATGCTCAGGCGCGACTATTATTAAAATATCTTTTATCCCGGCTTTAATCAGAACATTTAGCGGATAAAAAATCATCTGCCTATCATAAACAGGCAATAGCTGCTTGCTTGTTGTTGTTGTTAGAGGAAAAAGCCTAGTCGCTGTTCCTCCTGCTAAAATTATTCCTTTCATATTATTTTATATCATTCGCTTTACACATCTATCACCTCCGATATCATCTCCGATACACAATAACCCATTCATTTTTATCATCTCCGACACACCCAACCTCGTAGAGGAATTATATTAAATGATCGGAGATCTCATAAAAAGCAATAAATATTCAAAAAACATTAAACGTGTAAAAAGAATATAAATAATGCTATATTAACAACCATTATTTTAAAAAATAATTTAGATGCTTTTAAAGAGATTCCCGATCATTTAATATAATTTCCCTACCGGGGGCAATGTGTGTCGGGAATGACAAATTAAGAGAGTAATGGAATGGCAGGTGTATGTTGCGTAATGTGAGTTAGCTAAAATTATTTTATTTTTAAATATTCTTTCAAAGCTTCTTCATAATTTCTCAAGGGCTTTAATTTCGTATTTTTTAAAGCTGAATATTGCGGCCGTTTAGCCGGTCGCGGAAAGACACTGCCGCTTACCGGCCTGACTCGCGTATCAGATTTGAACATATCAAATAAAACTTGCATCGCTTCAAACCAGCTTGCTTGACCTGAATTTGTAATATGATAAATTCCAAATTTCTTTTTACTTAAAATCAAATTTTGGGTTGCTAAAGCCAAGTCGGGCGCGTAAGTAAAGGAACTGACTTCATCGTCAACAACTTTCAACTCCTCCTGTTTCTTGCTTAAATCAATCATTAAGTCAAAAAAGCTTGGTTTTGAATTTTTGCTTGTCCCGTTAGGCCCGAAAAGCCAAGATAATCTAATGATATAATATTTTAAATTTTTATTTTTTCTGCGCAAAATTTCCCACTCTCCCATTAATTTTGTAATCGCGTAATTATTTCCAGGGCAAGGTTCAAAATTTTCACTAAAACCTCCGTTCTTTTTTGCTTCCAAAACAACTGCCGGAGTATGCCCGCCAAATACATAATCACTGGAATAATGCGCAAATAAGGAATTATTTTTTAAAGCAACATCAGCAAGATAGCCGACTGCTTTTCCATTTATTTTTTTTGCCAATTCAAATTCACGCGCATCCTCCTCGCACTTGTCAACCGCGTTATAGGCGGCTGTATTTATAATAATTTCCGGTTTAATTTTATTAATTTTATCGCCTAAATTTTTTTTATCTGTAATATCAATATCATTAAAATCCCAAGCAAAAACTTGATTATCAACGCTAAAAACTTTTTCTATTTGGCTGCCCAAGGTGCCTTTTGCGCCTAAAATTAATACTTTCATAAATTATGCTCCGTACTGACGGCTGTAATAATTGCGATATTCTCCGCTTTTAATTTTTTGCCACCACTCTTTATTATTTTTATACCAATTAATCGTATGCTTTATTCCGGCATCAAAATCAACTTCAGGATACCAATTTAACTCTTTTTCAATTTTGGTAATATCAATCGCGTAGCGCAAATCATGTCCGGGTCTGTCAGCAACATATTCAATCATTTCCTCTCCAAAACCCAATAAATTTAAAATAATTGAAGTTATTTCCGAATTAGACAATTCATTTCCGCCACCCAAATAATAAGTCTCGCCGATTTTTCCTTTTTTGATAATGCAATCCACTCCGCGATTATGATCACCTACGTATATCCAGTCCCTGACATTCTTTCCGTTTCCGTATAAAGGAACTTTTTTGTTTTCCAATAAATTCGTAACAAAAAGCGGAATTAACTTTTCCGGAAACTGATATTCGCCGTAATTATTTGAACAATTGGAAATCGTAATCGGCAGCTTGTGGGTATAAAAATACGCGCGTACTAAATGATCAGATGCCGCTTTTGACGCGCTGTAAGGACTGTGGGGGTTATATGATGTCAACTCGTTAAATTTTGGATCACTGAATCCAAGCGAGCCGAAAACTTCATCCGTGGAAATATGATGGAAACGAACTCCTTTATTATTTTTAGCCGCGTCTAAAAGCACGCGTGTGCCGTTAACATTTGTTCTGATAAAATCCTCGCTGGAAATAACCGAGCGATCAACATGGGTTTCAGCCGCAAAATGAACAATCAAATCAATATTTTTCACAAGCTCTCCCACAAGCCTTTCATCGCAAATATCCCCTTTTACAAAAGTATAATTAGGATTATTTTCAACCGTTTTTAAATTATCCAAATTCCCGGCATAAGTCAAAAGATCCAAATTAACAATTTTGTCATTTGAATATTTTTCCAGCCAATAATTAATAAAATTTGAACCGATAAAACCAGCTCCGCCGGTAACTAAAATTTTCATATATAAATTTATGAATTTTTTAACTGCTTTACGATTTTTTCCTGCGCGTCTGCCATTTCCCTGTCGCTTAATTTTTTTATATTCTTTAAATCAATCGCGCTTCCATGCCCGTCATTTTTTAATCTGGGAATAAGCCAAACATGGGCATGGGCGATTTCTTCGCCAAAAACCAACGACACGACATAATCAGTGTCAAAAGCTTTTTTAATCGCGTTCGCGATTTTGGAAACAATACTATAATATTCGGAGATATTCGGCACATCCCAAACCCAGCGAAAATGCTTTTTCGGTATTACAAGGGTATGCCCAGGATTAAGCGGTCTGATATCTAAAAAAGCTAAAAAATCCTTATCTTCATATACTTTATAGCAAGGCAATTCTTTGTTCGCGATTTTACAAAATAAACATTCCATTGTTTTTTAAAATTAAAAATTACCCCTCCAGCCCTTCAATAATTAAATTCATATTTTTATTATCCTCGTCTTCTTCATAACGATCTTGCTGCGGCCAGCGATCAAGTCCGTCGCCTTCTATCCTTGGAACAATATGAAAATGTATGTGCGGCACATGCTGATTGGCCGCGCTTTTATTGTCAAGAAAAACGCTATACCCTTTAACTTTCAAACCATTAAGCATAGCTAAACCGATTTTTTTAACAATATTTATCATTTTTCCCATATTAACAGAATCCATACTTTCCATGTCAACAATATGTTTTTTAGGGACTACAATCGTATGCCCTGAACTGATCGGCCTAATATCTAAAAATGCTAAAAAATCATCATCTTCATAAACAACATTAGACGGTATAATTTTTTCAATTATTTTACAAAAAATACAATCATTCATGTTTCTCAAATTTATTTTAATTCTTTTTTGATTTTCTTTAAGCAAAATTCAGCTTCTCCCTCGCCATACCCTGACTGCGGCCAGCGCTCTAATCCGTCTCCTTCGGCTCGCGGCACTAAATGAAAATGAACATGCGGAACATGCTGGTTAGCGGCGCTTTTGTTGTCAAGAAAAACGCTATAACCTTTTACGCCTAACCCCTCAATCATTGCTTTGCCTATTTTTTTAATCGCCACAGTCATGGCGCATAGCTCGCTTTCGGAAAAATTTTCAATATCAGAGATATGATTTTTAGGAGCAATAATCGTATGCCCCTGGCTAATCGGCAAAATATCAAAAAAAGCGTAAACTTTTTCATCTTCATAAACTTTATAGCCGGGAATATCCTGGGCTATGATTTTACAAAAAATACAGTCCATATTTTATAATTTTTAATTTTTAATTTATTATAATATTTTATAAGGTGAATTTTTGTCCTGCTCCCAGCGAATTTCGTCAATTTCTTCTTGCTTGTTTTTTCCTTTATATAATTTATCAGGCATATTTACGCACAAAGCATTATTATCTGAAACACATTTATATCCATGAACAACTCCAGGCGGAACTATTACCGAACATAAATTGCTCTCGCCGACTTTAATTTTTACATATTCTTTATAAGTTTCAGAATCCTCGCGCCTGTCCCAAAGGTGCAATTCAAAATCTCCCGGTCCGATAAACACAAAAAAATCAGATTGATATTTATGCTCATGCGGCCCACGAATAACACCAGGCTTGGTTGAGCTTACATAAGACATTGCAACATGAAAATCAACTTCGTCATCACGAAAAATCTCAGCCAGCCAGCCCCGCTCGTCTTTATATTTACTAATTTTTTTAATAATAACGCCCTTAATCATAATTAAAAAACCCTTAATTCCTAATTCTTGATTCTTGATTCTTTATTTTATTCTTAAATTTACCTCCCCAACTCCCTAAAAAGCGGCATTCCCGTACTCGGATTAGTCGGCACATAAATCGTCCCTTCGCGCTCTTTTAAATCTTTTATATATAAATAATAAAGATAATTTGTGCTTAGACTCTCATTAATTATCTTTTGCGCGTCGCGCTGGCCTTCTGCTTCAATAATTTTTCTTTCTTTTTCTTTCTTTTCTTTTTGCAAAATAAAATCATATTTTTGCGCTTCCTGCTCAGCTTGCAATTTTTCCTGAATGGCATTTGCCAAATTAGCCGGTAAAGCTACGTTTCTAAGTAAAACTTGTTCAATTATTATTCCTCTCTCCCCTAATTCATTTTTTAAATTTTCCGCGATTTTATCAGCCGCTTCTTCTCGTTTTTCCGAATAAATATCTTTTGCCTCATAGTGAGCGATTACATCGCGAATTGCCGTGCGAATTGTCGGACGGATAATTTTTTCATCCACATTCTCTTTTACGCCAACCGTTCTATAAATATCCGAAGCCTTTTCTTCTTTAATGCGGTATAAAACAGTCATATCCAAATCCACGCTTAAGCCCTCTTTGGTTAAAGACGTAATAGCGTCCGCGCCATAGCGCTTACCCTCTCCTTGCGCTATGCTCATAGTATATTCCTCGGTTCTAATGCTTATTTTCGTAACCTTGGCTAAAGGAATAACCAAATGAAAGCCTGATGACAATTCCTGATCGCGAACTTTTCCAAACAAAGAATAAACTCCTGTTTCGCCCGCGTCAATAATCACAATTGAAGCAAAAAACAGCCACAAAGCGAAAATTGCCGCTACGATAATAATTATTAATGATTTGGCATTTTTCATATTTTTTAGATGATCTAGGTCAATTGTTGTATTTTTTGAACCTAAATTTATATTATTTAATTTTAAATTTTTAAACGCAAAAAACAAGCCTGTTATAATAGCCAATATAACAATTCCTTGAATTTTAATAATCGGAAGCAAAAAAATAACCGCAAATAATACAAACGGTAAACTTTTTCTTATTTGTTCTTTATTTATTTCCATTTTTTTTATCTGGTATCAATACTATCAATATAGCAATAATCAGCCATAATAGCAACACCCAGTTTATATTAAAATACGACAAAACTATTCCTGTCCAAAAAATTTCCATTATAAAATATATCAAAAAAGCCGAACCAGTAACATAAAATAATTCTTTTGCTATTATTCTCATAATTAATTCCAAAAATTATTAATTTTATCCAGCAGACTGCGTCCGCTTAATTCTATTTCTATTAAATCAAAATATAATTCTTTCTTATCTTCCTGCTTTAACTTTGGCGCGGAAATTATAAAGCTATTCCTGTTATTTTCACGATAAGCTTGCGCTAAATCTATTTCTACTTCAACGACAGACCATTCCCCTGCTTTTTGCGGACTTTTGTATTTGGCAATAATATAATCAATGCCGGATTTGTCTACGTCTAAATTATAATCGGCTTTTTTGATTTTAGGATTAATTAGAGCGAATGAATTAAAGGCAAAAACCCCGTCTCCGCTCAAAATCAAGCCGTCTTTTTTGAGTAATATCTCCGAACTTGTGCCCTGATTATCTATTGAAATTTCAAACTGCTTGTAAGTTTTATTAAGAAACAAATTATTTTCATTTATTTTTGCAATCTGCAAACTTTCAGGGAAAATTGTGGTTGCCTGAATTGAATTGCTGTCAGTATAAAGTTTAATATCCTCTTTTCCCGCGTTAAATAATTCAAGCTTATGAATAAAAGCCATTTTTTTATGCGTAGTTTTGATTGTCTTTGTTACAATATCATTATTGGCTTTTACTTCAATTTTGTAAGCGCCTTCAGGCAAATTAGCCAATTTAAATTGGACATTGTTTTCCTTGCTAAATTTTCCATTATCACTAGTATTGCCATCATCCTTAATATGCCTAAAATTTATAAGTTCATTATTAAAATAGAGCCTAATATCAAAATCATCTGTATCTTTATTTTTATTTAAATCATAAAAGATAAAATTTAAATCCAAGTCTTCATCTTTCAAATAAACAAAAAACTGATAAGCTCCCCTAAGCGCCGGAATATTTTGTGTTGTAGATTCATTTGGTTGATAATCCTTTAAAATATAATTCAAATTCAAATTATAGTTATACGCGGCGATTTTTTCAAAACTTGGCGGATTTGAAATAAAATCTTTAATATTTGAATAGCTTGCGCCGGTCCCGCTGTCTGATGTTTCCGGCCTAATCAAAAGTATTTCATCTCCCTCTCTAATTTTATTCCAAATCAAAGACAGCTGATCAATAAGCCTATTCTCAACCGGACGCAAATCATAACGCCAAGTGTTTTTATCAACCAATACTCCTGTTTCAATCAATGAAGTTTCGGCCGTATTTTTATAGCGATATTTTAATACTGCTTTATCAAAAGTACGAGGCGTATATAAATTAAAATAAACCGGATTCGCGATAATTATATTTTCTATTTTTTTATCGCTTGCGGATAATCTTTCGTCAGGGCTTAATTTGCTTAAAAAATAATTTTCTTTTTCAAAATTATTAGCATAAATAATCCTGCCGCTTGGAACAATTGCCTTACAAAAGAAAAAACCAACAGACACAACAAGCAATAAAAATAATATTATTCTGAATTTTATTATTTTGTTTATTGTCATATCTGTATTTTAACTAATTTTCAATAATAACACAATAAAAAAAACCCGCCCCTCGCGAGGGGCGGGTTTTTTTTATTTTATTTTATTTTAAAGTAACCTTAGCTCCTGCTTCTTCCAATTGTTTTTTAATAGTTTCCGCTTCTTCTTTTTTAACGCCTTCTTTAATAACTTTTGGGGCTGCGTCAACCATGTCTTTGGCATCTTTAAGCCCGATTTCCGTAATAACTCTTACTGCCTTAATAACAGCAATTTTGTTACTTCCTGTTTCTGTTAATTCAATGTCAAAACTGCTTTTTTCCTCAACTTCTTCACCAGCGCCCGCGCCTGCCGCGACACCTGCCATCATCATTGCTGGAGCAGCAGCGGAAACGCCGAATTTGTCTTCTAAAATTTTTACCAATTCAGCTAAATCCAAAACAGACATTTTTTCAATCTCCTCAACCAATGATTTAAATTTTGCAGGAACCTCAACTGTTTTTTCTTTTTCATCCGCCTTAGCTTCGGCAGCTGGCGCAGTTGTTCCCTCTTGTTTTTTTTCTTCAGTCATAAATATTTTGTTTAATTTTAATTAATTATTTTCTTAAACTTTTTTCTCCTCAATAGCTTTTAAAACATTAACCAATCCGCGGATATTTCCCGCTAGTACATTAACAAAACCGGAAATCGGAGCGTTTAGGGATCCGACAATTTTGGCATACAATTCCTCTTTGCTTGACAATTTCGCGAGAGCTGTAACTTCAGCAGTATTTAAAAATTTACTTTCCAAAATTCCAGCAACAAGTCTGACTTTTTCTTTATTTTCTTCATTCTTATTTTGAAATTCATCAACAACTTTTGCCGGAGCGACTTCATCTTCATAGCCGAATACAGTTGCAATTTTTCCTTCAAAACTTTTAATACCCAAATTTTCAATTTTTTCTTCTTTAAAGGCAATATCCAAAAGAGTTTTTTTGGCAACCATATATTCGCTGTCAGCCTCTTTTAAGTTATTTCTTAATTCTTCATTGTCTTTTACTCCCAAAGAATTAAATTCAGTAAAAACAATGGATTTAGCTTTTTTAATTTTTTTTTCAAGAGTTCTTAAAATCTCTTGTTTTTGCAGTTTTGTTTTAGGCATATAATAATATCAATAATAAATTAGCTAAAATTAAATAAAAAAAATGGCAATTTAAAAGCCATTTTATCACTCATACTACCTCGGCAGGTCTTATTTTTTTGCCTGCTGTCTATGGCTGTTTAATTTGTTTTTATATAGTAGCACAATGAATGGTTATGTCAAGGACAGTTATTTCTTTGTTATTTATTCCTTTTGCTGAGACATATTAATTATGTCTTTAACTAATCCATTAGATATATAATGCACCCCTCCTTCGTTATTTTTTAACACTGTGGAGCGCATTGTAATTCTGATAACCTTGCCTTCGGCGGCGCCTATTTTTACTCTGTCGCCTATTCCGTATTGATCTTCAACTAAAATAAAAAGCCCGGAAACAAAATCCTTGACCAATGATTGCGCGCCAAAACCTATTGCTAAACCGATAACGCCGGCGCCAGCCAAAATCGGTCTTATGTCTATGCCGAATAAGCTTAAAATCATAAACAAAATTATGGCGTAAATAACAATATTTCCAATTGACATAATGACATGCCCTAAAGTTTCCGCTCTTTTTTCTTTTTGGGATGTGCTAGAATCATCCCCGTCGTCAGCCATTTGCGTAAGCCGCTTTACAATTAATTTTAAAACTGCTTTACCAAAAAAGAATAAAATAACAATCCACGCAATCTCTATCGCGTTTTGTTTAATTACATTGATTATAAATTCTTGCATAATTTTTTTATCAAGTTATGCCCAAAGGGCACTAACAGTAGTCGGGAATATTCAAATTCCTTGACTATAAATCAACATTGCCGATAATTTTAAACTTTTCAGTTCTTGATAACTTCTTTATTTTACACTCCGCCTTTAACGCGCCTGACTTATCCTTTTTTACAGCCGAATATACTAATTTTACCGGACGCCTGCATTTTGTATATTTAGCTCCCAAATTTGAAGTGTTATGCTCGTTAACCCGCCTTTTAAGATCGGTTGTAACCCCTGTATAAAACGTTTTGTCTCTGCATTGCAGGATGTATATATGCCACATTTATTTTTTTTCAATCATCTCCTCAACTTTTCTTTTAGCCTCCTCTAATAATTCCAATGCTTTTTTTGTTTTGGAGTTAAAGCTATACCCATATTCCATATTATATATGACCGAAAGTTGACTGTCAAAAATATGCGCTCGTCAAAATTTATGCACTTCCATTGACATACCTATGATTTTGGCTGTTAAATCAGAATATTTATATTTTTTGTTTATAATCATGAATATTGTCTTGAACTATGATTAAAATGATTAAATGATGGGCTATGATTGCAAAAATCATAGTCCATCATAATAATCAGAAAAATCATAGTTTAAGACGATTTATTTTGAACTGTATTTTTTTAATTTATAGGCATAATTATTTATTGTTATTGAAGAACTATCTACCGCAGTAACTTCACCAGATTCTTCAGTAACTACAGCAGCGCCGCTATCTTTGGCAACTTTTTGTTCCAGGCCGG
>JAYEHJ010000014.1:0-5355 GCA_034659435.1 Patescibacteria group bacterium | reverse complement strand
CAAACTGCTTATATTTATTATTATAAAAGAAAAAAATTCAAAACAAAAAATAGTAAATGAAGTTAAAACCAGGAAAGAATAAAGCGAACGGTTGGTTAAAAAATTTACCATTAAAAAATAAGCTAAAAAAATCGTTATGAGCAAACTCATTGTATGCACGCCAAAAAAAACAAAAGCATATAAATCATAAATAATACCCATTCCCGCGCCCCAAAATAAAACTGTTTTTAATCTGTCAAATCCCAGAAAAAAAACCAGAACCAGCAAAATCAAATTAACTTCGCTAAACCAAATAGGCAAGGCCTTGACAAAACCAATTTGAAAAAGCGCTATTAAGCTAAAAAGTATAATTTGGCTTAATATTTTTAAATACATTCAGGGTATGATTATTGATACAATTGTTAATTCATCCATATTCAGCATCGGTTCAATAATCGCGCTTTGCCATAATTTATTGCTTTCTCTTCTTACCTCGCTAATCCTGCCGACAACCAAAGCACGCGGTATGTCTTTTTCCAAACCGGAGCTCACAACAATATCATTAATATTTAATTTTTTTATCTGCGGAATAAAATCCATTTTTATAACCAAGCCAAAACTGCCTTGCGCGATTCCGCTGGTAGTATCATCACCCAGTATTGTAGCCGCTAATTTGCATCTGTCACTGCTGGTTAAATACACTCTTGCGGTTCCGGCTTTTACTTCCGCGACCTTGCCGATTATTACGCCTTGGCTGTTCACAACTGACAAGCCGCTATAAATTCCATCTCGCTCGCCTTTATCAATAATTATAACCTCTGTTTGCCCGCCAACATTTAAAATATCTTCTTTGGAAATAATATTAGACATTATGTATGTTAATTCATTTCTTTCCAGAAAACCCAAATGCTCGCGTAAAATATCATTTTCTTTAAGCGCGGTTTTTAATTTGGCGTTTTCACCGGACAAAACCATAACCTGCTCCTCCAATTCCTTTATAACCTTAGCTGAGTCATGTTTTGATGTTTGCTCTTCATATATATCTTTAATGTCTGTTCCAATTGTATAAAACTGTTTTAAAACCGGATTTAAAATTCGCGTAAATATACTTTCCACCGGCTTTAATACTCCGATTCCATACAAAAAAACAAGCAGCGCGAAAGCTGCCAAATAAATTATTATGTTTTTCTTTTTGATAAGCATATATTAAAATTAAAACTCATCACTATCCGGGGTTAAAACTTTTTCCAGCAATTCCGGATCCTCTAATAAAATTCCAGCGCCCCTGACAACGCAAGTCAAGGCGTCATCTGCTACTCTCACGGGAATTTTTGTGGCTTGGGCGATTTCTTTATCCAAGCATCTTAAAAGCGCGCCGCCGCCGGTTAAAATTATCCCGTGTTCGTATATATCGGAAACCAATTCAGGCGGAGTGATTTCCAAAGTAATTTTTATATTATCAATAACTTGATCAATCGTTTTGCTGATAGCTTCCCTAATTTGGCTGTCATTAACAACAACGGCTCGAGGCAAGCCGTTAGCAAGGTCTCTGCCGCGCACTTCCATCTCCATCGGCTCTTTTAAAGAAACGGCCGAACCGATTTGCAGTTTAACGTTTTCCGCTACTTGCTCGCCGATTAACATGCCAAACTCCTCTCTAAAATATTGAATTATATTATTATCCAATTCATTCCCTGCCTGTCTAAGCGATTTCCATGAAACAACTCCGCCCAAAGAAATAACGGAAATTTCAGTAGTGCCGCCGCCTATGTCAACTATCATTGTCGCTGTCGGTTCCGCTACCGGCAAACGCGCGCCAATAGCAGCCGCCATTGATTCTTCAATTAAATACACCTGCCTGGCTCCGGCCGATTTTGCCGCGTCTTCCACCGCCTTTTTTTCCACTTCCGTGATATCCAAAGGAATGCCGATTACAACCCGCGGACGAGGAATTAAAGTAAATCCGTCGGCATGCACTTTGTCAATAAAATATTTAAGCATTTTTTCCGTAACCTCAAAATCGGAAATTACTCCGTCTACCAGGGGCTTAATCGCCTGAATATGCCCGGGAGTTTTTCCAACCATTTTTTTGGCTTCATCCCCCACGGCCAAAATCTCATCAGTACGCGTATTCACGGCTACAACCGACGGCTCATTAATAACTATGCCTTTATCCGCGGTATAAACAAGCGTATTTTTCGTACCCAAGTCTATACCAAGGTCTTTGCTGAATTTTCCTAATAATTTATTTAACATTAATTAAATTGCTTTATTGTTAAATTATTAAATTGTTTATTTTATCAATATTAGCAATAAAGCAATTTAACAATAATAAATATATCATCTTAAAACTTTCATCTTACTAATCAAATCACTGATCTTAATCATCTCAATATTTTCTGAATCGCGCTTTTTTAATTCAACTGAATCTTCTTTTATGGTTTTCGCGCTGACAACTATTCTGTATGTAATTCCGATTAAATCCGCGTCTGCGAATTTCTCCCCTGGACGAACGTCCCTGTCGTCATACAAAACTTCAATTCCGGCCTGTTCTAAATTTTTGTACAGCTCTTCCGCTTTTTCATTTTGATTTAATGATAATAAATGAACTTTAAACGGAGCGATTGATTCCGGCCAAATTATGCCTTTTTCGTCATTAAAAATTTCCACCACTGTTCCCATCAGCCTTGGAATGCCAATCCCGTAAGAACCCATGTAAACAATTTTTTCTTCACCATTTTTATCCTTATACGCAAGCCCTAAGGCTTTTGAATATTTTTCGCCCAATGTATAAATATCTCCGACTTCAATTGATTTTGCCTCTTTAAAATTTAATTCCTCTTTTTTAAGATTAAAATCAGTAAAAATTTCTTCTGAATAATCATCTTTATTAATCGCTATTTTTTTATATTCATCATACATAATCACATCTTCGCCGGCATCGGAAATTGTCTGAAATTCAAAAGAATATTTTGAAAACGATCCGCCTGAAGACAATGTTAAATATGTTTTATCGCCGATTCCGACGCGATTGAATATCTTCATATACACGCCTTTCATCTTCTCGTAAAATTTATCATGCTCTTCCTTATTTAATGAAAAATCATATAAATCTTTCATAATAAATTCCCTGCCTCGCATTATTCCTGATTTTGCCCTGAGCTCGTTTCTGAATTTTGTTTGAAATTGATATGCGTAAACCGGCAAATCTTTATATGATAAAATATAATTTTTCATTATATTGGTTAACGGCTCTTCGTGCGTAAAAGCCAAGCCCAGTTCCGCGCCGTTTTTTAAATTTGTGCGAAACCAATCATCCACTTTTTTTTCGTCCCAACGATCGGTTTTTTCCCAAATATCTTTTTGCTGCAAAGCAGTCATTTTTAACTCAAAAGCGCCGATATTATTTAATTCTTCCCTAATAATATCTTTAATTTTCTCAATTACTTTGAGTCCCAAAGGCAAAAAAGTATAAACCCCTGCCATTTCCTTGTGTACAAAACCGGCGCGAGTAAGCAATTGCGCGTTTTTTGAAGTTTCATCAGTAGGAGCTGACTTTCTAGTTTTTGTAAACAATTTTGATTGTTTCATATTAAAAACAGTGTGCAAATTTTTTGAACACTTTAATTATTATCTAGTCTATATAATACATTATTTTTATATGTTTTGTCAAAAATGCAAGCCTAGTCGTATTTATATTGACTATATAATTCGCTGTGCTACAATAAAATTATGACATTTACTAAAAAACAAATTCAATAAATAATAGATTATTGGTTTGAAATGGCTGACCATGATTGGAAAACAGCTCAATCGCTTTGGACATCAAAAAGATATGACGCGTGTTTGTTTTACTGTCATTTAACTTTAGAAAAATTATTAAAAGGACTAATTACTCAAGAAACAAAAAAAGCCGCTCCATATATTCACGATCTAGAAGAATTATCAAAAAAAGCAAATATTAACCCAAGCAATAAATTATTACGGCAACTTGCCGCTTTTACCAACTTTAATATGAGATGCCAATACCCTTACCATAAACAAGCATTTTATAAATTATGCACCCGTGAATTTAGCAAGCCATATTTTGATGAAGCTAAAAAATACAGCGATCTTGATTTATGTTTTGTTTCTGCAAAATTTAAAGACACTTTTGAAGCGGAAATATATTTAAGAACCAAATTCCACTCTATGGATATTGGATTTAGCGCGCCTGTTGATATAGTTGCTTTTAACCCAAAAGATTTTAAAGACATAGCTATCCCTTTGGTTTATGAAATAAAAAAAAGCGGAAGAGAAATTAAATTAAAATAATGTTATAAATTTTTACTTCCTTCCAAACTTCTCCCACAAAACCAACACCGGGCTTGCTAAAAATATTGAAGAATAGGTGCCGATTAGGACGCCGATAGACAGCGCCAGGATAAACTCGCGGATTGTGGCGCCTCCAAAAAAGAAAATAGATAATAAGACCAATAGAGTTGTAAAAGAAGTATTGATAGACCGTTTAATAGTTTGATTAACGCTCGTGTTGACAGTGCCCTCAAAATCCTCATCGCTTTTTGGCAAATTTTCTCTCACACGATCAAAGACCACAATCGTGTCATTAACGCTATAACCCAAAATCATAAGCATGGCAGCGACAAACGCCGTGTTTAGTTCAATGTTCATATATTGTCCTAGATACGCAAACACGCCCAAAGTGATAATTACATCATGAAACAAGGCGATGATGGCGGATACTCCATATTTCCATGATTCAACAGGTTTTGAAACCTTGCGAAAAATCCAAGCGATATACAAAACAATCGCAAATAATACAATAATAGCGGCAGTCATTGACTTGCTTTTTAATTCTTGCCCGATTGTCGGACCCACAGAATCAAAACGCAGCTCTTCAATATTTTGAAAGCCTGTTGCCTCTTCATTTTTTACGCCAATGCTATCAAGGCGCTGTAAAACTTCCTGATGTTTTTCTTCGCTTGTTTCCTGAAATCTTAAAATAACATTTTGCGCGTCAATCGGCTGAACAACCAAACTGCCCAATTCCAAATCAGCCACAGATTCTTGAATATCATTTACCGCCGGCCTTTCATTTAAAAACCTAAGCTCTAAAAGGCTGCCGCCGGTAAAATCAATCCCAAAATTCAAACCCCAAACCGCAAGCGCGGCAATTGAAGCGGCAACCAAAACCCCTGAAAAACCAAGCCAAACATTTCTTTTTTGAATAATTTGCATATTTTATTTATTAACTCACCTTACGCAACATCCATCTGCCATTCCATTACTCTCTTAATTTGTCATTCCCGACACACATTGCCCCCGGCAGGGAAATAATATTAAATGATCGGGAATCTCTTTAAAAGCATCTAAATC
>JAYEHJ010000013.1:0-5439 GCA_034659435.1 Patescibacteria group bacterium | reverse complement strand
ATTTTTGTTTGTTTTTAATAAAGCGTTTTTTTTGTATAAAATGTATGGCTTGTTTTTAAATTTATTTTTGATGTCAATATTTTTATATTTATTTAATTTTTTCAGTCCAAAGTTTAAGCCGGTTTTCTTGAGAAAGAAAAAAATAATTACCGCTAAATAATCATGAAAAAAAATAAAAACATCAACCCTTTTGTAATTCAGAGCGGAAAATTTAAGGATGGGCGGATAAATAAGCTTACTCGGTCGTCATGGTCTGAAAATGTTTTTATTTTTGATAAAAAAGAAAAAGAAACAGTTGGGAATAGTTTTGATTCCGGAAAATTAAAAACAGTAGCGGCCTTTTTTATTTTTTTGCTTTTGCTTCTTTTGGCAAGATCGGCTTGGCTGCAAGTTGTTAAAGGCGATGATTATTATTTAATAGCGGAAGAAAACCGCATTAGAACTGAACGAATTGAACCGAAAAGAGGGATCATATATGATAGGCTTGGCCGGCCGCTTGTAAGAAATCGCGCTAATTTTATGTTATATTTCATACCGGCTGACATAAATAAAGAGGAAGAGGAAAGAAATTTGATATTTAATGAATTAAGTTTAATCTTGGAAGATTTGAAAGCAAGCGATTTAAGCGAAAAATATAATTCAATCACGCAAAAATCTTTGGAAGCGCATCAGCCTTTATTTATTGCTGATAATATTAATTACGACAAGGCAATGAGATTATATATATTGTCTGATTCTTGGCCGGGAATCGTGTTGTCAAACCGGACAAATCGTGATTATCTTGTGTATGGCCTGGAAAATAAAGATGAACGGGCTGATTATTTTTTCTCTATGTCGCATATTATGGGTTATACCGGAAAAATTAACAAAGAAGAGCTTGAGAAGTTTGGCGCGGAATATTTGCCTATTGATTATATCGGGAAGATGGGAATAGAATATTTTTGGGAAAACGAACTTAAAGGCAGAAGCGGGCATAAGCAAATTGAAGTTGACGCTTTTTACAAAGAAAAGAAAATTATTAGCATGGTTGAAGGAGAAGACGGAAATAATTTAGTTTTGTCTTTGGACGTTATGGCGCAAATTAAGCTTGAAGAAATTCTAAACCGGCATTTAATAGAATTAAAATGCGCTAAAGCGTCAGCGATCGCAATGGATCCGGAGAACGGCGAGATATTGGCAATGGTCAGTCTGCCTGCTTATAATAATAACGTTTTCGCGCGCGGCATATCGCAAGAAGAATATGGCGCCTTGATTAGCCATCCTGATAAATTTTTGTTTAACCGCTCAATTAGCGGCGAATATCCATCCGGTTCCACAATTAAGCCGCTTATGCTGGCAGCGGCCTTGGAAGAGAGAATTATTAGCGAACGCACAAGTTTTTTAAGCGTTGGCGGGATTAGAATCGGGGAATGGTTTTTTCCTGATTGGCTCGCGGGCGGACATGGAAGAACAGACGCGCGCAAGGCAATCGCGCAATCGGTCAATACTTTTTTTTATTATATTGGCGGAGGATATGAAGATTTCCGCGGTTTAGGGGTTGAGCGAATTGTTGAATATGGACGCTTGTTCGGTTTAGGTACGCAGCTGGGTGTTGATTTGGCCGGCGAGGCAAGCGGATTTTTGCCAAGCAGGGAATGGAAAGAGAGTTATAAAAACGAACCGTGGTATATCGGCGACACATATCATTTGGCAATCGGTCAAGGGGACTTGCTGGTTACGCCATTGCAGGTAGCGGTTTTCACAAGTGTTTTCGCGAATTCAGGCAAGTTATACCGCCCACATTTTATAAAAGAAATTTTATCCGGCGATGATAAAATAATAAGAGTTTTTGAAGATGAGCCGATAAGGAAAGATTTTATTGATCCGTATAATATCCATGTGGTGCGGCAAGGAATGCGCCAGACAGTAACCCTTGGCTCGGCGCGCAGTATGCAGTCAGTTCCGGTAGCGGTTGCCGGAAAAACAGGAACAGCTCAATGGTCAAGCAAGAACGAAACACACGCTTGGTTTACTGGCTTCGCGCCTTATGATAATCCTGAATTGGTAATTACGATTTTAATTGAAGAGGGCGGTGAAGGCAGCGCTGCCGCCGTTCCTGTCGCTAAAGAATTTTTGGAGTGGTATTTTGGGGAATATAAACAGGAATAGCAGCGGATTTTTTTAATTTGCAAAAGACCGGCGAAAAATGTTATAATAACACATAGAAATCAATTTTTTCACACTAATTTATTTAGTGTTATTTTTGGTTTTATAATATTTATTTTTATTTAATGTTTTTAATAATATTTTAATTTTGATTTAAATCTAGAAAAACTTAAAAATCGCACAATGCAATCCCCATTGCTTAAAAAAATTAGAATAATATCATCTAATATTGTTTTTAGATTGGTATTTTTAATATTGTTATTAATGGTCGTGTTTAATTTTACGCCCAGCCGTTTTATTTTTGTTAAAGCCTTTAATAATCAAATTAAAATATTCCCTGGGAAATATATAGTAGAAGAGAATACAGAAGAAAATTTTGTTTGGGAAAATATAAATAATGTTTTTTTGCAATATTTAGCGCCGGATTCCGAATTGTCTGAATTTAATCAGGCTAATTCAGCTTTTATTGCTTTGCAAAAGACGGCTGATATTCTTTCTGATATTGAGGTTGAGAAGGACAAGGCGGAATGTAATCAAGACAGAGAGGATGATGAAAGTGAAGAAATTGACAGTATTAAAGAAGACATAGAATATGAAATTAAAAACTATGAATCAGACATGGGGGATATTAATGACGTAGAAAATGGTAATTTTGAAACAGAAAACATTGATTCAGATCAGGATAGCAACAGCAGTCAAGAGGAAGCAGAAAGCGAAAGCGAGGATCAATCCAAGGAAGCTGAAAATGATATTTTAGATGTATCAGATGAAGACAAGCCTGAATTGAGCAGTGTTTATAAAAAAATAAAATCCTTATTTTCCAGTTTTAATTTATTCGCGGTTTTTAATAAAAATTCAGCTAATGCCGAAGAAAAATTAATACAGAAAAGCGTGATTTTTTCCGATTTTAACGTTTCTTTTGAGCATAAAGACAGGGAAGTAAGCAGTTTGAATTTATATTTATCATTTGCGGCGCAAAGTTCATTAGAAAATGATAATTTATCTTTTGAATATAGCTTGGGTGAAATATGGGAGCAAATAACCGTTTTTGAGTTAAATCAAGAATATTCCAATTTTATTAATGGCGGGTATTTTAATTTTCAATTGTCTGAGACAATCGGATGGGATGAAATTGAAAATTTAAAATTTAAAATTTCTTATAATAATCCAAAAATGCCGTCTGAGAATGACGAACAATTTTTGGATTTTTTTGTTTTTTTAGATTCTCTTTGGATAGAAATTGAATATGACAATACGGATGTGAAGCAAGAAATAAGCGAGAGCGATTATGCTCCGCGGTATGAAGAATACCCCAGTGATGAAGATCGGTATAATGATGATTTAGGCGAATATAACGTTGATTTATTAAATACTAAGACTGATTTTAAAATATCTGAAAAACCGGAGTTGAATTTCCGCTATAAAAAGAATAAAAATTTGCTTAATAAAATTATTTCAGGTCTTATCAGTCCTTTTGGCGATGAATATGATCATATAAAGATTTCTGCTGATTTGCGCGGCGCCAAAGGAAACAAAACCGGCCTTAAACCGGAGGTTCGTTATGTCGGCGAGGGGGAATTTATTGTTAAATTGCCGGAAAATGTCAATGAATTTAAGCCTGGCAAATATTATTTTGAAATAGAAATTGAAGATAAAGGAGAAGTTTATCAGATAAGCCAGGATTTTAATTGGGGCGTTTTAGCTGTTAATACTAATAAGGCGGTGTATCGCCCAGGCGAAAACGTTTATTTACAGATGGGTGTTTTAGATGATCTTGGACACACTCTTTGTAACGCGGATTTATTTTTGGAAATCACAGCACCCAGTGGCAAAGTTAACATATTCAGCACTGATGATGGTACGATATTTAAAAATTCGGAATGCGCTGGTGATACGGTTATTGATGGGTCTGATTATTATAGTTATTATTCTGCGCTTTGCAAAGGTGTTTATAATATTAAATTAAGCGCTGAGACTGAAAATGGAAACAGAGAGATATATGATGAATTTAAAGTAGAATCTTTTTTAAATTTTGAACTTGAACGAATCGGTCCGACAAGAATTTTTCCTTTGGCTGATTATGAAATGAAAATGATTTTAAGCGCCAATGAAAGTTTTCAAGGGAATTTGGTTGAGTATGTGCCTTTGGATTTTAGAATTAAGAATCGGGAATTAAGAATTAAGGGGCAAGAATTGGAAGACGGGGATGATGAAGGCATTATTCTTGATTCATTATTCTTGATTCAAAATGGTGAAAATAGCAAAGAACTTGTTTGGCAGAATCTTGATATAAAACCGGGCGATGTCCTTGAATTCACTTATACTTTTGACGCGCCTGATGTTTCACCGGAATTTTATCTGCTTGGATCGGTAAAATTGGCTGATAAGCATTATTTTGGATCAAGCGGAAAAGACGGTCAGTTGGTTTTTGAAGAAGGGCGGCAGTGGCAAATCGCTTCAGACGCGGTTGCTGAATACGATTATGACGGCGGATCTTCAACGGGAACATGGACTACTCCCGGTTATGCCTGGAATTCCACTCCTAATGATTATGCGATTCGCAATATACCAAAAAAAGCCGGTAGTGAAGAAAATATCCATTATTTGCTTGCTGATTCCAACAAGGCAACGAATTTAGGTTATGATATTAATAGCGTAGAGATTGTTTTAGAGGCGCATGTTCAGGATTTGCAGGCCAATATTACTGTTTATATACAGCCGATTTTTGGAGGCACAGCTACAGGAACGAGCCAAGGATACGGACAAGCTGTCTTAACCGTCTCCGATACTTTGCATTATTATGATATTACTAATGATGTAGAAGCACCTAGCACTTGGACATGGAGCGATGTTATGAATTTAGACGTAAAACTTTGGGGGCAAAACACTTCTAATTCTAGGCAAAGAATGTATTATATAGATCAAATTAGCGTTAGAGTTGATTACACAGAACCGAATGATCCGCCACTCGGAGTATTTAATTCAGCAACATTTAGGACGGATGCAAGCGGAGTTGTAGATATATCTATGGATGTTGATGATCCTGATGATGATGATGTGAAAGCAATTTTGCAGTATGTTCAGGGCGCGAGTTGTGATTTTAGCTCGCCTCTTGATCCGACTTTGGACGAGACTCCTGCTAATATATCTGAGACCTATGGCTCTGTTGTAATAGAGAATGATAATTTTTATCAAATCGGTAATGCAAGCGGGTGGATTAAGACAGATACAGCGACAAATACAATACAGTATGATTGGGACTCTTTGACTGACTTGTCATCTGGAGATGATACT
>JAYEHJ010000012.1:2908-5471 GCA_034659435.1 Patescibacteria group bacterium | reverse complement strand
AACCGTCAACAATTAGTGACTGCGGAGATCCTGAAAATCCTTGTTTTTTATACCAGCGCAAAGCGCTATAATGCTCCTGATTTGGAATAACGCGGATTGCTATGACATCCGATGAAACTTGGGCTTGGGTCTGCGCGGTAAATAATATTTTTAAATTAAAATTATTTAAACAAAATAAAAAAATGCCAATAAAAATTAAGGCGGCAGCAAATTTAATAGATTGCTGAAGATGATTAAGCATAAAGATATTCGCGTGTTTATTAAAGTTTTATTGCTGTGCCGTAAATTCAATGCTTTTTAATAAATTATTATATATATTAATATAATAATCATTATTATGCTTTGCCGTAGCTAAGGTAATTTGTATAAATTCGTCTGAATCTATTTGAATTGTGGTTGTTTTTTCGTATGCCAAA
Source organism: Patescibacteria group bacterium (assembly GCA_034659435.1). Classification (GTDB taxonomy): domain Bacteria; phylum Patescibacteriota; class Patescibacteriia; order Patescibacteriales; family UBA12075; genus JAGLYP01. The sequence continues at coordinate 5,055 of JAYEHJ010000012.1, read as the reverse complement.
AGATGTTCATAGGAATTCTCGTAAGCTTCTTTGTCGTTTATATTCTTTTTTTCATCGCTTAATACAGTTGATTTGCCTTTTGCGGCAACTCTAAAAGTATCAACATTTGTGTTTGCGTTATTTGAAATTTTAAAATAGTTTAAAGAAATTACTCCTTTTTTTTCTATAATATAATCTCTTTCAGAATCTGTTATTTGAGTGATATAAGGCTGGTTTTCATATTTTTTAATTTTCCAATCATTGGGATAATTAAATTTAAAGTTGTAATCAGAATTTGTATATTTTCTTATACTATGTGAGCCATTTATCAGATTTGTAAATTTTTTTATAATATTTTTAGTTGTATATTCTTGGTTTATTTTGTATTCTTCAATTTTTGCTATATTTTTATTTGTGATTCCCAGTCCAAGGTTTCGCATTAAATTGAAAGCGTCCAACGGCTTGCCAAGATAATATCTTTTTAAATCATTGGGATTGACATACCATGCTTCACCGTTTTGTTCTATTTGCATTAATATTAATCCTGATAGTTTGTTTTGCAGGCCGGTATTTATTGTTAAAAAGTTATCGCTAAGAGGATCGTGATTATTTAATATTTCAGTTTTATCATCATATCCGTCATTGTCGGAGTCTATATTATTTTTGTCAGTCCCAATACTGTCTTCAATTTTATTGGATAAGCCGTCATTATCATCATCTTTGCCGAAAAAATTTGCTTCAGCTATCGGGATTTGTTTTATATCGTTATTAGATATTCCAATGCCAAGATTGCGCATAATATCAAAAGCGTCTTTTGGTTTGCCAAGATAATATTTTTTTAAATCATAAGGATAAACATACCAAGCTTCCCCATGTTCTTCAACTTGCAGAAGAATTTTTCCTTTTAATTCTGAAGAAATTGTATGTTGCGCTAATAATTTATTGTCAAAAAAAATAAAACATAAGGACGCGGCGATTAATGTTATTGAAATTAATAATTTTTTATTTTTTTTCATAAATTTAAAATGAAGTCCCCCAGTTGTTTGACATTGCGGTCGGTTGTGTTACCGTCCAATAGCCAAGTATTTTATAGCCTATACTGCTCATAGAGATTGTTGGTCCGGTTGTTGGGACGTTTGCCACGGGAATGCACAAAATAGAATCATTTCCGCCATAAGGTATAATGGTAACCATATATGCCGAATTGCAAGTACACATTTGCGGGGTGCAATCAGGAGATCTTGGTAAAACTATTGCTGATATCCTGCCGCCGCTAGACCCAACGGCTTTAGCTGTTTTATTTTTATTAAAAATATGCGTGGAGCAAGTGATAATAAAAAAAATAATAGAAGAATAAAATAATAAATTTATTTTGTTTTTTAATATTGCCATATAGTTTAAAATTTCGCGCGGCTTAATATAATTTTATTATAACATTTTTTTTTAAATATTCAATATGCTATAATAAAGCAAGAATGAATTTGTTTAATAAAACAAAACAAATCTGCAAAGAAAACAACATAAAACCTGTTCGCTCGCGCGGGCAGAATTTTTTAATTAATGAAGATGTTTATGATTTTATTGTTAATGCCGCTGAGATTAAAAAAGACGATATTATTTTGGAAGTGGGGCCGGGGTTGGGATTTTTAACGGAAAAACTTGCGAGAAAAGTAAAAAGAGTAATCGCGGTTGAATTAGACGATAAGTTAGCTAATTTGCTTAAAGTAAATCTAAAAGAGAAAAAAATAGATAATGTTGAAGTTGTTAACGGGAATATATTGGATTTTAGAATTAAGAACAGAATCAAGAATCAAGAATCAAGAATCAAGGATAATAATCAAAATTATGATAGGAGCAGTCTTGATTCTTTATTCTTTATTCTTAATTCTAAATATAAAATCGTTGCAAATCTTCCATATAATATCACTTCTGTTTTTCTTAGAAAATTTTTAAGCTGTGAAAATAAGCCTAAGTCAATGGTTTTGATGCTGCAAAAAGAAGTTGCCGATCGGATTGTTGCCGGCCCCGGAAAAATGAGTTTGCTTGCGGTTTCAGTACAATTTTACGCAAAAGCGGAAATTATTAAGTATGTTCCAAAAATTGATTTTTGGCCGGTGCCTAAGGTCGATAGCGCTGTTATTCAATTAAGAATTAAGAATGAAGAATTA
>JAYEHJ010000012.1:0-2808 GCA_034659435.1 Patescibacteria group bacterium | reverse complement strand
GAATTAAGAATATTGATGAAAAGAAATTTTTTCAGTTAGTTAGGATTGGGTTTAGTTCTAAACGGAAGATGTTAAAAAATAATTTGGCTGGCGGGTATAAAATCAGCCAAAAAGATGCGGAAAATTGGCTTAAAAAAGCCGGTTTTAATGAAAAAATCAGGGCGCAGGAATTATCGGTTGATGATTGGAGAATACTATTCACGGTTTGTGATTTTGGATTTATGATTTTTTAAGAAATACATCCTATATCATAAATCATAAATCTAAAATCAGAAATTAATTTGGAATTTTTATGCAAAATATGGTATAATCTTATTATAAATATTTTTCCCCATGCAAGAAAATCACAATGAAGACAATCAAGAATCTAAACAAATAGAAAAAGTTGAGGTTGAACAGCCTCATATTTTTAGCGGTTTGGGAAATGGCCAGAAAATTGCTTTGGCAGTGCTGGCTTTTTTTGCCGTCTTGGTTTTTGTTTTTGGAATAATTAATATTCAAAAGGGAATTTATTCTCCGTTTTCCCAAAAAACGAGCGTAAAAGACAAAGATAGCGGGCATGGTTTGGAAAAATTTTGCCCTGGCGGAAATTGTTCTGATTTAAGCGATGCTGATCTTAAAAATAAAGATACAGACGGCGATGGCCTTTCCGATTATGATGAATTAAATTTTTATAAAACCTCGCCTTATCTGGAAGATTCCGATAGCGATGGTTTTTCAGACAAGGAGGAAATTGACAATAATAAAAATCCCAATTGTCCGGCAGGCAGGGATTGCGATAATGATGTTTTATTTAATGAAGACGCGCAATTGGTTAATCCCGGAACCGCGAATAATATTGACTTGGAAGAACTAAACGCGCAAATTATGCCAAGCAAAGCGCAAATTAGCGATTTAGGAAGCGAAGAAATGAGCGTGGATGATTTAAGAAAGTTATTGATTGAAGCCGGAATGGAAAAAGCGCTTCTTGATCAAATCAGCGACAAAGATTTAATGGAAAGTTTTAGCGAGGCTTTAGCGGAAGAAGGGATGAATTAAGCAAAATATATTATACCAGCCGGTATTATACCGGTCAGTATATTAATAAAATGAAAAAATTTTATAATAGAAAAAATGAATTAGCCCTTTTAAATAAGCATTTTAATTATGCTAAAAATAATTTAATAACAGAGGTTATGATGGGCAGGAGGAGAATCGGAAAGACGGAAATTGTTAGAAAATATATTAAAAAAGCAGAAAGCAAATCACTTTATTTTTATGTTACCAAAAAAAGTTCCCAGATTATCCTTGATGATTTTACAGCTGTTTTAAAAGAAAATTTTGATTTTTTGCCGAATAAAATAGTCAGTTGGGAAGATTTTTTTAATATTATATTCGCTTTAAGCAAAAAGACAAGAATAATTGTTGTTTTTGATGAGTTTCAAAATTTTCAATATATTGAAAAATCAGTATTTTCCATTTTACAAAAGAAAATTGATGAATACAAAAATACAGCTAAAATGCACTTGCTCTTAATCGGCAGCATTCAGACTTTAATGGAAAAAATATTCAAACAAAAAGAGCCTCTTTATGGCAGGGTTGATAATTTTATTTATTTAAAACCCTTTGAATTTTCAGAGATTGTTAGCATAAGCCATGATCATGGCGTAAGCGATTTGGAAAAAATTTTTGATTTTTACGCTATTTTTAACGGAGTTGCCAAATATTATGATTTATTGGAAAAATTTAATCTTTTTGATGTTAAGCTGGAGAAAATGCTGGAAGAATTAGTTATTAGAAAAGACACTCCTTTATACAAAGAGGGCGAGAATTTGTTAATTGAAGAATTTGGAAATGATTATGAAAGATATTTTGATATTTTATTTTGTTTAAGCTGCGGTAAGACAAAAATAAACGAAGTTGTTAATATAATGCAGCTGCCAACCACCACGATTAGCAAATATTTGTCTGTGTTAATCAATAAATATAAATTAGTGGAAAGAAAAACTCCATTGGAAAAGAAAAACAGCAGAGATAGCCGTTATTGTTTAAAAGATATATTTTTAAAATTTTGGTTTAGGTATGTTTATAAAAATTATAATAAAATTGAGATAGAAGCGATTAAGCCGGTTATAGCCGATTTTAAAAAAACTTTCAGGCAGCACAAGGGATTGATTTTTGAAGAATTGGTTAGGGAAATTTTATTTAAGAAAATAGTAAATAATAATATTTTGCCGTTTTGTCCGCAAAGTATTGGTAGTTATTGGGATAAAAAGCGCGAAATTGATATATACGGCGAAGATAAAAAAAATGTTTTAATAGGCGAGATAAAATTAAGCGCAAAAGCCATAGACGCGCAATTGATTAATAAATTGGAAGAATTTGCCAAACAGCAAAAAAAGCAAGTTTTTAAAGTTGTTGTGAGTTTTGATAAAATTAAGGATAAGAGAACTGTAAAATTGTTAAACGAACTTGGCTATTATGTTTTTGAAATAAACCGGATTATTAATTTTTAAATATATGAAAAAAATTAAATTTAGTAAAAAGATATTTTTAAAAATATTTGTTGGTGTTTTTGTTTTTTTAATTTTGGTTTTTACGTTATTTAATACCGCCAATGTATTAGCGACAGAAGCGGTATTAAATGGGGTAAGTGTTGTGGATGTAGGGGTAGAAGCGGCAACTAAAGAAGTTGAAGGGAAAGTTGAAGGAGGCACATGGGACAATATGAAAAACTGGGCAACTTCTTTTTGGAAGTGGACAAGTAGAAGTGAAAATGACACCATGGCTGCTATTGCCTTCAAGACGGCTTTGGGAACATTTTTAGAT
>JAYEHJ010000011.1:0-5535 GCA_034659435.1 Patescibacteria group bacterium | reverse complement strand
GGAATTTGAATTATTTAATAAATTAAATTCCGCGTTACTTAATTCGCTAAATTTTAATAAAGTATAAATAGACGCCGGAGAATCAATGTCTAAATTATAAATTTCATTAAAATTAAAAGTCTTAATCGCCTCTATGCTGATTTTATCATTTTTTCGCGCTGTTAAATTATCTTTATAATGAGAAAAATCAACACTGCCTAATATTAATATTTTTTTATTCTTCGCAATGCCGGCTAAATACAGAGCTAGCTCTGCAGCTGTCTTTTTATCAATATTGTTTCTTAAAACCAACGGCGCGAATTTGGAATTTGGAAATGTCTTTTTTATAAAAGCAACCTCGCTATTAATCGCGTGTTCTTTTTCAAAAATACTTTCTTCAATTTTTATTTCATTAAATCGCAATAACTCGCCGATAACATCATTGTCATATTCTAAAATGCCGTAAGGCGTTTGCCAATCGCGCGCTGATGATATAATTTTTGATTTTCCCGCTGAAAAATGATTTGGTCCGATTAAAATTATTGTTTCATAATCATTGTCAAAATTAGAAAAAAATTCAGCAATTAGGTCAGCCGCGAGTAAATGATGCGGAATAATTCCGCCAATTATATTTGTATTTTTAAAATCCATTTTTTTCTTAACAAAATGATAAGCTGTTTCGTAAAAATTCAAATCATTCGGTTTCGCGCAATGAAAATTTTCCGGTTGTTTACCGCTGATGCTATTTTGATGATTTGTTTTTGATAAATAAACCGCGAAAACAATTAAGCCTGCTAAAAGCAGGCTTAATATAATGATTAATTTTGTTTTGTTTAATTGCATCTTATCTTTTTATCTCATTGCTCCATTTATCTTCGTCCGGTATTATTCCTTCTTTCTCATATACTTTTTTCTGCCAGTCCTCATCCGCGAGACGGTTGTCTAACGGAGCCGTAAACTCATAATGATTAAACACGGCGCCGCGAGTCAAGCGTGCTCCGTTTATATCATTTACAACAACATAAAGAATATAAGGCTTGCCTGTTGCTTCATATAATATTTTCTTTTTTACGGCATTAGTATGTATATCAGCTATAATTCCGGCTCTTTTTTCTTTGGTTGCTAATTCTTGTCCGTTTAACGGCTCTACTATTTCGTTAAATTTTAAATTAATAGTTCTTAATTTTTCAAAATCTTCATCGCTTATTTTTTCATTTAATAATTCTTGCTTTGCTATTTGCCGGAAAAATTCAGCGCTTTCTATAAACGATTTAAATTTATATTCAAATTCTTTAGGAAATATATTTCTGCTTTTTAAACCGTTTTCAGTTGTTTTGGCTAGGGCGGTAATTCTGTTCCAAAAAATCAAATCAGGCTCAACATAACCTTTTACAACCGGCGGTATTTCTTTTGGATTGCCGCCGCCTCCGCCAAGTTCCGCGTAGGATTGTTTCGCGTAAAGCAAAGTGTCATGCTTTAATTCAGTGTATGATCCTAAAACTGTTCCTAAATTTTTCTTTTGCCAATTTTCATTAGCCATAAAAAACGGATAGCCTGTGTCATAATCAGACAATAACGGTTTAAAACAATATAACCAGCTCCAATAAATATTTTGCGTCCAAATATCATTTCCATAGGCTGAAAATTCATTATTTAATTTGTTATAAAATTTGGCAATCACTTTATCTGACTTAGGAGCAAAATCAATAACCCATTCATCTAAATATTTTTTCACTGTTTTATTATCAGGTTTAAGCAAGGAAACGGGCATTAGCGCGGTTGGCATTGAAGGCAGCATTTGTCCTGTTTCAGAATCAGGAGCTCCAACTCCCTGCGTTAAACTATTTATGATATAAGCATCCGGCGTAAACCTTTGTCCCATAAAACGAAATTGCATAATATCTTTTAAAAATTCTTTTCTGTCATCAATATTATCATAAACATCAAGCACTTCGGAAATAATTTTTGGAGGAGGCAATTGGTCTAATGCTATTTGCGTAAAATTATTTAAATATTTTTTATCAACTAACTCCTTATCAGTTACTTCTTCTCCATATATTTTTTTTATTATTTCCGTATATTGATATGCTGTTAAATCATCAGTTTCTCCCACAAAAAAATCTATAGCCGCGGACATATCCAGCCATAATTTAGATAAATTTTCATTACCGACTTTTAAACTGTTAATTTGTTTTGTGATAATTAAAGCATCTCTTGTTAATTCTTGGCTTTTTAAAGGAAAGCCCATCCGCCCATACCACATCATCGCGATAAAATAACTTTTTAAAATATCATTTTTAGTATAATGCGAACGTGGTTTAAATTGCGAATAGTCATTTATAAATTCAGGGCGCAATGGAGTAAAGATAGGGGAAAGATTCAATCTTTCAGCGTTATTTATAAATTGAAGCTCTGCGCGCGCCAAATCATAAATTTCTTTATCTATTTTAATATTTTCATAAACATCGCTATCTAATGAAAATTCTAATTTTTCTTTGCTGTTTTCTATTTTTTTCTCGCTGACAGCATCCATATACCGCGCCAAAGTCATATAATCATCTAAATTTATATCTATATTTGCCAGTTTACTGCCGGTATCCAATACAACTAACGGTATCAAATAATAAGCTGATAATCTTTTATATGATTCTTTTATTTCCGGTTCAACGGCTATATTATAATTATCAATAGAATCTAAAAACAAGGATTTAGTCATTGCCCGTAAAAACGGCTGGAATTTGCTTTCTTCAATTTTTTGAAAACTTCTGTCAATTAAAATATGATATAAATGCAAGGCAACATCACTGGTAATAAAAATCGCGTCTTGCGGTTCGCGATAATATTTATTGGAATTGCCGTCAAAATTATTATACATATCAACAAAATCATCCACTCCCCATTCTTGCGTTTTTATAATGTCATTATCTGTTATAAAAAATCCATAATTTTCCAAGGCTTGTTTTTGCTTATCTGAAAAAATAATTTTTTCTTTATCTTGAAAACTGTCAAAATTCTCTATATTTTTTATATTGGTTTTTATTTTTTGCAATTTGGGCTTAATTATTTCTTTTACTTCAACAAATTCGGCAAAAACCGGTTTTATTAAATTTAAATTAAATGATTTTTTTTCGTCTATTAATATTTTATTATTATCTGAAATATTTTGCTTTTGAACATCTTGCTTGTCTTGCGTTATCATTTGTTCAAGCTTTACTTTGTACGGCATTTTATTAATTAACGCGAAACAAATAAAAGCTGAGACTAAAACAATGCTTATTGCCAAAATGGGAATAGCAAATAAAAATATTTTGTTATTTGTTTTTTGTTCTTGACTGTCTGAATCATTATTGGCGTTAAAATTATTTTCTTGTTGCATGATATTAATTTTTATTAAAATAAATTATATTATTAATATACGTTATTTGAATGGGTGTGTCAATTTTAAAAAATCGTAAAAACAAAAATAGGCAATTAAAACAAAAAATCCGGGAATACCCCGGATTTTTTTAATTACCTTTCAATTCGTAATTCGTAATTGAAAATTGCAAATTGTTTCTACATCCCCATCATTCCCGGCATTCCTCCGCCCATTCCGCCGGGCATACCTCCGCCCATTGGCGCTTCGTTTTTTTCTTCCGGCTTGTCTGTGATTACGGCCTCGATAGTTAAAAACATAATCGCGGCGCTGGCGGCGTTTTCCAAGGCGCTTCTAACAACTTTTGCAGGGTCAACGATTCCAGCCTGAATCATATCTTCAAATTTATCTTCAGTCGCGTTAAAGCCGATATTGGAATTGCCGACTTTATTTTCGCGGATAATATTATAAAGAATTAATGAGCCGTCCTTGCCGGCGTTGGAAGCGATTTGCTTAATCGGCTCAACAATCGCGTTGTCAACGATTTTTACGCCCAGATTTTCATTCTTTTTATTGGTAATTTCTTCAAAAGCGTTTCCTGCCAAAGCAATGGCAAGCCCTCCGCCCGGCACAACGCCTTCGGCGACCGCGGCGCGAGTGGCGTTTAACGCGTCTTCAATCCTGTCTTTTTTCTCTTTCATTTCCACTTCAGTAGCTGCGCCGACTTTAATAACGGCTACTCCGCCGGTTAATTTTGCCAAGCGCTCTTGCAATTTTTCCTTATCAAAATCAGAATCGGAATTTTCAATTTCTTTTTTAATAGCTTCTACGCGATTTTTAATTTTCGCTTCTTCGCCCTTTCCGTCAACAATTGTCGTGTTGTCTTTTGACGCAACGACTTTTCTAGACTGCCCCAAATCTTCCATTTTAACGTTTTCAAGCTTTAGCCCGACTTCCTCGGAAATAACGCGGCCTCCTGTCAACATTGCTATATCTTCAAGCATTTCTTTTCTTCTATCGCCAAAACCCGGAGCTTTGATGCCAAGCACGTTAAATGTTCCGCGCAATTTATTTACCACAAATGTCGCCAAAGCCTCGCCTTCAATTTCTTCGGCGATAATTACCAAATCTTTTTTGCCTGTCTGCGCCATTTTTTCCAAAAGCGGCAATACATCCTGAATAGAAGAAATTTTCTTATCAGTCAATAAAATACGCGGGTCGTTAAATTCAGCTTTCATTGAATCCGAATTTGTAATCATATAAGGAGAAACATAGCCTTTGTCAAACTGCATTCCTTCTACAACTTCTTTTTCAACGCCGAATGACTGGCCTTCTTCAATGGTAATAACTCCGTCTTTTCCGACAGATTCCATTGCCTCGGCAATAATGCTTCCGATTTCCTTGTCATTGGCTGAAATTGAAGCCACTTGCGCGATTTCTTCCTTGGTATTGACCGGTTTGCTCATTTCTTTTAATTTAGCGACGATTTCCCGCGTTTTTTTCTCCATGCTTACGCGAATTTCAATCGGACTGACTCCGGAGCTTACCATTTTCAAGCCTTCGCCAATCATGGCTTGCGCCAAAATTGTAGCCGTAGTTGTTCCGTCTCCGGCAACATCATTGGTTTTGCTGGCGACTTCTTTTACCATTTCAGCGCCGATATTCTCAAATTTATCTTCAAGCTCAATTTCCTTTGCAACTGTTACGCCGTCTTTTGTAATTGTGGGTCCGCCAAAACCTTTGTCAATCACAACATTTCTGCCCTTGGGTCCGAGAGTTATTTTAACCGCGCTGGCCAAGGTATCAACGCCTTTTTTTAAAGCCGCTCTGGCTTTTTCGTCAAATATAATTTGTTTAGACATATTTATCTTGAATTTTGAATTTTGAATTTTGAATTTTTATTTAATTTTGAATTATATAATTTTTAAATTTTAAAAATTAAAAATTCAAAATTTATTCAAAATTAGAAATTCAAAATTTGAAATTAATTTATTATTACCATTATATCTCCTTCTGATATAACCAAGTATTCTTCTCCGTCAATTTTTATTTCATCAGGAGAATATTTTTTAAACATAACCGTATCGCCGACATTAACGCTCATTGGCGCTATTTGTCCACTATCAAGAGTCCGCCCGGCTCCCGCGGCAACCACTTTGCCTTTTTCAGGACGCTCTTTGTCAACGGTATCAGGCAGAACA
>JAYEHJ010000010.1:0-26315 GCA_034659435.1 Patescibacteria group bacterium | reverse complement strand
GAAGCAAATTGGACTGGACAATTCGTTCAGGCTTAATTTTTGTACTGTGTGTTTTATTAATTATTTTACCTGCAATAGCTATTTTTTATTTTAGCGGTTTATCACCGTTATTAATTTTTTCATTTTTTTGTTTTATGGCTTTGCCGTTTATTGTTGTTTTTGTTGATATTTTGATTTCTCCGTTAGTTTTATTTCAAAAAAATAAAATAGTGAATCATGCCAAAAAAATAGTTCAAAGCAATAAGCAAAACGGATTAATAACAATTGGCATTACCGGAAGTTTTGGAAAAACCAGCATGAAAAATGTTTTGGTTAATATTTCAGGTGAAAAATATAAAATTTTTACTTTTCATGGAAATATAAATACAGATATTGGAACATCCCGATATTTAATCAAACATCAAGAGAGAATCAGTAAAGCGAATATTTTAATTTCAGAAATGGGAGCATACAAAAAGGGCGATATTAAAAAACTTTGCGATATTGTTAATCCTGATTATTCAATTACCACCTCAATCGGAGAGTCTCATTTAGAAAGATTCGGCTCTTTTAAAAATATTGTATCAGCAAAATTTGAATTGGCAAACGCCACTAAGAAAAAAATATTTTTAAATATTTGCGATGAAAATATTAAAAAATATTCTGATTTAAAGATTGATAATAATATTGAAGTTATAAAAGTATGCGGAAATAAAGAGGTTAAAAATATGCGATATTTAGAAAATTTTGCCGGCATTTCGTTTGAATACAGTGGGCAGATTTTTAAAACAAAAATTATCGCGGATTATATTATTGATTTTTCAATTATTGCTTTTAAAATCGCAAACGAATTAAAATTAAATATTTCAGAAATGAAAACAGGATTTGAAAAAATGGACTTTGTTCCTCATAGGCTGGAAGTTATTAAAAATAAAAAGTTAAATAGAACAGTTATTGATGATAGCTATAATGGAAATTATGCCGGTTTTTTAATCGGTTTAGATATTTTGAATAGGTCAAATGGGCGGAAAATAGTTTTAACGCCTGGAATTGTTGAGTTAGGCAAAAAAAGGTCAAAAGAAATACATTTTTGCCTATCTGAAAAATATGCTGAAAATGTTGATTTAACATTGCTTGTTAAAAATAAAAATACTGATTTTATAGTGGATAAATTTAAAAAAATAGGTTATAATAGTTTTAAGATTTACAAAACAGTTAAAGAAGCTCATAGTGATTTGGCTAATGTGTTAAAAAATGGAGATACTATAATTTTTCAAAATGATATAACAGATAACTATTTATAAAAATATGGAAGAGTTAAAAAATAAAATAATAGGCGTTTTTTTTGGAGGGCAAAATCCGGAGCATGAAATTTCAGTTATTACAGGAGAATTTGTTATCGCGGAACTTAAAAAAATGGGATATAAGACAATCGCGATTTATATTGATAAGAATGGCGCGTGGTTTAGTGATGAAAAGATTTTAGAATTGAAATTTTTTAAAGGCGATTACAAAAAAGAATTAGGAAAACTGCCAAATTATTATTTTAATTTGTCGTCTTCGCAAAAAAAAATTATGTTGCAGACCGGCAATTTTTTAAACAAGAAGGAAATAGCTATTGATTTTATTTTTCCGGCTTTTCACGGGCTTGGCGGAGAAGACGGAACAATTCAGGGTTTGGCTGAATTGTTTCATGTGCCATATTCGGGTTGTGGAATATATTCTTCGGCTGTTTCCATTGATAAATGTTTTACAAAAAAATTATTAAAATCATTAAATATTTTAACAAGTGATTTTTTGATTTTTAATAAACAAGAATGGGCTAATAACGCAGATGGTATTGTTAAAAAAATTAAAGACGTTCTTGAATTTCCGGTTTTTGTAAAACCCGCAAGGACCGGATCATCAATCGGGATTAGTAAAGCAAAAAGCTTGGAAGAATTAAAAAATGCGTTAAATCTCGCCTTCTATTATGATGTTAAGGCTATAGTTGAAAATTCCGTTGAAAATATAATTGATCTAACTTGCGCGGTTTTGAGTGATGGAAAAAAAATAATAGCGTCAGAAGTGCAGGAGTCCTTGTTTGAGTCTGATTTATTTGATTATAGCGTAAAATATCTTGAAGACGGCGGCGCCCAAACAGGAAACGCCGAATCCAACCTAGTAATTCCCGCGAACATAGAAGATAAATTTGCAAATCAAATTAAAAGTATCAGCAAACAAATTTTTAAAGAAATTGACGCGAACGGGACAATTCGCGTTGATTTTTTATTGAATAAAAAAACAGGAGAACTGTTTGCCAATGAGATCAATACATTGCCTGGAACACTATATCATCATTTATGGAATAAGTCTGGAATTGAAATCAGCGAAGTTTTGGAAAAAATGTTAAAAAACGGATTTTTAAGATGGAAAGAAAGCCAAAAAATAAATAATGATTTTAGTACCGATGTTTTAAATAACGCAAACCAGTTGAAACTTCAAATGCCTAAATAATGAATGTCTAAACAATGAAATTTTTTGATATATATCCGCAATAACAAAAAAATAGCAAAGTAATACATAAAATTATGATACACAACAACATTCTACAAACAATCGGCAATACGCCTTTGGTTAGAATTAATAAATTGAACAGTAAAAGCGGCGTTGATATTTACGCGAAAATTGAAGGTAGAAATCCGGGGGGAAGCATTAAAGACAGAATCGCTTTAAAAATGATTGAAAGCGCCGAAGCATCAGGAAAATTAGATAAAAATAAAATTATTATTGAAGCGACATCCGGAAATACCGGCATAGCTTTGGCAATGATTGGCGCGGTTAAAGGCTATAAAGTTGAGATAGTTATGAGCGAGGCTGTTTCGGTTGAGAGGCAAAAGATGATAAAGGCCTTTGGCGCGAAAATAATTTTAACATCAAAAGAAAATGGAACCGATGGGGCGATAGTAAAAGCGCGCGAATTAATTAATGGCAATCCGGAAAAATATTATCATACCGACCAGTTTTCCAATGACGCTAATGCGGCCGCGCATTATGAAACAACAGCACAGGAGATTTGGCAGCAGACCGGCGGTGATATTGATTATTTTGTAGCGGCAATCGGCACTTCCGGCACTTTAATGGGGGTTGGCGAATATTTAAAAAAATATAATCCAAAAGTAAAAATTGTCAGCGCCGAGCCTGAAAAAGGGCATTATATCCAAGGCTTGAAAAATATGGAAGAGGCGATTGCGCCGGCGATATACAACAAAAGCAAATTAGATGATATAATTATAATAGACACTGAAGAAGCTTATAAAACGGCTAGGGAAATTGTGAAAAAGGAAGGAATTTTTGTCGGCATGAGTTCCGGTGCGGCTATGCTCGCCTCGTTGAAAGTTGCGGAAAAAATTACAAAAGGAAATATCGTTACGATTTTTCCGGACAGAGGAGAGAAATATTTGAGTACGGATTTGTTTGCGTAATTTTTAGTTTGAGTTTGCGATATTAAACTTTGTTATTTTTTTAAATTTTTATAATTAATTTATAATTAACCGAGACCTTGCACACTTACGCAATATGCCAATCAATTTCACCTCATTTTTGTCATTCCCGACACACATTAGCCCCGCAGGGAAATTATATTAAATGATCGGGAATCTCTTTAAAAGAAAAGAATTTAAAATAATCACTAAATATAAAAAAACGATATATCTGTTAAATAATTAAGATAAATACAGTTTAAAGCTTTATAAACGAATATTTAATAATTGATATTTAGATGCTTTTTACGAGATCTCCGATCATTTAATATAATTCCTCTACGAGGTTGGGAGTGTCGGAGATGACAGGATGAGGATGGTTTGTTTGACTAGTCAATTAAATTATATTTATGCAAAAATTATATTTATACAACACATTAACTAAAAAAAAGGAAGAATTTAAGCCCATAGATAAATCAGAGATTGGTTTGTATGCTTGCGGACCTACTGTTTATGATTACGCGCATATCGGCAATTTGCGCGCCTATATTTTTGAGGATATTTTAAGGCGTGTTTTGGAGTATAACGGTTATAAAGTTAAGCATGTTATGAATATTACCGATGTCGGGCATTTAACCGGCGATGGCGATATGGGCGAGGATAAGCTGGAAAAAGGGGCTAAGCGCGAGGGAAAGACCGCTTGGGAAATTGCCGAGTTTTATGCCAAGGCTTTTAAAAAGGATTTAAAATCTTTAAATATTATTAAGCCGAATATTTGGTGCAAAGCTACTGAATATATTCAGGAGCAGATTGATTTAATAAAAATTTTAGAAAAAAAAGGCTTTACATACAGAATAAGCGATGGCATATATTATGACACTTCTAAATTTAAAGATTATAACAAGCTTTCGCATTTGGATTTGGAAACTTTGCGGGAAGGGGCGCGGGTTGAGAAAAATGAGGAGAAAAAAAATCCGACTGATTTCGCTCTTTGGAAATTTTTGCCGCCGAATCAAAAAAGGCAAATGGAGTGGAGCAGCCCATGGGGCATTGGTTTTCCGGGCTGGCATATTGAATGCTCTGCCATGAGCATGGCTTTGCTTGGAAAAAAACTTGATATTCATTGTGGCGGAATTGATCATATCAATGTTCATCATACCAATGAAATCGCGCAGTCAGAGGCCGCTACAGGCAGGCAGTTTTTTAATTATTGGATGCACGGCGCGTTTTTAAATATTAAAGGAGGCAAGAAAATGGCAAAAAGCGCGGGGAATTTTTTGACTTTGCAAAATACTTTTATTGATAAAGGAATTAGCCCGTTAGTTTATCGCTTTGCCGCCTTGCAAACGCATTATCGCAAGCCGATGGAGTATTCGGAGGATGGGATGAAAAATGCAAAAAGAGGATTTGATCATCTTGTTAGCCAGATGAAAGAATTAAGAATTAAGAATTATGAATCAAGGATTAGAGATGAGAGTAGTGAATATAAAAAGAAATTTTTAGATGCAATCAATAATGATTTGAATATGCCGAAAGCTTTGGCAATATTGCAGGAAGTTTTAAAATCAGATTTAGCTAATGAAACGAAATTTGCCGCTATTTTGGATTTTGATAAAATTTTGGGATTGAATTTGGATCAATCCGGCAAGACAGAAGAATTGTCTGTGGAAGTTAAGGAATTAATAAAGATAAGAGAAAAAGCGCGTATAGAAAAAAATTGGGAAGAGTCTGATAAGCTGCGGGAGAAAATTGAAAAATTAGGCTATACGGTGGAAGATAGCAAAGACGAAATGAATATTTATAAAAAATGAAAAATTTTTGGCAAAAACTAAAAAAACCATTTTACGCTTTAGCGCCTTTAGCAGGAATAAGCGACTCAGCTTTTCGGCAGATATGCAAAGAATTCGGCGCGGATATAATGTATTCGGAAATGGCGTCGGCAACGGCGCTTTTTTATGATGCTAAAAAAAGAAAAAATATTAATTTATCAGAAACTTTAAAATTGGCTCTGTTTGAAGAAAAAGAAAGGCCTTTTGTGGTACAGCTTTTTGGCAGCGAGCCTGAGCATTTTAAAGCTGCTGTTGAATTAATTCATAAGCAAATTAAGCCGGACGGAATTGATATAAATTTTGGTTGTCCGGTAAAAAAGGTGCGAAAACAAGGCGCCGGAGCCGCGTTAATGGCTGATTTAAAAAAATCTTATGAAGTAATCAAAGCAACAGTTGAAAGCACTGACTTGCCAATATCAATAAAGACGCGAACCAAAGCAGGGGATGTTGATATATTAAGATTTTTAGATTATATTTCCGATTTGGATGTAAAAGCGATTATGATACATGGAAGAAGCTTGTCCCAGATGTTTTCCGGGGATATTGATACCGCAGTAATGAAAAAAGCGCGAGATTTTTTTCCCGGGATAATTATGGCAAATGGCGGAGTTTATTCCTATGAAGATGCCGCGCGCGTTTTGAACGAAACTGAGGCAGATGGTCTTGGAATAGCCCGCGGCGCGCTTGGCAGACCTTGGATTTTTAAAGCGCTGAGAACCGGCCAGTCAGTTGAGCGGCAAAAAAGCGCTGTTTTTAAAATCGCAATAAAACACGCGGAGTTAGCACGTAAGCAAAAAGGCGAAAAAGGAATTATAGAGACACGCAAGCATTTGTGCTGGTATATATATGGATTTTCAGGCGCGAGCAAGATGAGAGAAGAATTAGTAAAGGTTAGTTCTTTGGATGATGTAAGAAATATTTTGAGTAAATAAAAAAATCAGAAACCGTAGGAACGCGCCGTGGCGCGTTCCTACGGTTTCTGATTTTACAACCACTTCTTCTTCGCGAAAATAATCAGCATTCCGGTACATCCGACCATCATCATTATCATAACAATCCAAAAACCGTTAGGGGTGTTGATAAAAGGCATGCCGTTCATTGTGTTCATGCCGAATATGGCAGCCAACAAAGTGAGCGGAAAGACAATAACCGAGAAAATCGTTAAAGTTTTCATAATATCATTCAAGCGGTTGTTTAAAAGCGACTCATTGGTCTTATTGAGAATTTCCACCATTTCTTTTTGAATTTCCAAATTTTCCCAAAAACGTTTGGAATTTTCCAGCAGGGAATTGTAGTATTTGCGAATTTTATGTTCCGGAATATTGCCTGATTCAAACTTGCTGAATCTTTTAATGGTATTTTTATGGTTAAGCATGATTTTGCGTGTATTGATAATGTTCCGGCGCAATAAAAGAATTTGTGAAACTGCTTTCCGGGATTTTTGCTCAAAAATTACTTGTTCAAGATTGGCGATATTTATGCTATTTTTATCTAAAATTGCATTGCAATCAGTCATTAATTTATCAAGAATTTCGTATAAAAGAATAGCCGATGATTCAAATTCGTAGGAAAGAGTTGAATTTCCGTCTTTTTTGCAGAGATTGAAAAATCTGTTTAAGGCTTTAAGATTGTTGTTGTGCAGAGTAACAATATAATTTTCACCGATAAAAAATTCAATTTCAGCGCTGATAATATTGCCATCGCCGTTTTCAAAGACAGGAAAATGAAGAATTAAAAAAATATATTCATTGGCGCATTCTATTGTCGTTCTTTGGGCGGTTGCCTTTGAGGAAGATGCTTGCAAATGAGCTAAATTAAAATTAAATTTTTTTCTTAAATATTCAATTTCCGCTTTTCTGGCGTTTGCTATATTAATCCAAGTAACTTCTCCGCCCGGAGTCGCGGGATTGTCAATGATTATTTTTTGAATATTTTTAGAG
Organism: Patescibacteria group bacterium; assembly: GCA_034659435.1. Taxonomy (GTDB): domain Bacteria; phylum Patescibacteriota; class Patescibacteriia; order Patescibacteriales; family UBA12075; genus JAGLYP01. Next base: position 19,106 of record JAYEHJ010000010.1, on the reverse strand, counting down.
ATTATTTTTTTTTGAGGCATATTTATAAACAAATATTAATTATACATATTATAACACAGAATTTGGTTTTTAAGAAATTTTATTTAATATTTTTTTATATTATGCTATAATAAAAGAAGAAAATATTATATTTAATTAAAAATATGGCGGATAACAATATTAATCTTGAAAAAGAAAAACAGTTTGAAAAATTAGATAATTTGGTTGAGAGGCAAGGCGGTAAAAATGAATACACGCAGGAAAGCAAGGAAAACAGAGAAGGCGAGGTAATTGAAAAAATAGCGGAAAGCCGCGAAGTTGATTTGTCCGGCAAGGAGAAAGGAGAAGGCGGCGAGATGGAAGGAATAGTGGCCGTGGGACAGCAAAGAAAAGCCAGGCAAGTACGGATGAAAAAGATAGAATCCATATTGGAAAAAGGCTTGGATAATATTTATTTGGCAATGTCGGTAGAAAACCGAAAGAAATTTAAGCAAGAAGGAGAAAAAACAGTTGTTGAAATTAATGATTTGTTTGAAAGAGGAAAAGCCACAGTGAAAAAAATTGTGAATTTAATTAAAAAATGGTTTGCCGGCATTCCGGGAATTAACAGGTTTTTTATTGAGCAGGAAGCAAAAATTAAATCCGATGAAATTATTAACGCAAATTTTAAAAATGATTAAATAATATGCGAAAAAAACAAAAAAATAAAAATGACAGCGAAATAAAAGTCAATTTAAAAAAATCAAGCCTGGCTGAATTTACAAAGCGTCCGCTTCCAAACGAAAAAGAAGTAGAGGAATTTTATAAAATTATTAATGAAGAAGCGAAAACGGCTCAGCCGCTAGAAGAAGAAATTGACGAAGAAATTGAAGAAAGCTTAAATGAGATATATCAAGATGACAACGGAGAAATGGTTGATGTCAAAAAAATGGATGTGAAAAAGCGCCATGGTTTTATTTTTTGGTTTTTTTCTTTTTTATTGACAATCGCGATTTTAGGCGGAGGAGCGTATTACGGATATAATAATTTATATTTGCAAAGCGGAACCGACGCTACGGCAGTTGATTTTTTTCTTGAAGGCGAGACAGAAGTCGCTGCCGGCGAGGAATATTTTTATACTTTGCGCTATAAAAATAATAGCAATATAGCTATAAAAAATATTCATATTCAAGTAAATTATCCGGAATATTTTAGCGTATTGGATGCTTATCCCGAAATTAAAGCCGAAAATAACGCGGTATGGGAAATTGAATTTTTGCCTCCGCATTCAGCAGGCAACATCAAAATTAAAGGCATGATGCTCGCGGCTAAAGATGAAACCGGCATTATGTTCGCGGAGATGAGCTATAGCCCTGAAAATTTTTCTTCGGAATTTAAAAAAGAAGCTTCAATAAATACGGTTATTAACGATATTGGAATTGATTTTGATTTTGATTTTGCTAGCAGTGTTTTAGTAGGTGAGACAGAAGAGCTAATACTTCATTTCAATGCCAAGGAAAATAATTTTTTAAATAATTTTCGTTTGACTCTGGAACCGAAAGAAAATGTGGAAATATTAAGTTACACAGGAGAAGGCATGGAAAAATTAGCTGTTTTTAAGCAAGAAAGGCTCGGAGTATGGCAAATCAGCGAAGTCGGGCAAGATGAGGTGATGCTGCCGATAAGAATTAAATTTTTGGAAAAAGAAACGGGAAAAGAAGAATTGCGTTTTAGTTTTGAGTACGCGCGGAATGATGAAAATTATACAAAATTTAAAGATGAAATTTTAAATTTTGAAGTAATGAAAAGCGATTTAAATTTAACCTTGATTATAAACGGCGCCCGTGAAGATAAAGGAGTCAATTTCGGCGATATTCTAAACTATTCAATTGTTTATAAAAATAAAGGTGAAATGGAAATGAAAAACGTGGTAATCATGGCGGTTTTGGAAAGCGATTTTTTGGACTGGACTACTATGCAATTTGACGCAAAAGGCAAAGAGCGGGGCAACACCATAGCATGGACTAAAGAAGAAATTCCGTCTTTAGCATCTGTGGAGCAAAATCAAGAGGGTGTTATTGATTTTTCAGCGGAAGTTATGAAAGCGGCAACAGCCGGAAATGATCAAGAATATCAAATTAAAAGTTACGCGCAATTTAGCATAGGCCAATTCGGCGAAGATGAGGAACCCGTGAAAATTGAAGACAATTTAAGCAATACTATTATTAATATCATTAACAGCGATCTGGAATTAAGCGAGGCAATCAGATATTTTAATGAAGATAATATTCCGGTCGGCACAGGACCTCATCCGCCAAGAGCAGGCGAGGCTACCAGTTATAAAGTTTATTGGATTTTAAGCAATAACTTGCATGAATTAAAAGATTTAATAATTAAAGTTAAATTGCCGGAATATGTGGTTTGGGGAGCTAAAAACAGGGCAACTGTTGGAGAAATAAAATATGACGAAGAGTTAAGAGAGATCCATTGGGAAATCGGACGTTTGCCTCTTACGGTTTTTCAAGCCAGCGGCGAATTCAGCATAAGAGTAACGCCGTCCGAAGATGATAAAAATAAAATTATGGTTTTATTGCCAGGCTCCGAAGTTACGGCAATAGACGATAAAACCAAGGCGGAACTAATCAAAACAACCAAAGCCAAAACCACTAAATTGGAAGACGATTCAATCGCGCAAGGGGATGGGATTGTGGAGTAGATTTTTTAAAAAATGTTTAAAATTATTCACAAATTAGATAAAACCAAATTAAGAATCGGCGAGATAAAAACAAAACGCGGAGTTATTCAAACTCCGTTTTTTATGCCGGACGCGACTAGGGCTGTTGTAAAAAATACTTGCAGTAAAGAGTTAGAAAAAATTGGACTTGAAGCAATGGTTGTTAATACTTATCATTTATGTTTGCAGCCTGGCGTGGATTTGATTAAAAAAGCGGGCGGAGTTAATAAATTTATGAATTTTGACAAGCCATTGCTCGCGGATAGCGGAGGTTTTCAAGTTTTTTCTTTAATTCATCGGTTAAAGGAAATGGGAAAAATTTATGACACGCATGTTGAATTCAAGTCGCCCATAGACGGTTCTTGGCATAAGTTAACTCCGGAAAAATCCATACAAATTCAGTTTGATTTGGGTGTTGGCATGATGGTGTGTTTGGATGACTGTCCGCCAAATGAATTTTCTCGTGAAGATTTAGAAAATAGCGTGAACAGAACAATAGCGTGGGCGAAGCGATGCAAAAAAAAGTATTTAAGGCAGATTAAAAAAAGAAAAATAAAAGCGGAAGAAGCGCCTTTATTGTTCGGAGTTATACAAGGTGGAGCCGAACTGGATTTGCGCAAAAAATGCGCGCTGGAATTAATCAAAATTGATTTTGACGGCTATGGATTTGGAGCGAGGCCTGTTGATAAAGATGGAAATTTTTTAGAAAAAGTTTTAGAATTTACAGCTGATTTAATTCCAAAAAATAAAATTCGTTTCGCGCTTGGCATTGGCACGCCCGAGGATATTGTCAAGTGCGCGGGATTAGGCTGGGATATGTTTGATTGTGTTATTCCGACTCGGGAGGGGAGACATGGGAGGCTGTTTCAGATGTCAGATGTCGGATGTCAGATTTCGGATTTTAATAATAATGATAAGTTTTATAATACTATAAATATTAATAACGCGAAATTTGCGTGTGATTTTAGGGCGATAAATCCGGATAGTGAATTGGCGGAGTTGAGGGAATATTCGTTGGCTTATTTGCATCATTTGTTTAAAATTAAGGATCCTCTTGGGGCGCGGCTTGCAAGTTTGAATAATTTGGAGTTTTATAATCAATTAATGCGGGGTATTCGTTTGGGCGGTAAAAAAATAAATAAAAAATTGTAGAGACGCATTGCAATGCGTCTCTACGATTTTTTGTTTTATTAAAAATATGTTATAATATAGAAAGAAAAATAATTAATAAAATTTAAATTTTATGAACATCGCGATTAATGGTTTTGGCCGGATTGGCCGGGCACTGTTTAAAATAATGCTTGCGCGCAAGCGGGATTTTAATATTTCGGCAATTAACGACTTAACCGACACAAAAACTTTGGCTCATTTATTAAAGTATGATACTTGCTACGGCAAGTATGAAAAAAATATTGAGCGCGGTGTTGACAGTATTAGCGTTTCCGGAAAGAAATATAAAATATTAGCTGAAAAAGATCCGGCTCAATTGCCATGGAAAGAAATGGCGGTTGATATTGTTTTAGAGTGTACCGGCAGATTTAGGACTAAACAGGACGCGGGCACGCACATTAAAGCCGGAGCGAAAAAAGTTATAATCAGCGCGCCAGGCAAAGGCGGGGGCGTTAAAACAATAGTCCTTGGCGTTAATGAGAAAAAATTAAATAAAGCAGATAAGATTATTTCCAATGCCTCTTGCACCACAAACTGTTTGGCTCCTGTTACGCGAATTATCAAAGATAATTTTGGCATTAAAAAAGCCGTAATGTCAACAATTCATTCCTATACTGCTGATCAAAATTTGGTTGACGGGCCGCATACTGATTTAAGGCGCGCGAGAGCGGCCGCGCAAAATATTATTCCAACTACGACAGGAGCGGCAATTGCCACAACACAAACTATACCGTCTTTAAAAAATAAATTTGACGGCATGGCAATTCGCGTGCCAACTCCGGTCGGTTCTTTAGTTGATGTTTGTTTTATAACAAAAAAGAAAACAAACGAAAAACAAGTGAATCAAGCTTTTAAAAAAGCGGCTCGCTCTGCCGCTTATAAAAATTATATTGAAGCCGCGGAAGATCCGCTGGTACTCGCGGATATAGTGAAAAACAGCGCAAGCGCGATTATTGATTTAAACTGCACTAAAGTGGTTGACGGTGATTTAGTAAAAGTGATTGCTTGGTATGACAATGAATGGGGCTATGCCGGCAGGTTAGTTGACTTGTGCGGGTATATTGAGAAGAAAAAATATTTGTAATCATTTATGCGAAATATCATCCAAAAAATAAAAAAAGCGAGTTTAACCGGCAGGGGCGGGGCTTGTTTTCCGACCGCGGACAAATGGATGATGGTAAAAAAGGCTCGTGGCGAGAAAAAATATGTTGTTTGCAACGCGTCGGAAGGGGAGCCCGGGATTAAGAAAGATAAATATTTATTAGAGAAAAAAACAGATTATGTAATTGACGGAATTTTAACCGCGATAAATTATTTAAAAGCGGAAAAGGCTTATATATATTTAAACCCTGGTTATTATAAAGAATTTGGAAAAAAATTAAAGCAGACAATCAATACATTGCCGATTGAAGTTTTTAAAAAACAGCATAAAGCCGGCTATATCGGCGGCGAGGAAAGTTCGGCTTTGAATCATATAGAGGGCAAGAGAATTGAACCGCGTTTGCGCCCGCCTTTTCCAACTACCTCAGGACTTTTGGGATGCCCGACATTAATAAATAATGTTGAAACTTTTTATGACGTCAGCCTGATTGCCGCAAACGAATATCAGGGCAAGAGATTTTATACAATTAACGGCGATTGCTTGTATGACGGAGTTTATGAATTGCCTGAGAATTGGACAATCGCGGAAGTTTTGAAAAAAACCGATAATTATCCTGATTTTGATTTTTTTGTTCAAGCCGGAGGCGATGCCGGCGGAATTGTTTTAAATTCGCGCCAAGTAAACCAGCCTGCCGGAGGCGGCGGATCAATTACAATTCACAGCTGTTTAAAGCATAGTCCGATTGGATTAATGAAATATTGGACGAATTTTTTTTATAATGAATCATGCGGACAATGCGCTCCTTGCAGGGAGGGACTCTATCGTTTAAAAGAAGAAATTGAAAAAAAAGAGCTTGATTGGCAAATGATAGCGCGCCTTTTGAACAATTTGGAAGATACGTCTTTTTGCGGTCTTGGCTGTTCAGTAAAAACGCCCTTTAAAACTTACGCGAATAATGTTTTAAAAAATAGTTCTAATAAATATATAAAGAAGTAAGAAGCAAGAAATAAGATACAAACAAATTAAAAATTAAAAATTACAAACAATTTCGTTATTAAGATTTGAAATTTGTTTGTATCTTGCATCTTGTATTCTCGCATCTTTATTAAATGCAAATATTATGTCAGATGAACAAACAAATTTACAGGAGAATAACGCGCTAAATTCTTCTCTAGAACAAAAAACAAATTACATATCTCCTGAAGAAAAATTATCAATGATCTCTGTGTTTGATTTAGTAAAAAAATCTTGGCCGGTTTATAAAAGTAATCTAAAAAAAATAATCGGAATGATACTGATTCCGGCGATTGCTTTTGCTGTTTTGGCAGTTTTATTTTTAGTATTAGGATTTTCAGGGTGGTTTTTGTTTAAAGGTGCAGAAGATGTAGTAATGTCTATAATGAAAGTGTTATTTAGCTTGATTATTTTAGCTGGGATGTTTTTCGGCATAGTTGTTGCCATTATTGCTAAAGCAGGCTTGTATGTTTTAATTAAAGACAGCAAGGAAAATATTACGGTTAAACAGGCTTTTTTACGGGCGAAAAAAATTGCCGGCAGATTTTTTGTATTAAATTCATTGATTAGCATTTTTGTATTTTTGTGGTCGCTGTTATTTATAGTTCCTGGAATTTATATGGTGCTTGCATACAGCATGGCTATTTGGATTTTTATTTATGAGGATATTAGCGGGACAGAAGCCATTAAAAAAAGCAAGGAATTAATCAAAGGATATTGGTGGGTCGTTTTAGGACGTTTTTTGGGAGTGTATTTATTATTTTATTTAGTTATAGTTATACCAAGCATATTCCTTGATAATAGCTCGTTTGGAATATTATGGACTATTGCAGCGCAAGTTATTTCATTTTTAGCCGCTCCGTTTTTTATGATTTATCAATGCTTTATGTATTGGGATTTGAAGAGAGTTAAGGGGAAGTAGTTTGTTTAAATTATGCAAAATAATATAAGAATACCACAAACAGGTAGCAGAGAAATTGTAAACATGACAGATGTTGCGCTTTTTTTTGGAATTTCTACCGCAACTGTGCGTAATTGGGTTAAATGCGGAAATTTAAGATCCATTTCAAGCAATGGATATGATTTTTATTTTCAAGAAATACAAAAGTTAAAAAACAATATTGAAAATGGAAATATAAAAAAATTGAATGGACGAGCAAATAAATCAAAAGCAGAAAGGACTTTTGTGCCTGACGAATATTTAAATTCAAATATTAATGTTGATACTATTACTAAAATAATTTCTTTTATTTATGAAAATAAGATTAGTATAAAAATCTCGCTTTTTCTTTTGGCTCTTAATTTTTTAAAGAAAGAAAACATCATTAAATCAATTGATATTAAAAATATTATTTTTAAGAAAGAAATTATTTCAAATAACAAACAAATTAATGAAGAATTAAAATCATGGCAATCTAAAATCGATTCAAAAAAAATAAAATTAGAATACCTATTTTTATTTAATTGTCATTTGCCAGCGCAGAGAGATATTTTAGGTTTTATCTATCAATCACTTCTTGCAGAGGGTAAAAAATCAAAAAATGGCTCATACTATACGCCTGGATTTATTGTTAATAAAATAGTCAAAGATTATGTAAAAATAGATTCAAAAGTATTTGATCCTTGCTGTGGAACAGGGCAATTTTTATTAGCATTTGCAGATAAAATTAAAGATCCTAAAAATATTTACGGGATTGATATTGATGAAATTGCAATTAGAATTGCCAGATTGAATTTGCTTGTAAAGTATAAGAATAAAAATTTTGCGCCAAATATTGTTTGTAAAAATACGCTTTTTGAAATTGGAAATTATAATTTATTTAATTTAAACGATGAAAATATTAGAGATTTTGATGTTATTGCTACAAATCCGCCTTGGGGCGTTCATTTTTCAAAGGGTGATACAGAACAATTAAAAAATTTATATCCGCAAATAAAATCTTTTGAGTCATTTTCTTATTTTTTGAAGAAAAGCATTGATTTGCTAAATGACAGGGGATTTATTTCTTTTATTCTTCCAGAATCAATTTTAAATGTAAAAACGCATAAAGATATTAGAGAAATGATTTTAGAAAATACACAAATCAAAAAAATTTTTTATTTGAATAGAATTTTTAAAAATGTTTTTACGCCTGTAATAAGGTTAGATTTAACAAAATGTAAAAAAAGCAATAAAAAAACTCAGATTATAAAAGAAAATGAAATTTATACTATTTCTCAATCAAAATGGATGAATAATCAAAATTTTGTTTTCAATATTCATGCTAATAATATTGATATAGATATTATTAGCAAGGTTTACGATATAAAACATATAAATTTAGTCAAGAATGCTGATTGGGCGCTAGGAATTGTAACCGGAAATAATAAAAAATATATTGTTTCAGAACAACAAAATAATTTTGAACCAATTTACAGAGGAAAAGATATTGAAAAATTTATATTAAAAAATCCATCAAATTATATTTTGTTTACTCCAAAAAAATTTCAACAAGTTGCTCCAATTGAAAAATATCGCGCAAAAGAAAAATTGATTTATAAATTTATTTCTAAAAAATTAGTTTTCGCTTATGATGATAAACAAAAATTAACGCTTAACAGTGCGAATATTGTTATTCCTAAATTGCAAAATTATCCCGTAAAGGTTATTGCCGCTTTATTTAATTCATCATTATATCAATTTATTTTTCAAAAACAATTTTCAAGTATAAAAATATTGCGAAGCCATATTGAACAAATGCCATTACCGCTTTGGAATAATAAAATATTAGAGCAAATAGTTTTTTTTGTTGATGAAATTATCGCTAAAAAATCTAATTTTGAAAAAATTGATAAATATATTTTTCAGCAATTTAATTTTTCAGAAAAAGAGATTGCGCGTGTTATTAATTTTTTAAAATAATATTATGGAAATTTTGAAGAATAAACTTGAAGAGCTTATCGATTCTTTGTCTAAAAATGATGGTAAATCAATAAAAAATAGATTGGAGAATCTTATCTCTATTTATCCGTTTAATGAATATGAATACATCATATCAAGTCTTCTCGGTATTAAAAGGATAACAATTGATGATTATTTAGAAATTCGCGATGAATATATTGCGCGAAATTTGTATCTCCATATTTTTGAAATTTCTGCGCCAAGAACATTTGGAGAACAATGGGCTCAAGGCCATTTAAAAGAAATAGCACCTGAACTTATTAAGCCAACAAAAAAATTAGATGATTGTTATTCTGGGCAATATGATTTTTTATATGAATTACCAAATGGAGAAAAAATTAAAATTGAAGTAAAAGCGTCAAGAGCTGTTGATTTTAATAGCGAAGAAGCGTTATATGTAAAAGCACTCGCTTGGGAATCAAAATTACCATTTGATATGAATTTTCAGCAAGTAAAACCAAAATGTTGCGATGTATTCGTGTGGGTTGGCGTTTGGAGAGATACGATTAAATATTGGATTTTATCATCAAAAGAAGTTGCTAAAAATAAATATTATTCAAAAGGACAGCATCGGGGAAACACAGGAGAAGGCCAGTTGCATCTAAAAGACGAAAATATAAAGGAATTTGAAAAATATGAAGTTAAGTCTACAGAATTATTACAAAATATTGTTAACGCATACGAAAGGCAACACCAAAAGAAATAATAAGGGTTAAAAGCAAGACCAATGAATAACAAAAAAGTCAAAATTAAAATAAACAACAAAACCGTAAATTGTGAGTTTGGCATAACGATTATGCAGGCCGCGAAAAAAGCCGGAATTAAAATTCCGGGGCTTTGCGAGCATCCGGATTTTAAGGCTAGGAGCACTTGCCGCGTTTGTGTTGTTGAAATTAAAGGCAGAAAAAATTTGGCAGCCTCTTGTTCAACCTTGGTTGAAGACGGTATGGAAATTATTACCAATAATGAACGTGTCGTAAAAGCGCGCAATATGAATTTGGAATTGATTTTTGCCGAGCATATTGAAAAATGCGCGGATTGCATTTGGCGTTTTGAGTGCAAATTATTGGCTTACGCGCGTGAATTCGGCTTAAAAATAACTAAATTTAATGATAGAAAACGGAATCGCAAAACATATCGTTTTGCCAATGCCGTGGAAATTGACGGCACGCAGTGTATTGACTGCAGGCTTTGCATTGACGCTTGCGCGCAGCTGCAAAAAATTGATTATTTGGAGTTAAAAGGAAAAGGAATAAATCAGGAAGTTGTGCCAAGCCTTAAAAAAGATAAAAAATGCATACTTTGCGGGCAATGCACGGTTCATTGTCCTGTCAGCGCCGCCCAAGAGCAAACTAATTGGGAAGAAGTGGAAAAAGAGCTAAATAATCCTAATCATATAGTGGTTGCGCAATTCGCGCCGTCAATCAGGGTAAGCATCGGCGAGGATTTTGGCTTGCCGCATGGGAAAATCGTTACAGGACAAGTCGTGTCAGGACTAAGAGCATTGGGTTTTGACTATGTGTTTGATGTTAATTTCGGAGCCGATGTAACAACGATTGTTGAAGCAGAAGAGCTGTTGGCAAGATTAGGCGATAAAGACAAAAAAGCTCCGTTGCCGATGTTTACTTCTTGCTGTCCCGGCTGGGTGAATTATGTTGAACTTTATCGCGCTGATTTAATACCAAATTTAACAACATCCCGTTCTCCGCATATACATGTCGGCGGATTAATTAAAACCTATTGGGCTGAAAAGCAAAAAATTCATCCGCGAAAAATAGTTGTTGTTTCAATTATGCCCTGCACAGCGAAAAAATATGAATCGCATCGCGAAGAAATGAAAATTAACGAGCATTATCCTGTTGATTATTCGCTCACAACCAGAGAATTTTCTTTTTTAATGAAAAAAAATAAAATTGATTTTGCCGAATTAAAAAGTTCAAAAGCTGATAATCCTTTGGGCGAGTATTCCGGCGGCGCGGCAATATTCGGCGGCAGCGGCGGAGTAATGGAGTCGGCTCTTAGAACGGCGCATGTAATCGCTTGCGGAGATAAAAGAAGCGGCATTTGCCGTTCTAAAATAGATTTTAAATCCGTCAGGGGCTTGGAAGGAATTAAAGAAGCAAATGTTTTAGTTGCCGGAAATAAATTAAGAGTAGCCGTAGTAAATGGAATCGGCAATATTAGAGGCATTCTTGAAAGGCTGAAAAATTATGATTATATAGAAGTTATGGCATGCCCCGGAGGCTGTATCGGCGGGGGAGGACAGCCGATTCCGACTACTCCGGAAATTCGCCAAAAACGGATAAACGCCTTGTATAAATTGGATAAAAGTTTGAAAGTGCGCAAGTCTTATGAAAATAAATCCGCGCAAGAGGCTTTAAAATGGTTAAAGAAGCAAGGTCATAAGACAGAACATTCTGTTTTGCATACTGTTTATAAGAAGAGAGTGAAATTATAAAAACGCAAAAATCCCATTAAACATCCAAATTAGTAACCTTGCGCGCGTGCGTCTGAATGAATTTCTTTCGCGGAGCAACATCTCCGCCCATAAGCATGTCAAATATTTCATCAGCCAAAGCCGCGTTATCCACTGTTACCCTGCTCATAATGCGCGTTTCCGGATTCATGGTTGTTTCCCAAAGTTGTTCAGGATTCATTTCGCCAAGGCCTTTATATCTTTGAATATGGATTTTTTTGCTTGATTTTTTATTGTCTTCAGCCTTTTCAACATCTTCAATATTTTCTTTTTCTAAATTTTCATCATTTTTCACATTATCCGGTATGCCTCCGAATTTTTCAATTATTTTAGTTTTTTCTTCCTCGCTAAAAGCCCATTCGATTTTAGTTCCTTGCTTTATTTGATAGAGCGGCGGCTGGGCAGCATATAAATGGCCTTCTGTTATCAATTGCTTAAAATGCCTGAAAAATAACGTTAACAAAAGAGTCCTGATATGGGCGCCGTCAACATCGGCATCAGTCATAATAATTACGCGATGATAGCGCAATTTGGATATGTCAAGCTGGTCGTCAATATTCGTGCCCATGGCAATAACCAAGTTTTTTATTTCGTTATTGGCAAGCATTTTATCAAGGCGCGCGCGTTCCACATTTAAAATTTTTCCTCGCAAAGGCAAAATTGCCTGAAAATGGCGATTTCTGCCTTGTTTCGCGGAGCCTCCGGCAGAATCACCCTCAACAATATACAGTTCGCATTCTTCGGGTTTTCGGCTTGAACAGTCGGATAATTTTCCGGGCAAAGTCATTCCGTCTAAAGCGCCTTTTCTAAGAATAGAAGCGCGGGCGGTTCTGGCGGCGATTCTTGCCTGGCTGGACAGGACGCATTTGCCGATTATAGCCTCGGCTTCTTTCGGATGTTCTTCCAAAAAAATAGTAAAAGCCTCGCCGAATATTTGCTCAACATGGCTTTTGATTTCCGCGTTGCCGAGTTTGCCTTTGGTTTGGCCTTCAAATTGAGGATCTTTCAATTTAACGCTGATTATGGCAACCAATCCTTCTCTGACATCTTCACCTGTTAAATTTTCATCTTTTTCTTTAAGCAGTTTTTGATTGCGGGCGTAAGAATTAATGGTTCTGGTTAAAGCCGCGCGAAAGCTGACCAAATGGGTTCCTCCCTCTAAATTATAAATATTATTGGCAAAAGGCAGGACATTTTCATTAAATTCATCATTATATTGCAAGGCAACTTCAATTTTTGAATCATCAATATCTTTCTCAACATAAAAACAAGTTTCATTTTTTATGTTTTTATTGCAATTTAAACTTTTAATATAAGATTTGATTCCGCCTTCAAAATAAAATACGAATTTTTTCTTTCTGTGATCAGATCTTTCGTCGCTCAGTTTAATAGTGATGCCTTTATTTAAATAGGCTTGCTGCCGATAATGATTCAGTATTTTTCCCCAGTTAAACTCGGTCTCAGAGAAAATTTTTGCGTCAGGCTTGAAAATTATCGTGGTTCCGGTTTCCTTTGTCGCGCCAATGGCTTTTGCTTTTTTTTGCGGTTTGCCAATTTTATATTCCTGAATCCAGATTTTGCCTTCTGTGTGAATTTCCGCTTTCATGTATGAGCTTAAAGCGTTAACAACGGAAACGCCAACGCCGTGAAGTCCGCCGGATACTTTATATCCGCTTGCTTCCCCGCCGAATTTGCCTCCGGCATGAAGTTTTGTCATAACTGTTTCCAATGCGGATACGCCTGTAACTTTGTGAACCCCAACCGGAATTCCCCGCCCGTTATCGGTAATTCGCGCCATGCCATCATCAAGCAGGGTAATGGTTATGGTGTCGGCATGTCCGCCCATAGCCTCATCCAAACCGTTATCAACCACTTCCCAAATTAAGTGATGCAGTCCGGCTGACGCGGTTGAGCCAATGTACATTCCGGGCCTTTTTCTTACCGGATCAAGCCCTTCCAAAACGGTAATTGAATCAGCTCCGTAATTTGATTTAACTGTTTTTTTTGTTGGTTTTTTTTGAGGCATAAAATAAAATTATATCTAATGTTAGTAATTTAAAATTTAAAAACAGCCATTATTCGGGCAGTTTTGTTATTTATATCTTAGCAAAAAAAATAGCATTTTGCAAGGGTTTTTTATTTTCTTTTTATTTTCTTTACTTTTTTTTAAAAATGTATTAATATATAATCAATTAACCGCTAAAGAGGTGGTTTTTGATTATTTTGTTTGATTGAATTAAAAAAATATAATAAATTCGGAGGTCGTCTAACGGTAGGACAGCTGGTTTTGGTCCAGTCAATCGGGGTTCGATTCCCTGCCTCCGAGCCCGCGAAAAATGGCTTCGCCATCTCGTGGCAAGCCACCCAGTATTCTAGAAATTACGGATTTGATTATTTCGTAAATGTTTTAAATATTTAAGGCGAAAATCATTTTTCGTGAGCTACGTGGCGGCGAAGTCGCTTTATGCGGCCTGTGAATTACATATAGGCTTGCCATATAAAAAATACGTCCCTAAAAGACGTATTTTTTTGTTTATATTATTTTCGAAAAAATTTGACAGTCTTAGCTTTTTTATTTTTTTTCTGTTATTATATCAATATGACTTTATACATAGATACAAGCAAAAATAATTTAATATATCTGGCTTTGAAAAATGACGATAAATTAATTTTGGAAAAGAAAATTCAGGCAAAATACAGCCAAGCGGAAAAATTATTGCCGGGAATTGATAAACTTTTAAAATCAGCAAATAGCGGTATAACAAAAATTAAAAAAATTATAGCTGTTAATTCAGGCGAAGGTTTTACCGCTTTAAGAATCGGCATAATTACGGCAAACGCGCTTGGTTTTGCCCTAAATATTCCTGTTTTTAGCAGTGATAACAAGCAGATAAAAAGCGATTATGATTTTAGTATTATTAAGCCAAAATATAAAAAAGAGCCTAATATTACAGTCCCTAAAAATAATAATTGACAAACATTAATAAATATTATAGTTTATATATGTGGCGTAAAGCCGTTTTTTATTTAAAAATTTGATACTAACTTCCAATTACTTATTATTTTCCTTGATAACTCACCTTATAATGTGAGTTATTAAATAATAAGAAAATGGATCTAAAGGAAAAAATTATGTCAACAATTCCAACGATTGAACAGATGCTGAAAGCCGGTATGCACTTTGGGCATCGCACCAGCAAATGGCATCCCAAATGCGAGCCTTTTATTTTTGGCGCGCGCAATGGCGTGCATATTATTGATTTGGTAAAATCAAGAAAAATGCTGGAAGAAGCGCTTGATTTTATTAAAAAATTAGCGTCTGAAGGAAAAATAATCATGTTTGTCGGTACAAAAATTCAGGCAAAAAAAGTGATTGAAAAAATTGCCAAAGAATGCGAAATGCCTTACGCGCATGAAAAATGGATGGGCGGATGCTTAACTAATTTTTTAGTGATTAAAAAAGTTATTAAAAAATATAATGATTTAACCCGCGACAAGGCCGCGGGCAAACTGGAAAAATATACTAAAAAAGAAAGAGTGGATATTGACAAGGATTTGGCAAAATTAAAATTAAAAGTCGGTGGCTTAACCGATTTAAATCGCTTGCCGGACGCTTTATTTGTCTGGGATATTAACGAAGAAAAAACCGCTGTTACAGAAGCTAAAAAGAAAAATATTCCAATAATCGCGGTTTGCGATACCAACGCAAATCCGCAGAATATAAATTATGTTATTCCGGCAAATGATGACGCGACTAAAACAATTAAATTAATTTTAAATACGGTAAAGGACGTTATAATTGAAGCTAAAAAACTAAATAATTTATAATTACTTTAAAAATATGAAAAAAATTAAAAAATTACGAACACAAACCGGAGCCGGAATGGTTGATTGTAAAAAAGCCTTGGACGAGGCTAATGGCGACATTGAAAAAGCAACTGAAATTCTGCGAAAGAAAGGCATCGCAAAAGCCGCCAAGCGCGGAGAAAGAGACGCGGTTGAGGGAGTTATCAAAGCCGCTGTTAACGATGACAAAAGAGAGGGTTATATTTTAGAGATAAACGCGGAAACCGATTTTGTTGTCCGAAATGAAAAATTTCAGGATTTTAGCAATCAGGTTTTACAAATCATTAAAGATAAAAAACCGGCCGGTTTGGATGAACTTTTAGGCTTGGAAATGGATGGAACAACAGTTAAGGAAACACTTGATAATTTAAGCGGAACTATCGGAGAAAAAATCAGTATAAGCCGTTTTGATATTTTAAGCGGCGCAACCGTTGCTAATTACAGTCATTCAAACGGCAAAATTGGCGTTTTATTGGCGTTAGATAAAGCAGACAAAGATGAATTGGCTTACGATTTAGCTATGCATACGGCCGCCGCTGATCCGCGCTATTTGAAACCGGAAGAAATCAAAAAAGAGGAAATAAATAAAGAAAAAGAAATTTACCGCGAACAACTAAAGAAAGAAGGCAAACCGGAACAGATTATTGATAAGATTTTAGTTGGTAAAATAAATAAATTTTACGAAGAGGTCTGCCTGTTAAACCAGGAATACATTAAAGACGACAAAAAGAAAGTAGCGGAAATTTTGGAAGGCGCGAATATAGAAAAATATATTCGTTATAGCTTATAAATTTTTATTTTATGAAAATCGCTAAAGTAAAATTTATTGGCTGGGATAAAGAATATAATTTTTCTTTAAATAATTTGGAATTAAAAGAAGGAGACAAGGCGGTGGTTAAAACCGAATTAGGTTTTGAGCTGGGCGATATTGTCGGTTTTGATGATTTGAATGATGATAAATATGTTTTAGAGGGCAAAGAACATGAGGTAGATAAAAATGGCGAACAGATAGAAAAAAATATTATCAAACCGATATTAAGAAAAGCAACATTAAGTGATTTAGATAAAATGGCGTCTTTTAGCGAGAAAAAAGAGGTTTTGGAATTTTGCCGTAAAACCAAGGATAGGCATAATTTGCCAATGAAATTTATTGATGTTCATTATTCTTTTGACGGTTCTCGCGTTACTTTTGCTTTTATTGCCGATGGCAGGGTTGATTTTCGCGAATTAGTCAAAGATTTAACCAGGCATTTCGGCAAGACCATCCGTTTGCAGCAAATCGGAATTCGCGATGAAGCGAAAATAACGGGCGATGTCGGCCATTGCGGACAAAGGCTTTGCTGCCAAGGCCATTTAAAAAAGTTTGAATCAATAACATCGGAAATGGCGGAAATTCAGGGCTGCGCTCATCGCGGATCAGATCGTATTTCCGGAGTATGCGGGCGATTGATGTGCTGTTTGGCTTATGAACAGCGAGGGTATGAGGAATTGGCAAAAAATTTGCCGCCGATCGGCTCAAAAGTTAATGTTGACGGCAAGCGCGGCGTTGTGGTAGGGCATAATCCCTTAAAGCAAGCGGTTAAGGTTCAATTCTCCAATGATGGTGATAATAGCGGAAGGGTGGTTGTGGAAGTTGATTTGAATAGGCATAAAAAATAAAATAAAAAAATACACATTGTATTGTAGAGGCGCGCCGCGGCGCGGCGCGACAAAACAAATTGTATTTTTTTTTTTTTCAAATATTAAAATATAAACCTCCCCATTATCAATTTCCTGCCAAGAGTCAGCTTCAAGTTTTGCTTCGGCAAGAATTTTGTCAAAAGCCCACCAGTACTTATTTAAAACAAAATATCCAATGTTAACTCCGGTCAAGTTCATGGCATTTTCCATTGTATTTCGGCTTGGTTTTTCGTAAACCATATCTAAATAATACTGATAAAGGCTGCCGCCTGTCGGAATCGGATAATAAAAAATTTCTTCCTCAGCGCTTTGATAATATTTTTTAAAGCCGAAACCGTAAAGCCCCGCGACGCTGGTTTGCTGGTTGGCTAAAACAATAAAATCCTCAGGCGCGTTATCATCTATCCATTTTACCGCGTTTAAATCGCTTTTGCTTACTGAATAGCCATGGGAATTAAAGTAATGGTCGCAGCGCGGATAAGATGAATATAGGGAAATAGATATTAAAAAACAAAAAAAGCCCAAAAGCGAATATTTTATAATTTTATTTTGCGCGAATATTTTTATTATTAATTGATAAAAAGCGATTATAATAAACGGCAATAGAAAAAAGCAGGCTAAGCTTAAAATTCGCTTGCTATAATTTGCCTGTTCATAATTAATGAGAAAAGCGTAGGGAAGTTTCGCGCTTAAGAAATAGGAAAAAAACAGCGCCAAAGATGAAAAAAAATATAGTGATAATATTTTGCATTCTTTTTTATGTTTTATCGCGATAATTATTCCGCTGACAGCAAGAAATATTAAAATATATTTAATATTAAATATAAAAAAATATACCGTATTTAAAATAATATTTTTTTTGTCCGGAATGGAAAAATTTAAGAAATTAAAAGAAAAAGTTTCAGTGTTTGCTGAAGCGTTTGCGGCGTTTTTTGTATTTTTTTCAAAAAAGAAAAAAGCCAAAGGAAGCGCCGTTGCCAAACAAGAGTAAATTACAAAATATCCGATTTTTTTAATTTTTATTTTACTGTCATAAATTATAACCAGACATGCAAAAAGCAAAGCCGGAATGCCCGCGAGTGGATGGATAAAAAAAGCGGACAAAGACAATAAAAAAATATTAACATAATCAAGCGCGCGTTTACAGTCAAGCGAGTAAATTAGCGTTAAAATTAAAAAAATATAAGCTAAATTTTGCGGAGTAGTAACAATGAAAAAAGAAAAAGGCAAGATTAATAAAAAAAGAATTGTTAACCGGACAATTTTTCTGTTTTCCAGCCATTTTGTCAGAACGGAAAGCATGGCTAATGGCAAAATTATTCCGCTGAAAAAGGGAACTAAGATTTTATCTAAATAAATAATTTTAATTAACGTAATTTTATTTAACAGCACCACTAAACCGTATTGTCCTAAATAATAAAACGGCTTAGGGTTGACTTCGCCGGTTTTAGCGATTAATTCCTCGGTCGCTTGGTGAATGAACGGATCAAATCCGTAGCCGATTTTATATATTATCAAAGCGATTGAAAAACTTAAGAAGTAATGAAAAATTATTAAAAGATTTGCCAATGGCTTTTTTTTGATGATGATAAATGCCAAGCAGACGGTAAGCGCAAAGTATAGCGAGTAAAAAATAGGATTAATTACCTGCCATGGTGAAATAATCGCCTCGGCTGTTCTTGAAGTAAATAATATATAGACAGATGCTGTAAATAAAGATAAATAAATAGCCGGCATAAAAAACGAAAAAAAATCTTTTTTTTGTTTTTTTATTTTTATGATATTTTTTTGAGGCGCGATTATTGTTTGCTTATTGAATTTTTTTGTAAAATAGAGTATAATTATAAATGATAAAACAGCTAATATTAAAATAATAATTACGCCGATAATATTTAATTTATACAAGCGATAGATAATCGCCCCCCAGGAAATTAAAAGACTGGTTGCTATAAGCAAATATTTAAAAGTTTTATCAAATTTAATCGGCATTATTTTTTTGAAATTATTTTAATATTTTTAATTATATAATATTTTTTATAATTTTACTAATTCATCTTACGCGCCTATCATCCAAGACACACATCAGCCCATTCATTTTTGTCATCTCCGACACACCTAACCTCGTAGAGGAATTATATTAAATGATCGGAGATCTCGTAAAAAGCAATAAATATTCAAAAAACAT
>JAYEHJ010000009.1:0-5737 GCA_034659435.1 Patescibacteria group bacterium | reverse complement strand
CATAATGATTCAGGACGGTTTGAGTCGCGCTGGACAACAGTGGAGATATTAGAAAGCCCTGCTATAATGTTTAAGGAGATGGCAGGTTCAGTGCTTGGCGCGTGGATAGCGCATGGCGAAGGGAAATTAGATTTTCCGGATTTAAGTATTTTAAAAGATGTGAAAGAAAAGAATTTAGCAACAATCGCCTATGTTGATGACAAGGGAGCGAGGACTGAGAAATATCCATTTAATCCAAATGGATCAGTAGAAGGTATTACCGGGCTTTGCTCAGAAGATGGAAGGCATTTAGCAATGATGCCCCATCCGGAAAGATCATTTTTAAAATGGCAATGGCCATGGATGCCAGATGAACTTAATAAAGAGTGGGAGGTTTCTCCTTGGTTGAAAATGTTTCAAAATGCTCGAGAATGGTGTGATTTAAATTAGTGATTATTTAAAATTATGTCAAATATAAGCAAATACAGAGAGCTCGGGGTTGATCCTGGGAAAGCTAATGTAAGAAAAATATTTATTAAGTATATTGCGAATGATTATCCTGATGCATTTGTAAATATTGTAACTGACCCGAATAATCTCGAGAATGTTTTTACAATGCATATGGACGGCGATGGCAGCAAAATTGTACAACGAGTATTACATTATTTAGAAACTGAAGATGCAACAATATTTCAAGGTGCGGTTGATGATGCGATGTCCATGAATACCGGAGATATTGCGGCTAGCGGATTTATTACCGGAAAATGGGTAGTAACTGATGTTATAAATATCAACGCGCTTAACATTCCAAAAGATATAATAATGGAGCAAATAGCCAAGCGATTTTTAGAATTAATTAATATTTACAAAGAGAACGGATTTGATATGTTTTATTTTCTCGGAGGAGAGACAGCGGATTTACCTACTCAAGTATCAAGCATGGTTTTTGACGTGGGAATATATGCTAGAACCGAAAAAAAGAATGTTATCGCGGGGAATGTGAATCCGGGAGATAAAATATATGGTTTTGCAAGTGACGGAATAGCTAGTTGGGAAAATGCGGATAATTCCGGGATGATGTCAAATGGAGCTACTTTAGCCAGAATTCATTTGATGCATAAGAAATACGCGGAGAAGTATCCGTTTTTAAATAATAAAGAATGCGCTTATCGCGGGAAATATAAAATTAATGATAAACCAGAAATTTTAAATGGCATGGCAGTAAGCGAAGCAATTTTATCTCCAACCAGACAGTGGGCGATTGTTATTAAAAGGATTATAGAAAAATTAAAAGAGAAAAATTTATTATCAATGCTTCATGGAATATCAATGAATACCGGAGGCGGCGCTACTAAAATCGGACATGTTGGGAGCGGAATATTATATAAAAAAATAATGCCAAGAGTGCCACCAATTTTTAAATTAATTCAAAAAGAATCAGAGGATTCATGGAAAAACATGTTTGAGACATTTAATTGTGGCGTTGGTATTGACGTAGTTGGTGAAAATAACTTGAAATTTCGTAAAATTTTGAAAGAAGTGTCTGAAGAAATTCATATTAAAATGTTTGATTTAGGAATTTGTGAACAGCTCAAAGGAGAGAAAAATAAAGTGGAGATTGAAACCCCATACGGCTTTTTTAATAATTATTAATTTTGTTACCCATAATGTTGTCATAATAGTTTTGGCAAGATAAAGTTTTAGACAAAAGACTCAAAAATATGCTATAATAAAAATATCATTAAGCGTTCTCTTTTCTGTGGATAGCGCTTTTTAAGAAATAATAATTATAATTTTTTATAATATGGCTAGCGCGATAAAAATAAAAATTGTTGACGAGGATAATCAGGCGTCTGAAGAAAAAAAGAAAAAAGCGAAAACAACAAAAAAAACCGTAATTAAAAAAGAAAAACCGGTTAAAAAGCCGGCTGTGAAAAAAACTTTGGTTAAAAAAACAGCAACAAAAAAAACAACAAAAGCAAAAGATGCCGGCGTTGTAAAAAAAGAAACAGTAAATATTGATGATAGGGAAGTAAAAGAGGAGGACGAAAATAAACTTGAAAAAAGAAAAATTTTATTGGATAGAATCAGCGATTTGGAAAAAGAGCCTAATGAAGATATTAATACTGATTTAAAAGATGATAAAATTAGTGAAGCAAATATAAGTCCTGTTAAAAACACTATTACTGAATTAGAGAAAAATGATTTACAGGAAGAGGTTGGTGAAGAAGAAAAAGTTGAAGAATTAAAAATACATACATCCATATCAATAAATATTTATCGGCGGATTGCGTATTTTTTTATATTTTTGGTAATTATTCTAATCGGTTTTATAGCTTATTTTTCATTAGTAAAAGTTAACATCGCTCTTGTGCCAAATCAAGAAAGAATCAGCAATAACATAATTTTTGATATATATAGTAAAGAATTAAAAAAAAGCGAAAGCGACAGCGCGATTATAGGTATTGTCAAGAATATTGTAATAACGGTGGAAAAAGAATTTGAATCCGGAGGAGCCGAGGTGATTGGCAAAGAGGTGAGCGGAGACGTAATAATCTATAATAATTATACAAAAAATCAGCCGCTTGTTGCCAGCACAAGACTGATAACGCAGGACGGAAAATTATTCAGAATTAAAAATACAATTAATGTGCCTGCCGGCGGATCAATTCAGGTTGAAGTTTACGCGGACGCGCCAAGCGCGGAAATGGCTGTTGAATCCGCTAAATTTACCATTCCGGGCTTATGGGCGGGTCTTCAGGACAAAATATACGCGGAAACTAAAACAAGTTTAGATTATAAGCAAAAGGTTAAAAAATACATAACACAAAACGACATTGACGACAAGGCAAGAGAATTAAAACAGCTTTTAATCGCCCAAGCAAAAAAAGAAATAAATGAAAAATATAAAGAATACAGCCAAATAATTTACAAGATAAATGAAAATTCAGTTGAAAGCGAGGTTAAGGGAGAAATTGGCGATGAGGTTGATACTTTCAGCTACAGCATGTCAGCCGAAGTGGTTGTGGTCGCTTTTGATGAAAACAAAACCGCGGCGCTAGCCAAGCAAAAATTTTTATCAGCATTAAGCGAGAACAAAGATTTAATCAGTTTTGACGAAAAAAATATTGTTTACTCTTTGAATAACTTTGACACAGGTGCCGGAACCGCGAATATTAATGCTTCATTTGAAGGAAAAGTTGGCTTAAAAAAAGATTGCGATGTTGTTGAAGTTGAAAAAATATTAGGATTAAACAATGAACAGCTGGAAGTTTATTTAAAAAATTTAGATGAAATCGCCGGATACGAAATTAAATATACGCCTAGCTTTATTAAAAAAGTGCCAAAATTGATTGATAGGGTGAATATAGAAATTAAAAAATAAGAAGATTACAAATTACAAATAGCTGCAAATTCACAAATATTATAATAATTTTATTATTATTTGTGAATTTGCAGCTATTTGTAATTTGTAATCTTTTTTGTCAATTATTCACCTAAGTGCGTCAAATCAGCCTGATAAATTGAATTATCATTTAAAAGGTAGATTTTTTTATTTATTTCATTAAGTATGAAATCTTTTAAGGAAGAAAAATCTTTTTCCATATATTGCATAACAAATTGTCCGTTTTTGTCATAAACAATAAGCCTTTTTTCGTCTGGCTCTAAAACATATAAATAATCATTTTCCTTTGAAGCCTGAATTTTAATCGGATTAACAAGCGGCGGTTCAATCGCTTCAAGGTTGAAATCAAGCGCTTGTCCGCGCAAATATTTTATTGCCTGATTGTTTTTTCCTAAAACATAAATATGTCCGTCAATAGACATGCTTACAAAGTCATCAATTAAAACAGGCTCGCCTATCCACGCGTATGGAGACGTGAAAGAGTAATTCGCGGTGTTATAACGCAGTATTTGTTTGTTTTTCTTGTCCAAAAGATACAATCGGTTGTTGTAGCTATCTGAATCAGCGATTTCTCCATTATTAATATTTATTGAATAATTTTTTAAATTATTATTTTTAAAATCATAAACCAGCAATGAATTTTGTCCAAAATAATAAATTCCGGAATCATTAATCATGGTTGCCGAACTCATGCCGGAAATTTCTTGTTCTAAATCAGTAAAAATTGTGGCAGTATTATCGTTGGTGTCAAAAATAAAAATTGATTTTTGCCGCGAGTCGGCAATATATATTTTGTTATTCTTTGGTGAATAGATAAAATTTTCAACGTTTGCGTTTGGCGTGATATCTGATATATTAATTAATTCTTTTGTATTCGCGAAATGTTCAACTCTTCTTATTTTTTCCAAAAAAACATTGTATTTTTCATCAAATTCAGAATATTGCTCAATTTGTTCTTCGGTTTGCCGCGGCAGCTCAGCCATTAAGGCTTTAATTTCATCATATAGCTTTTTAGCGCCGCCTTCATTGCTAAACAGCATATTAGCTTCGGCTTGGTTTTGTTTTTGTTCAATCAGGGTTTTTAGCTCGTCAAAATTTTCTTCAAGTTCAATTGTTTCTTGTTTATTTTTTTGCAAAGTTAAATTAATTGAGAAAATTATAATTATAGCAACTCCCAGAAATAACAGAATTTTATTTTTAATATTCATGCTGCTAAAAAAATTTGTAAACAAGGAAAAAAAATTACCGGTTTTAGTTTTTAAAGGTTTTAAAATGTTTTTAAAATCTTTTTTTGCGCTTAAATTTTTAAGCAAGCGAGCTATGTTTTTAAAAAGCGCGCTAAAAATGAAAAAAATATTTTTTAAGACGTTTAGAAAAGGAGTTTTTCGTTTAACCAAAATTTTATCTTTTAAACCAAGCTCCGCGGTTTGAGAAATATTTTTATTTAAAAATTTATTAGCTAAAGCCCCAAGCCATCTTTTGGGGTTTATAATTCCTGTTGGCGACAAAAGATTTTCAGTTGTATCTTCGGTTCTATTTAAATTTATAATGGATTTTTCAACCGATGATTTTGTCGGTATTGTGATTTTGTTTTCATTAAAAGCAACTTCTTGGCTTTTAATGATTAAGCCGATAAAGGAAATGTAAGAATTTATTTTTGCAAGAGTTTGTTTAATTTGCTCTACCGCGCCCGCCGGCGGTAAAAGCGCAACGGTTTCAATAATTTGTTTCTTGGACAAATACTCGGGCAAAGCTTCATTTGTGATAAAAAAATATGATTGCGGCGGCATTTTACCGCTGATTACGTTAGAAAAAATTTTATTTTTAATTTCTTTTGCCTCTGCGCCCGAGTTAGCTTGATTGACTATATCTGTAATTTTATAAACAAAATCTTTTTTATCATTTGCTGTTTCGCGTTTTTTTTTAATTTGAGTTTTATAGATTAAAAAAGCCTTGTTTTTGTCAGAGCTGCTTAAATATAATTTTTTATTATGAATAATTCCGGCGGTAATATTTATGTCTGTTATTTTTGTTTTTATTTTCGCGTTTTTCAAATAATCTTTAAAATTTTTATTGGTTTTCGCAAGAGCCGCCTCAAAAATGTGCTCAACTTTCAGAGACGTGATTCTTTCCCGCAAAAGTATTTTTTCGCTTTGATAATAATTATGATTTAAAGCGTCAATTAAAAAATTAACAATTTTTAAGCTGTCAGCGCTATTTTCCCCAATTTCAATTAAAATAAATAATTTGCCCGCCAAGTATTCTTTATGCGCGTCTGTCTGCGCGACAAAAATATCGCAAACAGTATTTGTTTTTTTTCCCGGAGTTAATATTAATTGCCCCATTTTATGA
>JAYEHJ010000008.1:0-5948 GCA_034659435.1 Patescibacteria group bacterium | reverse complement strand
GCAAAACCAAAGGCAAATATTCCGGATATTCGTTAATTATTTCTTGTTTAATTTTAGGCAAAATTTGCCAGTTTTTTTGTTTTTTTGTTGACATATTAAATTATCTTGAACTATGATTCGTCTAATAAAAATGAAAACTATGATTATTAAAAAAATAATCACAGTCCATCATAATAATCAAAAAAATCATAGTTCAAGGCCTTACATAAAAGCAACTCCAATCGTCCATAAAACCATAGTAAAAATAATCATAACGCTAAGAATTGTCCAAACGATTTTTATAATAATTTTTTTCTTCATATAATTTCTACGAATTACGAATTTTACGAATATACGAATTATAATATATTAATTTATTCGTATATTCGTAAAATTCGTAATTAGTAGTAGTTTATTTTTTCAACAGCCTAACAAAAGTTTCACTCGGAATATCTACGCTTCCCTTGCCTGCCGCCATCATTTTTTTCTTGCCCTTCTTCTGCTTTTCTAGCAGCTTTCTTTTGCGGCTGACATCGCCGCCGTATAATTTTGCTGTTACATCTTTTCGCATTGCCGAAAGCCTTTCACCGGCGATTACTTTTCCGCCTACAGCTGCCTGCAGTTTTAAAACAAACATCTGCTTTGGCATGCTTTCCTTTAAAATATTTACAATTTCTTTTCCACGCTTAAATGCGTCGTCTTCATAAACAATCGTGGCCAGGGCTTCAACATTTTCTTCGGCCACCAAAATATCCATTTTTATAACCTTGGCTTCTTTGTAATCTGAAAATTCATAGTTTATTGACGCGTATCCAGAACTGACGCTTTTAATTTTATCGTAAAAATCAGTTAAAATCGCGCTCATTGGAATATTATAATGCAAAATCGCGCGAGTTTTGTCAATATACTCGGTATTTTTATAAACTCCGCGCTTTTCCTGAGCCAAGCTCATAATGTTGCCCACATATTCTTTTGGCGTAATAATATCCAAAGTTACCCAAGGCTCTTCAATCTTTTCAATTTTTTCCCGCGCCGGAAACTGCTGGGGCGTGCGCATGGTAAATTTTTCTCCATTTTTTAAATATACTTGATAAGCAACGCTTGGCATGGTTACGATTAATTCCAAATTAAACTCACGCCTTAACCTTTCCTGAAAAATTTCCAAATGCAATATTCCGAGGAAACCGCATCTAAAGCCAAAGCCAAGAGCGTTGGAATGTTCCGGCTCATAAATTAAGGCCGCGTCATTTAATTTTAAGCGATCAACCGCTTCCCGCAGTTCATTGTATTCATTGCCCTCTTTGGGAAAAATTCCGGCAAAAACCATCGGCTTAACCTCTGTGTAGCCTTTAAGCGGATTAAGTTCAGAGAAATTTTTTAACAAAGTAATTGTATCGCCGACACGGCACTCGCTGACATTTTTAAAACCCGTGACAATATAACCAATATCCCCTGCTTTTAACTCTCCTGTCGCGTGATAATTCGGCTTGAATATACCAACATCCAATGCCTCGCTTTCCGCGTTGGTGGCCAATAATTTTATTTTATCTCCTTTTTTAATACAGCCGTCAACCATTCGCGCGTAAGCAACAACTCCTTTATACTCATCATAATTTGAATCAAAAATAAGCGCGCGAACGCAATTTTTATCGCTTTTATTTTTAGGGCAGGGAACATGCTTAACAACCGAGTCCAATATATCTTTAACGCCCGCCCCTGTTTTTCCAGAAGCGTAAATAATTTCATTTTTATCGCATCCCAAGAGCTCAACAATTTCCCGTTCGGTTTTATCTTTATCAGCCGCCGGCAAATCAATTTTATTCGCGACCGGAATTATAGTTAAATCCTGCTCCATTGCCAAATACAAATTTGCCAGAGTTTGCGCCTGGATTCCCTGTGTCGCGTCAACCAAAAGAATCGCTCCTTCAACCGCGGCCAAGCTTCGCGATACTTCATAATTAAAATCAACATGCCCCGGAGTATCAATTAAATTTAATATATAATCATTATATTTCATTGTAACCGGCTGCAGTTTAATTGTAATCCCCCTTTCTCTTTCCAAGTCCATTTGATCCAATATCTGATTTTTCATTTTTCTTTTATCAACCGTGCCGGTCAACTCAAGCATTCTGTCAGCCAAAGTTGATTTGCCATGATCAATATGCGCGATTATGCAAAAATTTCTAATATTTTTCATAAAATTCTACAAAACAATTTTCACCTCAAACTCTTTATTGTCTCGCAAATACTTAATTAATATTTCATCTTTTACTAAAAAATGTTTTAAAATATTCTCCAATTTATTTTTTTCGTCAAGCAAAATATTGTCAATTGCCAAAATTATATCTCCTGTCTTCAGTCCCGTCTTTTCCGCCAAACTTCCCTTCTTAACAGCCGTTCCCATTTCATCAGGATAAATTAAGGCGCCCTTACTAACACCGTCTTTGCTAAATACAAAATCCGATAAATCAAGATAATTTATTCCTAATTCCGGATATTTTATTTTTTCATTGCCCAACAGACAATCTATGCAAGGCGCAAGATCGCTTATTAATTTAATTTCGCCTTTATTATCAATTAAAGCGATTAAATCGCTGTTAAGATTAAAAATAAAAGAACCCCAAAAATCGCTTCCCATGTCAGCGGAAAGATTAATTTTATTAAAAAAATTATCGCTTGTCTTGTATATTTTTTTATCATCCTTGTTTTTATCAACAATTGTTGACAAAAAAGAGCTTTCATTCCAGTTAACCGCTAAAACCATCTGGCCGTTATGAATATCTTTTGTTTTAACAAAAACTTTAACAGGCAGATCATTAGCTTGTATTTTCCAAAAAGAACAATTAGTGGCCGTGTCCAATACAATATTTTTAACAGAATATACTTTTTTATTATTATCAATAATTACATAATCGGCAATTATGCTTTCTTTTATTTTTGCGGCAATATCATTGCTATATGATTTAGGCGCATAACCAGAAATAATCCAGCCATCGCTTGTAATAATCATACCCTGCCCGATTTTATCTTTTAAATTATATGCCTTTTCAATAATACTATCTATACTTTTGTTTGATTTTTCGTTAGTTGTTTTCTTTTTTTCAAAAATCGCTATAATGCTGTCGCTTGCGGAATCTATGGTTTCCTGAACTTTGGTATTTTGCTCAACAATAACTTTTTTCGCTCCTCTTATAACAAGCCCTTGCGTATCGATGGCTTTGCCTGATAAATTTATTTCGCCTACAAGCGGAACATTAAACGCTTTTTCCAAAACATAAACACGCGCGATAACCGTTCCGACAAGACCACTTAACATTCCGAATATTGTTGCTAATACAACAATTAAAATTATTTTATTATTAGTTTTCTCCATAAAATTATATCCATCTGGCGGTAAAAATTACAGCGAATATACTTAAAAACCCAAAAATCAAATACATTTTAATAATCTGCGCGTTCAATTTTCCGATTAAATAAAATCTTACTATTCCTATTCCAATATAATACGCGACAGCTAAAATCAAACCTAAAATATAAAAACTTAAAGATAAAAAAGAAATTGACCATGCCAATTCAATATATGTTAAAGGCAAGATTATTATATACAATAAACTTGCCTTAGTCAAAATTTTATTTGCCCAAAAAACCTGATATACAATTAAAGTTATAACCAAAAGCAAAAAAATCATTATAATCCAAACGTCAATTCCTAAAAATGACTGAAAACCGTAAACAGCTGAAGCAAAAAAATATAACGTTAAAAAATTTCCATAAGAAGAAAAATTTTCCAGCGCGTTTTTTTTATAATAGCTTGGCTTTAATAAAAATTCATACACGGAGCGAAAATAAAAATTTAAGAATAAAAAAATTATTATTATTAAAATTTGAACCAAATATCCATAAGGCATTAAAGAGCTGAACATTACTCCGCTTAATAAGAACAAAAAAGGCAATAAACAATAATTCCAAGCATTTTCATTTTTTTCGCTTTCAACAACAAACTGCCTGATTGTAAAAAAAAACAACAAAAACAAAAATGCCAGCATAATATAAATTATCCTTGCGTTAAAACTGTAAAATTCCAAGAATATTAAAGATAAAAACGGGGTTGCCAGCGGCAAATAGCGATTAAAGCGCATAAAAATTAATCAAGTTATGCCCAAAGGGCACTAACAGTAGTCGGGAATACGCCCCGAAGGAAGTGCCCTTGGGGTATTCAAATTCCTTGACTATAAATTAAAATTCAAGTAAAAAGATTTTTATCATCAACTTCCAGCCAATCATTTTCATTATCATTCCATTTGTAAATAATTAACTTATGGCTTTTTTCAGTTTCACTGTAAACATAATCAACCTTTGTGTCAGAGCCTATCCGCCTTGAATAAATCGTTTTTTTATCAAGAACAATAGGCCTTGAAACAAATTCAAGCCTCATTAAGCCCAAAGGACCCTCAAATTCTATAAATTCAATATCCACTCCCCCTTCTTCATCAATATGAAGCTTGCCTTCATCATTGATTTTAAAATTGTCTTTAATGTTTCCAACAACATTTTCCCATTTTTCAGGCAGCATATTTTTTTAAGAATTAAGAAGTAAGAATCAGGAATTAAGGATAGTAATTTTTGACCCTTAATTCCTGATTCTTGCTTCTTAATTCTTGTTTCTATTTAAATTAATAATAAACCGCCTGTGTTTCCAAGTCTCTTTTTCTATTGCGCGCCACATCTTCGCTGATTACTCCGTTTTTTAATAAATTATCTATTGATTTATTCATTGTTATCATGCCATCTTTTGCGCCTGTCTGAATAGTGGAATAAATTTGCTCTGTTTTATTATTGCGGATTAAATTAGCTATGGCGTGATTATTAATCATTATTTCTCTAGCCGCAACCAATCCTCCTGTCTTTTTCGGCAGTAATTGCTGAGAAATAACCGCTCTTAGCACTGAAGCAAGCTGGCCGGTAATTGAATTTTGATTTTGTAAAGGGAAAAAATCCACTATTCTTTCCACTGTTTCAGGGGTCGTTGTCGTATGCAGCGTGGAAAGGACTAAATGTCCGGTTTTCGCGG
Source organism: Patescibacteria group bacterium (assembly GCA_034659435.1). GTDB lineage: Bacteria > Patescibacteriota > Patescibacteriia > Patescibacteriales > UBA12075 > JAGLYP01. Next base: position 898 of record JAYEHJ010000008.1, on the reverse strand, counting down.
CTGTCAGCGCCGCGGAAATAGTTTCAAAATCGCGCATCTCGCCTACCATAATAACATTGGGATCTTGCCTTAAAGCGTATTTTAAAGCATCGGCAAATCCTGTTGTATCCCGCCCCAATTGCCTTTGCTCAATAATGCTTTGCTTGTCGGTAAAATCATACTCAATAGGATCTTCAATCGTAATTATATGCGAACGCCTTTCCGCGTTGATTATGTCAAGCATAACCGCCAAAGTGGTTGATTTACCCGTCCCTGAAGGGCCTGTTACCAATATCAAGCCGTCTTTTAAGTGGGTTAAAGAATAAATCACTTCATTTAAGCCGATTTCTTTGGGTCTTGGGATTTTTTTTGGAACCAGGCGGGCGGTTAAACCGATTTTGCCTCCCTGAAAATGAAGGTTAACCCGAAATCTGTTATCAAAAAATTCCATTGACATATCCATATCCCTTTTTCTTTTAAATCTCTCTTTTGTGTATTTATCCAAATAAAGATAAAGCGCGTGCTTTAATTCGCCGTAAGGGATAGCTTTTTCTTTAAAACGGATTAATTCGCCTGATACGCGCAATGCCGGCACGCTGCCTTCAACCAAATGCAAATCAGAGGCGTTATTTTCAATAGCAGTTTTAAAATAAGGTTCTAGTTCCATTTTATTTTGCTGATATTTATATAAAATATTATAGCATTTTTAAAGGCAGAATTCAATACACCATTTTCAACAATCACGCGCCACACCCATCACCCACTTGAAGGGACTGTCGCCGAATGCCAGTTTGTCCTAAATTTTCAAATTTTGGTAAATTTATCTTAAAAAAATTTGGCCTACCCCAAGGGCACTTCCTACGGGGCGTATATTAACCACATAAGCAAAATTTTTTAAAGAAAAATTTACCAAAATTTG
>JAYEHJ010000007.1:0-5949 GCA_034659435.1 Patescibacteria group bacterium | reverse complement strand
TTTTACACGTTTAATGTTTTTTGAATATTTATTGCTTTTTATGAGATCTCCGATCATTTAATATAATTCCTCTACGAGGTTAGGTGTGTCGGATATGACAAAAATGAATGGGTTGTTGTGTGTCGGAGATGATGGGTGCGTAAGATGAGTTAATAAATAAAAAAGAGCAAAAATTTGGGTGGAGGCTCACGAAAGAGCCGTAACCGGATATCGCGTTGTTCGCTGATGTATGTATTTTTCTTTGATTTGCGAATACAAATCACTTTTAAAAAGAATTAAATTTTGTTTTTTTGTTTTGTTGTTGCGATTGTTGTTTGCTCATATGTCTTTAGTTTATGAAATAAAAGTGCCAAAATTTTTTTCGTTTATTTTTACAAAAGAGAATTTTGCATAACAAGCTATATATGAACCTGTTGTTGTTTTTTTATCTAAAACAAGTTAAAATTATATTATGAATTTCTAATCAAGGAAGAGTATGAATGGAAATTATAAATATCCAAGCAAAAATCCTGTTTGTATGTTAGCATAAGAGTTAAGGTTACGCAATTTTAACAAGAAAATTGTATTTAAGTTTGTTAAAAACTTGACGCTTGATTATTATAATTGTTTATGCTAGTATATACTTGAGCTCCTATTTTAGGGAGTTTTTTGTAATAATAATTTTAAGGCACTTGTAGCTCAATTGGATAGAGCACTTGGCTTCGGACCAAGGGGTTGGGGGTTCAAGTCCCTCCAGGTGCACTGTTTCGGATTTCGGATGTCAGATTTCGGATGTCGAATATCAGATATCAGATATCGGATTATTTTTAATATCTGAAGTCCGAAATCTGACATCCGATATCCGATATCCGAAATGGCTGGGTAGCTCAGCCGGTTAGAGCGCGGCACTCATAACGCCGAGGTCGAGAGTTCAAGTCTCTCCTCAGCCACACAATTCAATTATCAATTTTCAATTACGAATTACGAATTTATATACTAAAAAAAATAATTCGTAATTTTTAATTGATAATTGAGCTGCCCCTATAGCTCAGCTGGTAGAGCAGCTCCCTCTTAAGGAGATGGCCGGGGGTTCAAATCCCTCTGGGGGCACAAAATGAAAAACACAGGCGGCCGAGCCTGTGTTTTTCATTTTGAGTTTCCAGGGTGCGATTTGAAACCCTTTGATTATAGGTTGTACTTTAATCTAAATATTTCAACTTAACCTTTCTTTTTAAAAATCACTCTATGCGAATAATGACGGTATGGGGCTCGCCCCTTCAAATCCCTCTGGGGGCACATTGCATTTTTTTTATCTTTGTGCTAGGATATTCTTAACAATCAAAAACCTTTTCCGCGCCTATTTGCAAAAAAAATAGGCAGTTCTTAAAATCATAAAGAACTAAAGGTATTCTCAAAAAAAATCCCTAATATCAGAGAATATCTTGGGGATTTTTTATTTAAATTTAATCACGGCTTTTTAGATAGTTTGTTAAATATTAACTAAAAGCCGCAAATACTATGGCAAAAAACAAATCAGCTGAAATTCCTCATTATGAATTGCTGTTCATTGTTTCTAATAAATATTCTGAAGAGGAATCAAAAAATGCGGTAAAAACTGCGCATAAAATTATTACCGACGACAAAGGAGACATTACATACTCGGAAGAATGGGGCAAGAAAAAATTTGCTTATCCGATCAGCCATTTCCATTATGGTTATTATTTTTTAACGGAATTTAATTGCCTTGGAGAAAATATCAATAAAATCAATCAAGATTTTCGCTTAAGCAGTGAAATTTTACGGTATATGATTGTTGCCAAAAAAATGCAAAGCGAAGAAGAAATTAAAGCAGAAAAAACACGAGAAGAAAAGAAAATCACTGAAAAAATTAAAGAAGAAAAAAAAGAAAGCAAGATTATTGATAAAGAAGAAAGCAAAAAAGTTAAACAAAAGGTTGATACAAAAGAATTAGATGAAAAACTTGATAAAATTCTAGAAACAGATGATTTATTATAAAAAAATTTTAACAAAGTATTTTAATAACTAACTAACCGGCATATCGTTTTAAAAAACGAATATACGGCAAACAAATTTATGAATCTTAACAAAGCAATGATTATCGGCAATTTAACCCGCGACCCTGAATTAAAAAATATTCCCGATGGAACGGCTGTGGCAACATTTGGCGTTGCGACTAACAGAGTATGGACAGACCAAGCCGGACAAAAACAAGCAAAAGTTGAATTTCACAACATTGTCGCATGGAGAAGGCTGGCGGAAATTTGCGGGCAATATCTTAAAAAAGGAGCAAAAGTATATATTGAGGGTCGCTTGGAAACAAGAGACTGGGTCGGACAAGACGGCGTTAAACGTTATCGCACTGAAATTGTTGCCGGCAACATGATTATGCTTGATCGTATCGGCAGCGGTGGTGGAGGCTCTTTTCCTTCTGAAGCGCCGCCAGCGCCAAGTGAGGCCAACGAACCGGCAACAGAAAGCAATGAGCTTTCCGGCAATCAACAGCCTGAAGAAGATGAAATTAAAGTGGAAAATATCCCTTTTTAATAAATAATTTTAATTAAATATGACTAATAACAAAATTGAAACAAAAAAGACTTGTCATTTTTGTGAAAATGGAATCAAGGAAGTTGATTATAAAGATATCCGCACTCTGCGCAACTTTATTAATACCTATAAAAAAATTTATCCCAGAAAAAAAACAGGTCTTTGTTCCAAGCATCAAAGAAAACTTGCTTTGGCCATTAAAAACGCGCGCGTTATGGCTTTGCTTCCATATATAAGATAAATTTTAAAATACTTTATGCTAAACTTAAGCGAAATAAAACTTGGAAAAATTATTGAAGTTAATAATGAGCCTTTCTTGGTAGTTGGCGCCGACCATCATAAAATGGGACGCGGCGGAGCAATTTTAAAGGTTAAACTTAAAAATTTGATTACCGGCAATACATTAAATAAAACCTTTCAGGGAAATGATAAGGCAACAGAAGCTGACACGGAAAAGAAAAAAGCCAACTATATGTACAAAGACGAAACTAAGGCTTATTTAATGGATAACGCGTCTTATGAACAATTTGAGATTCTATTGGAAGCCATTGGAGAAAAAGCTAAATTTTTAAAAGACGGAATTGATGTTGACGCGCTTTATTTTAACGGAAATCCAGTTGCGATAGATCTGCCGATTAAAATGGAATTTAAAGTTATATCCGCTCCTCCCGGAGTTAAAGGAAATTCCGCCGGCAATGTTACCAAGCAAATTGAACTGGAAGGCAGCGCGGCCATTAACGCGCCGTTATTTGTAAACGAAGGCGATGTTATCCGTGTTAATACTGATACGGGGGAATACGTGGAAAGAGTCTAGGTGAATTTTTGATTTATGATTTTTGATTTTTGGCATAAAAAAACATCGGAATTCAAATTCTGATGTTTTTTATTCATAAATCTAAAATCATAAATCCTAAATCCCTTTATTTCTCAACCTCCTTTGCTTTAACTTCTGCCATAATTTTTTTTCTAATCTCTTTCATGAGTTTTTTATCCGCGCGCAAAAATCTTTTTGCGGTTTCCCGCCCTACTCCGAATTTTATTTCTCCGAATGAATATGAATTTCCGGCTTTTTTGACTACGCCGTAAGCTATGCCGACGTCAAGCAGGTCGCCGGCGATTGAAATGCCTTCATTATACATTATATCAAACTCGCAGGTTTTAAACGGCGCCGCCACTTTATTTTTTACAATCTTTACTTTAACGCGATTGCCGATTATTCTGTCGCCTTGCTTGATTTGCGCGCTTCTTCGGACTTCAATTCTAACTGATGAATAAAATTTTAAAGCATTGCCGCCTGTGGTAACTTCCGGGTTGCCGAAAAATACGCCGATTTTATGGCGGGTCTGATTTATAAAAACGACTACAGTCCCTGTTTTAGCTACAATTCCGGTTAATTTGCGCAAAGCCTGGCTCATTAATCTGGCTTGCAACCCCATATGCTGATCGCCCATTTCGCCTTCAATTTCTTTTCGCGGAACTAAAGCGGCTACCGAATCAATAACTACCACGTCAACCGCGTTGGAACGAACCAAAGTTTCAACTATTTCCAAGGCCTGCTCTCCCGTATCCGGCTGGGAAATAAGCATATCTTTAATATTGATTCCGATTTTAGCGGCGTAATCCGGATCCAAGGCGTGTTCAGCGTCAACAAAAGCCGCGATACCGCCCAATTTTTGCACTTCAGCAATAATATGCTGGGCTAGCGTGGTTTTGCCTGACGCTTCCGGTCCGTAAATTTCAATAACTCTGCCGCGGGGAACGCCGTTAATTCCAAGGGCAATATCCAAAGAAAGGCAGCCGGTTGGCACAGCATCAATATCCACTTTTCTTGCTTCGCCGAATTTCATAATAGAGCCTTCGCCGAATTTTGATTTTATTTGTTCCATAGCGTCCATTGCCGCGTTCAATTTCTCATTGCTTAATTTCTCATCTTTTTTTTCATCTTTTTCTTCTTTATTTTTTACGTTTTTACTTTTGTCTTCGCTCATATTTTTATAATTCTTATAATTTTTATAAATAAAAAAGAGGGTTATTGCCTCCTGTTAATACACTATTACTTTATAGCATTTGAGAAAAAAAAGCAAATAAACGGCTATTCATCCAAATCAACCAAAATATTCCTGATAACTTCACTTTTTTTACTGTGTTTTTTTCGCGCTTCAATCAATACCACGTTAAGGCCGTTTTTTAAAGAAATAACAGAAGAAAAAAAGCCGTCTTTACCGGCTAATATATCTTTACCATTTATTTTAATATTAACGTTGTTTTCGACTTGTCCTTTAATTTCAATTTTATTTTCACTAATGCTGACATCAGCTTGAGGATTAAATATAATTAAATCAGGGGGGGATATTAAATTATTTAAATAAAAACCGATATAAATCAGGCAAACAAAAATTATCAATACAATCGCGGTGATTTTAAAAACTTTAGGTATGCTAAAAAAATATCGCGCTTTTGTGGTTTTTTGCGCGAAAAAATTTTTTTTATTTTTTGTTGGTTCACTCTCGTATTCTTCTTTATATTGCTTGAAGATTTCATCAACATTTAAATTTAAATACTCGGCATAAGCCTTAAAATAATTCCTCGCGTAAACGCCGGCAGGCAAATCTTGCAAGCGCTCGCTTTCCAAAGCGCTTAAATATTTTTTATTTATCTTTAAATCACCAGCAATTTTTTCCAAGCTTATTTTTTTCTTTTCTCTTTCTCTTTTTAATTGCTGTCCCAAAGCTTCACTATTTAAAGATATGTTATTTATTTTAAAATTATTCATGCTTATTTGGGACTGTCGCCGAATGCTAAAACTGGCATTCGGCGACAGTCCCTAATTAAACCAGTCGGTTTGAAAAATGCTTTTACCGCTTGTCGTTTCAACCCCCATTGCGTCCGCCGCGAAACTAATTATCGTATAGCTGGCAAAAACCACAAGCAAGCCGATTACAGCGCCGATAATCGTGGCTTTCCCGCGATCCACCAAATTTTTGTTTCCGGCGGAAGCCAAAAACATAACACCGCCAACAACAAAAGCAAGCAAAGCCAATGAACCGACTATGCCGAGAATAATATTGGATACGCGGACACCTAAGGCAAAAAAATCATTTACTTCATATTCGCCGCAGTATTGCTTGCATCGATTTAGTTCTGTTTCTGTATCGCCTGTTTGCATTTCGTTATCGGCTTGCCCGTTACAGGGATTCTTACAGTCAAACTCCATGCCGCCCGGCATTACAGTCTCTTGCGCCAATAGCATATTTGGAATTAAAACAAAAGCAATCAACAATATAAGAATATAGCAATTTAATATTTTTTTTATCATGGATAAAGTTTATTATTTCGTAATGTTTTTTTCGCTGGATTTTGCTTTTTTTGTTAGCCTGGGTTTTAAAACCCAGGCTAACAAAAAAA
>JAYEHJ010000006.1:0-5960 GCA_034659435.1 Patescibacteria group bacterium | reverse complement strand
AAAAAACCGATAAAAAATTAAAGAAACCAAAAATTAAAAAAAATTATTTAAAAAATTTTTTGCGTTTAATTTTGAATTTTTCAAATAAACATAAAAATAATTTTATAAAAAGTTTTAAAAAATCAATATCTTTATGTTTTTTATTGTTTATTATTTTTGTATTATTATATTTTGCCTTAGCCGTAACTATATTAAAATTTAATATTGATAATAATTTTTTTCGCCGGACAAATAAATATATTCCCATCCCGGCTTTTATTGCCAAGGGTAAAATAATTGATTATTATTTATGGCGAGATATTATCGCAAGCGCGAACGGCAAGACAAAAGTTTCAGCTCGCGCGGAATTGGCTAAGTATCTGGTTATAAACGAGCTGGCAACAAAATATAATTTGCCTTATGTTGATTTTTCAAATTTAAATAATAAAAAAATCATAGAATCAATCGCGGAGAAAGCCGCGAATGACGCGCAGCTTAACCAAGTGGCCGTAAATCGCATTTACAGCATAAAAGAAATGATTAAAACCAAAAATGATTTTATCCGCGTATCTGAAAAATACGGCGATGAGCTGGGCAAGGCGACAATAACAACGCAAAACAAAAATCAATATCCTTACGCGGACGCCATTAAAAATTTGAAAGTTAATGAAGTGAGCGAAATAATAAACACACAAAACGGCCATTATATTTTTCTCTGTTTTGGAAAAACTCAGGAAAAGCAAGTTTTAAGCTATGTTTTTATAAAAAACAAACCGTTTGAACAAATTTTAAATGAATTAATTTCCGAGTATAGGATTATTAGTTTTGCGGATTAGGAAATAGTATTTTCGCATAATTTCTTAAATTGACTTCTGTTGTATTTTTTGCTAATTTATAATATATATGTTTATAAAAAAAATAGGAATTGATTTAGGGACCGCGTATACGCTTGTTCATCTGCCTAAAAGAGGGATTGTAATTAATGAACCCAGTGTTGTGGCAATATCCATGGCTGATAAAAAAATATTGGCGGTTGGCAACGAGGCAAAGGATATGCTTGGGCGCACTCCTGATACTATTATTGCATTAAAGCCTTTAAAGGACGGCGTAATCGCGGATTATCGCACTACCGAAGCAATGCTTAGGTATTTTATTAATAAAGCAGTCGGTTCTGTAAGATTGTTCCGCCCGGAAGTTATGGTGGCTGTTCCGGCGGGAATATCATCAACTGAAAGAAGGGCTGTTATTGACGCGACAATCGCGGCCGGCGCCAAGGCAGCCTACATAATCAAAGAGCCTGTTGCGGCGGCAATCGGGGCGGATATTCCGATTGGCTCGGCTTCAGGGCATATGATTATTGATATTGGCGGCGGCACCGCGGAAATGGCGGTAATTTCTTTGGGCGGAATAGTAGCTTCCACTTCTGTCAGAGTCGGAGGGAATAAGTTTGACATGGCAATATTGGAATATATAAGAAGAAAATATAATTTGGCAATAGGCGCGAGAACTGCCGAAGATATAAAAATTGAAATCGGTTCGGCGCTTTATTTGGAAAATAAATTAAGTATGGAAATTCGCGGAAGAGATATTCTTACGGGACTGCCAAGAAGCATTACCGTGAATTCCGGTGATGTAACCGAAGCGCTGCAAAATGAACTTGAAGCGATTATTAACGCGGCTAAAAATGTTTTGCATGAAACACCGCCGGAATTATCCGCTGATATCATGGATAAAGGAATGGTGTTTTCCGGCGGAAGTTCGCTTTTAAGAAATATAGACCAGCTGCTCGCGCGTACGACAGGCGTCCCTGCTTACGTAGCAAACGATTCATTACTGTGCGTCGCCAAAGGGACAGGAATCGCATTGGATAATTTAAATTCATATAAAAGATCAATTTTAGCTACAAAATAAGTTAATTTATGATTTTAGATTTTAGATTTATAATTTTTAAAATTTACAAATCATAAATCCTAAATCATAAATAGTTTCTTATGTTAATAGGAATAGACGCGTCCAGGGCAAATCGCAACCATAAAAACGGCACTGAATGGTATTCATATTATTTAATCAGGCATTTGGCAAAATTGGACGCAAAAAATGAATATATTTTATATACTGATCAGCCTTTGGTCGGGGGCATGGCTGACTTAACAAAAGAAATTTATTTGCCTACTTACAGGCAAGAGAATGAAATTAAATATGATAAAAAAGGGTTTCAAATAATAAAAAGCCCTTTTAATAATTTTAAAGCAAAAATATTAAAATGGCCGTTTAAAAATTTTTGGACGCTTGGGCGCTTATCGCTTGAATGCTTGTTTTATCGTCCGGATGTATTTTTTGTGCCATCGCATACGCTTCCGCTTTTTCCGCCAAAAAAATCTTTAGTTACCATCCATGATATTGGTTTTATAAAAAATAAATATTTATATAAACATGAGCCAATCGGTCCGAAAAATCGCAAAGTAAAAGCAGTTATGAATTTGTTAATTAAAATTTTTACTTTGGGAAAATACAAGGCTGACGCTGTAGATTATTTGCATTGGTCAACCGAGCGCGCTTTAAAAAACGCCGCCAAAGTTATTACGGTTTCAAATAGTTCCAAAAAAGATATATTGGAAAATTATGAGGTCGGCGAAGGCAAGATTAAAGTTATTTATAATGGATATAATGATAAGTTATTTAAAAAAATGACAGATGAGAAAGATATAGACGAGGTTTTAAATAAATACGGCATTAACAGACCGTATTTATTTTATGTCGGCAAAATAGAAAAGAAAAAAAATATTCCCGGATTGATTGAGGCTTTTGCGATTTTGAAGGACAGGGATAAAACAATCAGCCATAAACTGGTTTTAGTTGGAGACGCTTTTTACGGATATGACGAGGTTCATTATTTGATTCGGGAATATAATCTTGATGATGATGTTATTATGCCGGGATGGATAATTGAAGAAGATATGCCTTATGTTTATAGCGCCGCCGCCGCTTTTGTGTTTGCTTCTAATTATGAAGCATTTGGCATAGCGCTTTTAGAAGCAATGGCCTGCGAAATTCCAATCGCGGCTTCAAATATTTCTTCAATCCCGGAAGTTTTAAACGGCGCGGGATTATTATTTGATCCTTGCGGCACAGAGTCAATAGTTTCAGCTTTGCAAAAAATAATATCTGACAAAGATTTAAGAGAAAAATTATCAGCGCTTGGCAAAATCCGCGTTAAATTTTTTAATTGGTATAAATGCGCGAGAGAAACTTTGGAGCTGATTAATAGTTTGTAATAATTTTATGAAACTAGATTCAATATTCAATCCAAAAGTTATCGCTGTAATCGGCGCAAGCGATAAAAAAGGGAGTGTCGGTTATTCTTTAATAGATAACTTAATTAATTCCGAATATTCAGGAACTGTTTATCCTGTTAATATAAAACGCGAGCATGTGCATAGCATACGCGCGTATAATTCAATAATTGAAATTTCTGATAAAGTTGATTTGGCTATTATTGCCACTCCCGCGGCAACTGTGCCGAATATAATTAAAGAATGCGGACAGGCAGGCGTTGCCGGCGCTGTAATAATTTCCGCCGGCTTTAAAGAAGTCGGCAAGGCAGGCGAGGAGATGACTGAAAAAATAATTGCTGCGGCCCGCAAATATAATATGCGGATTATCGGACCGAATTGTTTGGGGTTTATGCGTCCGGACGCGCATCTTAACGTTACTTTTGCCAATAAAATCGCGCTTCCGGGCAAAATCGCTTTTATTTCCCAGTCCGGCGCTCTTGGCACGGCTATTCTTGACTGGTCACTCAAAAATAATGTCGGTTTTAGGTATTTTGTTTCAATCGGTTCAATGGCGGATATCAGCTTTCATGATTTAATTGATTATTTCGGACAAGACAGCGAGGTTGACAGCATTTTGATTTATATGGAGTCTTTGTCTGACGCCAGAAAGTTTATGAGCGCGGCCAGAGCGTTTGCCCGCGGCAAGCCGATTATTGTTTTAAAGGTTGGCCGGACAGCGGAAGGCGCACAGGCCGCGAAGTCGCACACAGGATCTTTAACCGGAAATGACGCTATTTTTGATGCCGCTTTTAAGCGAGCCGGAATAATTCGCGTAGATACTGTTGTATCTTTATTTCATACCGCTAAATGCCTGGCTATGCAGCCGCATCCATTGGGAAACAGGATGGCGGTAATAACCAATGCCGGCGGACCCGGAATTATCGCGACTGACGCGCTTGTATATTCCGGAGGAAAAATGGCAAAATTGAGCAAGCAAACTATGAAAAAATTGGATAGTTTTTTGCCGGCTAATTGGAGCCGCAATAACCCTGTGGACATTCTCGGTGATGCCGATTCCACGCGCTATTTGGAAACTTTAAAAGTTGTTTTGGAGGATAAAAATGTTAACGCGATTTTAATCATTTTAACTCCGCAATCAATGACAAATCCGACAGAGGCAGCCAAACGATTGGTTAATTTGAAAATTAAAACAAACAAGACTATCTTGGCCGCGTGGATGGGCGGTTATGATGTCGGGGAAGGCAGAGTTATTCTTGAAAAAGGCAATATTCCGGTGTATCGGCAACCGGAAGACGCGATTAAAAGTTTTTCTTATATTTTCGGATATTCCAAAAATTTAGAAATTTTATACGAAACTCCGGCTACTATTCCGCATGCGTTTAATCCGAAAACGGAGTTGAATAGGAAATTAATTGATGGTGTAATTGCCGGCGGACGCACCGCGTTTAATGAATATGAGTCTAAAAAGTTTTTAAAAAATTATGATATCCGCGCGGCTGATAATCTTTTAGCTAAAAGCGCGAAAGAAGCCGGTATGGCAGCGGCAAAAATCGGTTTTCCCGTGGCAATGAAAATTTTATCTCCTGATATTATCCATAAAACAGATATTGGCGGGGTAAAACTGGATATTAACACAAAGGAAGAAACGGAAATTGCCTACCGCGATATTATAAAATCGGTTAAAAAGGCAGAGCCAAAGGCCGTGATTGACGGAGTTTTGATTGAGATAATGGTTAAAAAACGCTATGAATTGTTAATAGGATGCAAAAATGATCCTATTTTCGGTCCGACAATTATTTTTGGAATGGGCGGAGTTGCGGTTGAAGTTTTTAAAGATTTCGCAATCGGTTTGCCGCCGCTAAATATGGCTTTGTCTTTAAATTTAATCAAAGAAACAAAAATATATAAACTATTAAAAGGATATCGCAATATACCGGGCGTTGATATTCAGGCAATTCAATATCTTTTGTATAAATTCGCATATTTGGTGGCTGATTTTCCGGAAATAAAGGAATTGGATATTAACCCTTTCGCGGTTGACAAAGACGGCGGCGTGGTTTTAGATGCTAAGGTTTTGCTTGATAAAAGAATGATAGACAAAAAAATTAAGCCCTACTCGCATTTGATAATTTCGCCTTATCCAAAAGAATATATTTATTCTTTTAAATTAAAAAACGGCAAAAATATTGTTATCCGTCCGATTCGTCCAGAAGATGAACCAATGGAAGCGGAAATGTTCGCAACTTTTTCCAAGGAAACCGAAAGGCACAGGTTCTTCCAACAGATAAAAGAAATTACGCATGAACTGCTGCAAAGTTTTACGCAAATTGATTATGACCGCGAAATGGCTTTAATCGCTGAGATAACAGAAAAGAAGAAAAAGAAAATGATTGGAGTGGTTCGTTTAATTACGGATCCGCTAAATAAAACCGCCGAATTCGCGATCGTAGTCGGCGACCCTTGGCAATTTAAAGGACTTGGAAATGAATTTACAAGATTAATTTTAAATATTGCCAAAGAAAGGGGCGTCACAAAAATATATGCCAAATATTTTAATGATAATAAAATAATGGAAAATATTTTTAAAAAATACAATTTTAAAATATCAGAAATAGACAAAAAAATAAATTATGCTGAGTTGGATTTGAGGTGAAGTTAGCATCTATATTTTTTAAAAAAATTGGA
>JAYEHJ010000005.1:0-5960 GCA_034659435.1 Patescibacteria group bacterium | reverse complement strand
AAATTATATAAATATGAAAAATTGCGATTTAATTATTAAAGGAAAATATGTTTTGACTATGGATAATAAAATGTCTGCTTTTAATGATGGATTTGTAGCGGTTAATGGCGGTGAAATAATAGAAATCGGCGCAAGGGAAATTTTGGAAAAATATAATAGCAAGAAAATTATTAACGCGGGAAGCAGTATTATTATGCCGGGCATGATTAACACGCATACGCACGCGGCTATGGCATATTTTCGCGGGATTGCGGATGATTTGCCTTTGATAACATGGCTGGAAAAGCATATTCGGCCTGCTGAATCCAAATATGCTAATAAGAGTTTTATTAAAAAATCATCCGAGCTTGCTTGTTTGGAAATGATAAAATCAGGAATTACTTGTTTTAATGATATGTATTTTTTTGAAGAAGAAACCGCAAGAGCGGCAGCTCAAGCCGGTATGCGCGCTTGCGTTGGCGAGGCGGTACTGGATTTTCCCACGCCAAGCTGTAAAAATTCTCAAGAGACATTAAAAAAAACCGAAGAAATGATATTGAAATACAAAAACAGCGAGTTAATTTCTGTGGCAGCAGCGCCTCATTCTATTTATGTTTGTTCAAAAGAAAATTTAATAAAAGCCAAAGAGTTGGCAGATAAATACTCTGTAAATTTGCATATACATATAAGCGAAACAAAGAAAGAAAATGAAGATTGTTTGCGGGATAATAAAAAAAGTCCGGTTAAATATTTGGATGAATTGGGAATTTTGGATAATAAAACAATTGCCGCGCATAACATTTGGCTTGATGGCGCGGATATTGAGATATATAAAAACAGGCAAGTAAAAATAAGCCATTGTCCGATTAGCAATATGAAATTAGCAACCGGCGTTATGAATTTTAAAAAAATGAATGAATCGGGCGTGATAATCAGCTTGGGGACAGATGGAGCGGCAAGCAACAACACTTTGGATTTATTTTCCGATATGCGCGTTTGCGCTTTACTCGCAAAAATAAATAATTTGAATCCGGAAATAGCTTCGGCGCCTGAAATTGTAAAAATCGCTACAATTAATGGCGCCAAAACGCTTGGAATGAATAATAAAATCGGTTCTCTTGAAATCGGCAAAAAAGCTGATATAATAACAATTAATCTTGATAAGCCGCATTTGTTGCCGATATACAATCCTTATTCGCATTTGGTTTGCGCGGTTAACTCAAGCGATGTAGAGAATGTAATTATTAACGGCAAATTGGTCATGCAAAATAGGAAAGTTTTTGGTTTGGATGAAGAGAAAATATTAAAAGAAGCGAACGGATTTATAAAAAAATAATTATTTTTTATGTTTTTAATCAATGATTTAATAAAAGAAGGGTATTTAAAAACTCCTGAAATAATAAATGCTTTTAAGAAAATAAAACGCAAGGATTTTTTATTGCCGGAGTATGAAGATAAAGCGGAAATTAACGCGCCCTTATCAATCGGATATGAACAGACAATCTCCCAGCCTTTAACAGTCGCTTTTATGCTGGAGGCGCTGTGTCCGCGAAAAAACGATAAGATTCTTGATGTTGGCAGCGGATCAGGCTGGACAGCCGCTCTTTTGTCGCAAATTGTCGGAGAGCGCGGAAAAGTTTACGGAATAGAAAGGATACCGGAGTTAAAAGAATTTGCTGAAAAAAATATTTTAAAATATAATTTTATTAAAAAAGGTATAACAGAAATAATTTGCGGCGATGGCTGCAAGGGATTGCCTGAATTAGCGCCTTTTGATAGAATTTCCGTTGCTGCCGCTGCCGAAGAAATTCCAACATCGTTATTAAAACAACTTAAAATCGGCGGGAGATTAGTTGTTCCAATAGGCAGGCAGTATGAATCGCAGGATATTGTCGTGGTTGATAAAATCGGTGAAGATAAATTTAAAGAAAAAAGATTTCCGGGATTTGTTTTCGTGCCGTTAGTAAAATAGAATTATGAATATAAAAAATATTAAAAAAGCGCATATTATTGGTATTGAAGGCGCGGGAACTTCGGCTTTGGCAAGGATGTTAAAAAACGCGAGCATAGAAGTAAGCGGCTCTGACGAGGGGGATCATTTTTATTATGATATGCTGAAAAGCATTGGAATAAAAGTCGCGCATAAATTTGACGAACGCAATATTCCGTCTGATGTTGATTTGGTAGTGTATTCTTTGGCTTTTAAAAAAGAAATAAATCAGGAAACAGCTTTTGCCTATAAAAATATAAAAAATGTTTTAAGTTATGGCGAAGCGCTTGCTTTGTTGTTTAATCAAGAGTATGGAATTTCCATTTGCGGCAGTCATGGAAAAACAACTGTTTCCGCGTGGCTGGCTTATGTCTTGCGGAAATCCGGGCGCGACCCGAAATTAATAGTAGGCGCGAAAGTTCCGCAATTTAACGGCAATAGCCTGCTTGGCAATTCTGATTATTTTGTTTTGGAATCAGATGAGTATGGCAATAAATTGCAATATTTAAAACCGCGCGCGGTTCTTTTAAATAATATTGATTATGATCATCCGGATTTTTTTCCTGCCGAAGAGGATTATAATCAAGTTTTTATTGAATTTATTAAAAAAATTCCAAAAAAAGGCTGGTTGGCTGTTAACTTTGATGATTCGTATGTTAGAAAAATCGCGCCTGTAAATACACGAGCGAAAGTCATCAGTTACGCCATAAACGAGACCGCGGATTATATGGCTTATGATATTAAGCAATTAAATGACAAACAATATTTTAAAGTAAAAATCGGATCAAGCGCTTTTGAGGAAGATGATTTATTAACTGATACAGAGCTCGGGAGTTTTTCAATTCAGCTAAGCGGCGAGCATAATATCTATAACGCTTTGGCGGTAATTGCGTCCGCAATTGAATTGGGAGTGAATTTGGCGGATATCAGAATTTACTTAGAAGAATTCAAGGGCACAGCCAGGCGCATGGAGATGATGGGAAAATTTAATGGCGCTATTATTTTGGACGACTACGCGCATCACCCGACTGAAATTAAAACCACTTTGGCGGGCGCGCGGCAAAAATATGGAAATAAAAAAATTCGCGTTGTTTTTCATCCGCATACATTCACCAGGACAAGAGCTTTGCTCGATGATTTTGCGGAAAGTTTTAATGACGCGGATGAAGTGGCAGTATTGGATATTTACGGTAGCGCGCGCGAGAAGCATGGCGGGGTGCATAGTTTGGATTTGGTTGAAAAAATAAAATCAAAAATCAAAAATCAAAAATCAAAAATTCATTATATAGCTACTTTGGGTGAATGTGAAAAATATTTAAGAGGCACTATCCGGCGGGATGAAATTATTATTTTAATGGGAGCAGGGGATGTGTTTCGGATTGGGGAGAGGTTGGTTGTTTGATTGTATTTAATTTGGAAAGCTAATATTTTTTATTTATAACAATGAAATTTAGAAAAGTTTTCAATCAATAATTCGCCATATCACATTCCCAACATTTTGTCAATATTGCAATTTATTTAATATTAGTTTAAACTAATCATAGTTATTAAAAAAATAATATCTTGCTTAAAAGGTGTTTTTTTACTACTTTATAATTTTCCAGCCCAAGGCTGGTCCGCCTTGGGCGGATAATTTTATAATTATTATTTTATGCCTAGTTTAGCGGAAAAAATTTTTAAGCCTTCTGCCCGGGGCAAGGTTTGGCAGGTATTTTTGTTTATATTATTATTGGTTTTTATAGGCGGACTTGTGGATGCCGGCAGTTATTATAATAAAGGAACGGATTATATTGACCGGAAAACCAACGGAACAATCAAATTGCCAAAAATCAAAGAAATTCCTTTTCGCTTGGGGCTTGATTTGCAAGGCGGAAGCCATCTTGTCTATGAGGCGAATATGTCTGAAATTCCGGATAGCGGCAGATCAGACGCGTTGGAAGGCGTTAGGGATGTGATTGAAAGAAGAGTTAATGTTTTCGGAGTAAGCGAGCCCTTGGTGCAAACCAGCCTTTCTGGCGGCAAATATCGCGTTATTGCGGAACTTGCAGGCATTAAAGATGTGAATGAGGCAATTGCGATGATTGGAGAAACTCCTTTGCTTGAATTCAAAGAAGAAACTCAGGAAATTCGCGAGCTAAGCGAAGAAGAGAAAAACATAATGACGGAATATAACACTGAGGCGGAAAAAAGAGCTGAAGAAGTTTTAGGCAAGTTATTGTCAGGCGGAGATTTTGGCGCTTTGTCCAAAGAATACAGCGATGATCAAAATACCAAAGAGGCTGGCGGAGATTTGGGCTGGATAACGGAAAATGAGGCGCCGCAGATTATTGTGAAAATCAAAGATTTTGAAATCGGACAGATAAGCGAGGATTTGGTAAAAGAAGAACAGGGTTATGATATTTTAAAACTGGAAGACAAGCGTTTGCGCGTTAATCCTTTTGATGAAAACGAGGTTGAGAAGGAAGTTAAGGCTTCGCACTTGCTGCTTTGCCATAACGCCGTTGAGAATTGCGAAAACGATTTAAGCAAGACGCAAGCTTACGCGAAAATTAAAGAAATTAAAGAGCAAGCAACTCCTGAAAATTTTAGCGGTTTAATAAAAGAGCATTCAACCGAACCAGGAGCTGATACCCGCGCCGGAGATTTGGGCTGGTTTGCCAAAGGCGCCATGGTAAAGCCTTTTGAAGATACTGTTTTTGAGCAAGAAACAGGGACGATTTCTTATGTTGTTGAAACGCAATTCGGTTATCATTTAATTTATAAGCAAGCTGAAAGGAATATTTATGAATATAGCGTAAGACGTTTATTTATCCGTATTTTAACTGAAAAAGATATTATCGGGGATCAAAAAGAATGGAAATTAACCGAATTGACAGGAAAGCATTTGGAGCGAGCCGCGGTTCAGTTTGACCCCAATGACAATACGCCGATTGTCGCTCTGGAATTTGACAGCGAAGGAGCGGATTTATTCGCGGATATTACTGAAAGAAATGTTGGCAAAGGTCTTGGCATATTTTTGGATGGCGGTTCTATTGTTGACATTAATGGCGATGGCATAATTTCCCCTGATGAAGTGTATGCTCCAAATGTAAATGAAAAAATTACAGGCGGAAAAGCCGTAATTAACGGAAATATGAATATAAATGAAGCCAAAGATTTGGTTAGAAGGCTTAATGCGGGCGCTTTGCCTGTTCCTATTGAGCTTGTCAGCCAGCAGACAGTCGGCGCGAGTTTGGGAAAAATTTCATTGGAATCAAGCTTGAAAGCCGGCTTAATCGGATTAATACTGGTAGCGCTGTTTATGATTTTTTATTATCGTTTGCTTGGAATTTTCGCGGTTATATCACTGGCGATTTACGGCGTATTGGTTTTGGCGATATTTAAGCTATGGCCGGTAACATTAACCTTGTCGGGCATGGCAGGGTTTATTCTTTCAATCGGCATGGCGGTTGACGCTAATGTTTTGATTTTTGAGCGCCTAAAAGAGGAAATTAAATCAGGACGTCCTTTAAATATGGCAATTGAAAATTCTTTTACGCGCGCTTGGCCGTCAATTCGCGATGGCAATGTTTCCACTTTAATAACTTGTCTTATTTTAATTTGGTTTTCAACAGGCGTAGTAAAGGGTTTTGCCATCACTTTGGGCTTGGGCATTTTAGTGTCAATGTTCTCGGCGATAGTAATTACCAAAAACATTATAAGGTTTTTAAAGCCGGAATGGATGGAAAAAAGAAGGTGGCTTATAATCCACAACTCGTAACTTACAGCTCATAACTTATAACTCACAGCTCATAACTCATAATTCGTAATTAATAATTTACCTTACACACCTATCATCTCAGACACACGATAACCCATTCATTTCTGTCATCTCCGACACACCTAACCTCGTAGAGGAATTATATTAAACGATCGGAGATCTCGTAAAAAGCAATAAATATTCAAAAAACATTAAACGTGTAAAAAGAATATAAATAATGCTATATTAACA
>JAYEHJ010000004.1:0-5969 GCA_034659435.1 Patescibacteria group bacterium | reverse complement strand
GAGATCTCCGATCATTTAATATAATTCCTCTACGAGGTTAGGTGTGTCGGAGATGACAAAAATGAATGGGTTATTGTGTGTCGGAGATGATGGGTGCGTAAGATAAGTAAGTAATAAAAAATTATACGTTACGGGACTGTCGCCAAATGCCGGTTTTGGCATAAATTTTCAAATTTTGAGTAAATTTTTCTTAAAAATTTTTATGGATTATAAGAATGGTAAAGCGAAAAAAATAAAATGCCGATGCCGATAACAGAAATTAATAAGCCGATTTTAAAATTAAACAGCATGGCAATAAATCCATAGCCAAACAAAAATATGCCAAGGCAAATTAAAATTATTTTTAAAGCTATTTTTTTTACCTTGCGCGATTTTTTTTGATTTTGTTCTTGAATTTCGTTTGGCATGTATTTGTTAATTTTTTGTTATTCCCTGCGGATATACAAGTTGGAAACGTTATCCCAAAAATCTCAAAAATCTTACTCTCTTCTCTTCAGACTAGCTTCCTTTTTATTAACCGCGATTGTAGTCTTGATTATAGTATCAGGAATCAATGAAATTGAATCAATGCCGCATTCAACTAAAAATGTGGCAAAGTCAGGGAAGTCAGACGGCGCCTGGCCGCAGATGCCGACTTTGGTGCCTGTTTCTTTTCCGACTTTTATTAAATATTTAATCAAAGTTTTTACTGCTTCGTTTTTTTCATTAGATACGCCGGCAACTTCCAGTGTTCCTCCGGCGTCGCGGTCAATTCCGAGCGTTAGCTGGGTTAAGTCGTTGGATCCGATTGAAAAGCCGTCAAATTCTTTGGCAAATTCATGCGCTAAAACAATATTAACCGGAATTTCAGCCATTACATAAATCTCCAAGCCGTTTATGCCCTGTTTAAGCCCGTGCCGCGCCATGATTTGCTTTACTTTTTTTCCTTCTTCAACAGTGCGGCAGAATGGAATCATAATTTTTAAATTGGTTAAGCCCATATTATCACGCGTTTTTTTTAAGGCTTGGCATTCAAGTTCAAAGGCAGGTAAAAAGGCGCGCGAGTAATAGCGGCTTGCTCCGCGCCAGCCAATCATCGGGTTGGATTCAATGGGCTCATATTCTCTGCCGCCGATTAGATTCGCGTATTCATTGGATTTAAAATCCGATAAGCGGACAATCACGTCTTTTGGATAAAACGCGGACGCAATCATGGCAATGCCTTCTGCCATTTTGTCAACGAAAAATTGTTTCTTGTTTTTATATCCAAAAGTAATTTCATCTATTTTCTTTTTTGTTTTCGCGTCTTTAATTTTAGAATAATTAAAAAGAGCCAAAGGATGAATTTTAATATAATTATTAATAATAAATTCCAAACGAGCCAGCCCAACGCCATCATTGGGAATAAACGAATCAGCAAAAGCCTGGTCAGGCTCGCCGACATTCATCATTATTTTGGTTTTAGGGCGGCCTAAATTTTTAATGTTGGTTTTATTAATTTTAAACGGCAATAGTCCCGCGTACACAAAACCCTCTTCACCCTCGGCGCAGCTTGCCGTAACATTAGAACCGTTTTTAATTTTCTTGCTTCCGGTTTCAGTGCCAACTACGCAGGGAATCCCCATCTCTCGGGAAATTATCGCGGCGTGGCAGGTGCGTCCGCCTTTATCCGTGATAATCGCGGAAGCGATTTTCATAATCGGCTCCCAATCCGGATCGGTCATATCGGTTAAAAGCACTTCGCCTGGCTTGAATTTTTTAATATCCTTAATATCCATAATGCGATTCACAATACCTGAACCGATTTTACTGCCAACGCTTTGTCCGCTAATAATTACTTTGCCGCGCTTTTCCATTTTGTATTTTTCAATTACATTGCTGTCTTTTTGGCTTTGCACGGTTTCCGGACGGGCTTGGATTATATAAAGCTTATTATCTTTGCCGTCCAATGCCCATTCCATATCCATTGGCCGACCGTAATGCTTTTCAATAATTACAGCCCACTTTGCCAATTGTATTACTTGCGCGTCCGTGATTGACTGCTTTTTCTGGTCAGCAGGGCTAACGCGCGTGTTCTTAACCGGTTTTGCGGAATCATTATTATAAACCATGTGTAAGCGCTTGCGGCCGATTGAGCGGGAGATAATCGCGTTCGTAGGCTTAAATACGTAAAATTCGTCAGGGTTGACTTTTCCCTGAACAATGTTTTCGCCCAATCCGTAGATTGAATTAATTAAAACCGCGTTTTGGAAACCGGATTCAGTGTCAATTGAGAACATTACGCCGGAAGAGGCCAAATCAGAACGCGCCATTTTTTGAATGCCGGCTGACAATGCGATTTTAAAATGGTCAAAGCCTTTATCAACGCGATAAGAAATCGCGCGATTGGTAAAAAGCGACGCGATGCAGCGATGCACCGCGTCAATAACGTTTTCCGCTCCGGTAATATTTAAATAAGTATCCTGCTGGCCGGCAAAAGAAGCATCAGGCAAATCTTCGGCAGTCGCCGAAGAGCGAACCGCCACATCGGCATTTGCCATTTTATATTCCTTGGATAATTGCCCGTAAGCTATAATAATTTCTTTTTCCAGCTCCTTTGGAAATTTGGCGTTCATGATAGTTTTTCGAACGCGCGCGCCGCGCTTCATTAAATCTTCAACATTACGCGTATTTAAGCCTTTTAAGATTTTTTTAATTTCTTTTTTAAGCCCGGCTTGTTCCATAAAAAAATCATAAGCATAAGCCGTTGTGGCAAAACCGTCGGGAACGCGTATTCCCTTTTTAGTAAGTTCATGATACATCTCCCCCAAGGAAGCGTTTTTGCCGCCGACTGACGGAACATCTTTAATTCTTAGTTCATTGAAAAATTTAATGAATTTTGGCATAAATAATCAAAAGGCAATATGGAATTTAATAAAACAAAAAAATATAAGACCAATTTGCCCTTTTTAAATTAATTATAAATTAAATTTTTTGCTCCAATCATAGACATAAGGAATCTTCCACCATTCTCCATTCAAGGCCTTTAAAACACCCATGATTGCCACCACCAACAATACTATTCCAAGCGTCCAACCAATCAAAGGAATCCAAAAAATAAACGTGCCGATGATTTCAATAATAAACAAAACCAAGCCTTGTTTGGCATGAAACTGGGCAAATTTTGATTTTTTCTTGGTAAGAAGCGGAACCAGGCATAAAACCCAAACATAAGAAAGCGCGGCCACAGCCTTATTTTCTTCAATATCTTTATCTTTGTTTATAGCTTGTTTGTTTTTTTCTGGCATAGTTTTTTTTATTAATAATTACAAATATATTATACCATATTTTTTATTTAAATTAAATTAAAATTGTTTTAAAATTTTATGTATTATAAAACCGCTATCATTTATAGCGGTTTTATTTTTTGTTTTAATTAAAATACAAAAATTGCTTAAGCTAATTTTTTAGCATTATTGATAAATCTATTATAACTATATCATAAATTGACAAATTTAACAATATAAAAAATGCCAAAGCTTAGTAAATCATAAAAATTAAAGTTCCTCCCGTTTAAGCTGTAAATATTGATAAGCCGCCAAAGCCGCAATCGTAGCCTGGCCCATGGCAATTGTGATTTGTTTAAAATCACCGACAACAACATCGCCTGCGGCAAAAATACCTGAAGTTTTAGTTTCGCAGTTTTGTCCGACAATTATTTGATCTTTTTTATCCCGCTCTACAAAATCAGCAACAAAATCAGTATGCGCCACCCTGCCTACTTCCACAAACACGCCATCCAGCTTTATTTTTTTTTCTTTCTTGGTTTTATTGTTATAAACTTTAATTTTTTCAACTCTCTCTTTGCCGATTATTTCTTTTACTTCCGTATTTAATAAAAATTTAATATTTTCTTTTTCAGCAACTTTATCAAGCAAAATCTCAAATCCCCTGAATTCTTCCCGCCTATGCGCCAGATAAACTTTTTTAGCGATTTTTGACATAACTTCCGCGGCGTCAAGCGCGGCATTGCCGCCGCCGACAACCGCAACTGTTTTATTTTTATAAAAAGGTCCGTCGCAATTAGCGCAATAAGAAACTCCCTTTCCGTTAAATTCATCTTCTCCCTGAATAGCCAGCCGCCGCGGGCTTAAACCCATTGCGATTATTATGGTTTTACCGCGATATTTTTCTTTTGTTGTATGTAAAACAAAAGAATCGTCATTTTGTTTTTCAATTTTTTTAACTTCATCAATTTTTATTTTCACGCCCAAAGCCTTAACCTGCTCCTGCATTTTTGTAATTAAATCATAACTCCCGATACTTTTAAAACCGGGATAATTTTCTATTTTTGAAGCTAAAGCAACTTGTCCGCCAGGCTCTTTCGCGATTATCATTGTTTTCATTTCTCGTCTGGCTGCATATATACCTGAAGTAAAGCCGGCAGGGCCGGCGCCGATTATAATTGTATCAAACATAATTTTAAATTTTACGAATTACGAATTTTACGAATATACGAATGTTATAATTAAAGATTAATAAAATATTCGTAGAAATAATTAACAAATTATCACCAGTTTTTTCTAAATTTCATAATTTTATTAACATTTATCCCCGATTTATCCCCTATATTTTTTTATTTAATATTAGCAAAACTGCATACTTCTGTCCACGTTACTGTGGACTTATCCACTAAACTGTTAAATACTTAAGTCTACGTTATTGTGGACTTATCTATTTATTAAATCTCAATATAATAATTATAACTTACTATGGAAAATTTTTCAAGAAAGAATAAATTTGATTAATTACGGTTTTTTATTTTATATGAATTTCATATTTAGATTATTTGTAACACCTATATATTTTGACATGTCAAAACTGCTTTTTAAAATATAGACATAATGCATATAATTTCACTTTGACGGTGATATATTTTAATAAATCCGCACATGCAAGATCCTATATTGCGTAAGTCTGGCTGTAATACCGCCCCACTACGCCAAGGCTTCGCGGGGCACTACTTCGCTTTAACAGTAATACATTTTTAGTAAACCAGTGCGTGCACCGCGTAGCTCCTATATTGCGAAGCAATAGGAGCGAAGTAGTGGATCATAAGGGACTTGAAGAGGCGAGCCTCACACCATCATGCTAAAATGTTTGTAGGATTTTTATATATTATTTTAAAAAATAAATTTATTTATTTGTCTTATATAATCAGTTGTGTTCAAGCCGCCATCATAATCCACATAATAAATATCCCCAAAAAGGGGGATATTTATTATGTGGACCATAAGGGACTTGAACCCATGACCTCTTGCATGCCATGCAAGCGCTCTAGCCAGCTGAGCTAATGGCCCATTTGTTCGTTCTATATGGAACTGTCGCCGAATGCTAGTTTGTCCTAAATTCCCAAATTTTGGCAAATTTATCTTAAAAAAATTTGGCCTACCCCAAGGGCACTTTCTGCGGGGCGTATATTATCACATAAGCAAAATTTTTTTAAGCAAAATTTACTCAAAATTTGAAAATTTATGCCAAAACTGGCATTCGGCGACAGTCCCTGTACAAAACTTAGTATTTTTTATTGAGTTCTATATAAAACAATTATTTAAAAAATTATGCTGATATTACATCATATATTATATTTTTATAAATTTAAAACTTTACAGCAAAGCAAAAATATGATATAATATATACTAATACTAGCAAAATAGTGCCCCCGAGAGGAATTGAACCTCTATTTGAAGCTTAGGAGGCTACTGTTCTATCCAATTGAACTACGGGAGCGGAAAGCATTAAGGCTTTTTGTAAAAATAAAAAAAACCAAACCAAAAACAACACAAAGCAACAAACTTTGTCATTTTCCTATTATGGGACTGTCGCCGAATGCCAGTTTGCCCTAAATTCCCAAATTTTGGCAAATTTATCTTAAAAAAATTTGGCCTACCCCAAGGGCACTTTCTGCGGGGCGTATATTATCACATAAGCAAAATTTTTTTAAGAAAAAT
>JAYEHJ010000003.1:0-6027 GCA_034659435.1 Patescibacteria group bacterium | reverse complement strand
TCAATACTTTCGCATTTTTTCTCAAAAACACCATCTTGTCCTCCTTGAAATCTTTCCCCAAATTTCCCATTTGTAAATGACATAATTTTGTTGTAATAAATTATCGCGCTTTACGGCGCATTATATATGAAATTCGCTAAATTCTAAAAATCTTTCAAAAATATTTTTATTTTACACCGAATTCACGATTAAACTTGGCAAACACGGCGACATTATGTTATTAATATTCACGAATTTTTTATTCTTACTTACACTATAACATTTTTCAAAAACAGTTTCAATTGAATTTACGGTAACTAATAAATAAAAAATCCGCAGAATTATAATCCTCGCTTTTTAGATTTTAAAGAAAAAATCAACCCTACTTTAAGGGGAATGTCGCCGAATGCCAATTTGTCCTAAATTCCCAAATTTTGGCAGTTATTTTTATGTGGGTCGTATTGGGCTTGCTTGGAATCAGATTGTGCGAAAATTGGCGGAATGATATGAATTACAAAAAATTATTAAGAAACAATTATTATATGATTATCCGATAAAATAAAAAATCCGCAAAATTATAATCTACGAATTTTTTAAAACTATATCTATGTATTAAATTTCTATCTCTCCTTCACCTCCTAGTCCGTCCCATTCAAAAGGTTCTTTAACCACACCAGTCACTGAGAATTTTGCAGTCGTTCCTGAAGATGGTTTTTTCAAAGAAGAAGACTTGAAAATAACGTATCCATCAGCATCAGTTACGCCACTATTACTAATATTAGCAACATCACCACTCCAATCACCTATCACAACCGCATCAGCCACTCCAGCACCATATTCATCCGCAATTCTCATATTAACTACTGCTGTATAAAAAACTCCTTTCGGACTCCAATCTATATCAAAAAATTCGATAAATATTTGAGTAATTTTTAGCTCACTAATAACAACTGTAGTAGTAGCAAGATCAGACCCACCATTACCATCAGATACAGATAATTTAACAATATAAGAACCTGCTGCAGTATAAATATGACTAGGATTAAATAGATTTGTGCCTGAAGCAGAGCTTCTATCACCAAAAGACCAAATATACAATAATTCATCATCGTCAAAATCAGAAGTTGCACTGCCGTCAAAATCAATAGCCACATCCACAATGCCCTCATAAGGTCCGCCGGCGTCAGCGACAGGCTCATCATTTACTTCAACGACAGTTGCTGTTGTTGTGGCACTGTTACTAGCACCTTGATTATCAACTACAGTCAAGCTGACAGTATAAGTTCCACCAGCTAAATATAAATGACTAGTTGTCGCCCCTGTAGCAGTAGGGCTGTTATCACCAAAATCCCATTTATAAGAAACAATGCTTCCGTCTTCGTCTGCAGAAGCAGTGCCATCAAATGTAATAACTACATCTTCAGTGCCTGTATAAGGTCCGCCGGCGTCAGCTACTGGAGGAAGATTATCATCATCAACAACGCTACTCACAGCAGCATAAGCGTCCAAAAAGCCATTGCCATAATATGGATCCCAGCCCTCAGTGCCCAGGTCTTCAGCGCTTAACTTCAGAATTTGACGCACCTTAAGCGGATCATCAACCCCCATTGACATCACTAAGGCAGCAACGCCAGAAACATGCGGTGCGGCCATAGAGGTTCCTTCATAAAAATAATAACTAAGCCCCTTAGAGCCGATAGTCTCTTGCAGAATTCCATCCGGGTAACCATCGCCATTCAAATCTTTTTCATCAATTCTCTTGATGCGGCCAGCGGGATTATAGGTATATTCAAACATATCACCGCCAGGCGCAGCTATGTCAATTGTTGGGCCATAATTCGAATATCTTGCCAAACCCTTGTCATAACCGGTTGCACTGACAGAAATTACGCTTTCATATGCTGACGGATAATGCGGATCGCTTGTGTTTTCGTTCCCGGCAGCTGCCACAATAAAAGTAGTCAAAGAGGCATAATTTATAGCATCTGACATGGCTTTGCTGTCACTGTTACTGCCCAAACTCATATTAATGATATCTGCACCATTGTCTACGGCATATTTTATGGCTCCAATAATATCTGCATATGTTCCTGTTCCATCGCTACCCAATGCCTTAAGTGGTAAAATGCAAGCTGCGTGGGCAATTCCTGCCACACCAAATTCATTGTTGGTAGACTGAGCAATCGTTCCAGCAACGTGAGTGCCATGCCCATTATCATCATTTGAATCATTATCACCATTAACAAAATCACGACCAGCTATCTCGCTACAAACCTGCGGAGTGTCTTGTCCCCCCAAATATAATCCAGTATCTATAACTGCTACCACAACGCCAGAACCATCAGCCTTGTCCCAAGCTTCTTCCATTCCGATTCCTTGACTATCCAGATAATTTGGATCATTATTGTCAAAATTCCATTGGTATGGGGAATAATAAGGATCATTGGGAACAAAATCCGCATAAGCGATATAATTCGGCTCCGCGTATTCGACATCCTTGCGGCTCTGATAAGCCTTTGCTTGAGCGATAACTTGCCCTTTTGGAACTTTGACCACACGAAAAGGCTTGTTGTCGTTTTTATACTTAACCAAAATCTCACCGTCCACAAAGTTAGGACTGTTTGAGAGTCCTTTACCTTTTTCTAAGGGCTTAACCTTGAAATCAGGGTTTTGAGAATTTTGCTGTCCCCAAAAGGCCGCGCTTATTGACGAAGCCGCTATCAAGGAAAAAATAACAACAAACGCCAATAAGGCAAAAATAGTGTTTCTTTTTTTCATAGTTTTTCTTTTATTAATTAAATATATAAATATTTTACCACAATTTTAATATTTACGTCAAAGTTTTTTAGAAACTCTTAAAATTTTACTTTAACATTTTCTCTTTCTTTTTCGTCATTTATTTCAAAATAATCCCGAGATTTAAAGCTAAGCATATTGCCGATTACATTGGTTGGAAAAATTTCAAGTTTTATATTAAAATCGCGGACATTGCCATTATAAAATCTTCTTGAGGCTTGAATCTTATTTTCCGTGTCGGAAAGCTCGCGCTGCAGTTCCAAAAAATTAGTATTAGCCTTTAAATCAGGGTAATTTTCGCTTAAGGCAAAAATTGATTTTAAAGTTGAGCTAAGCATATTCTCGGCTTGCGCCTGAGCCTTTGCGCCGCCGGACTTTTGAGCGGACATCGCGCTTGTTCTTGCTTTTGTTACTTTTTCAAAAGTTTCTTTTTCGTGGCTCGCGTAGCCTTTTACTGTTTCAATCAAATTCGGAATCAAATCATAACGGCGCTTTAATTGCACGTCAATATCGCTCCAGGCTTCATCAACCCGATTTTTTAAGCGAATCAGGCTATTATACATGCCAATAACGATTATCGCCAAAGCGCCAATCACTACTAACACAACTATTAACACAGTTGACATATTTTTTTTCTAAATACATATCGCGTATAACGCAATACATATTAAATTATTTAATTAATAATTAAATAGTTAATCCGTAAGCCTGATTGCTTCTTCAATGCTGATATTTCCGTTATAAACATTTTGCAGCGCGGCCTGTCTTAGCGTGGTCATTCCTTCTTTTATGGCCAAATTATTAATATGCTCATCAGACGGGCGCTGCAAAATTAATTCCTGAACCGGCTTAGTGATCAGCAATACCTCATGTATTCCCTTTCTGCCTTTTATACCTTTGCCGTCGCACTTATCACAGCCTTCTGAATTATAAAATTTAATCCCCTGCGGAACGTCGAGAGAATCAATTAATTCTTTGGACGGGTGATATTCTTTCTTGCAATGCGGACAATTTGTTCTTGCTAGCCTTTGCGCTGAAACAAATTTTAACGCTGAAGACAACAAAAACGGTTCAATCCCCATATTAATTAAGCGGACAACTGCTCCCGCGGCATTATTGGTATGAATTGTCGCCAAAACCAAATGTCCTGTTACGGCGGCCTGCACTGCTATGCTTGCTGTTTCTTTGTCGCGAATCTCTCCAACCATCAAAACATCAGGATCCTGCCTTAACAAATATTTTAATCCATCGGCAAAAGTTAATCCTATGCTCGGGTCAATATTAGTCTGCCTTACCATATCTATTTTTCTTTCAACAGGATCTTCTAAAGTAACCAAGCTTTTTTCAGGAACATTAAGCTTATTTAATATTGTAAAAAGCGTTGTTGATTTTCCGCTGCCGTTTGGGCCGGTAACCAAAATTAACCCGTAAGGTCTTTTACTAACTTTTTCCAAAACGTCTGTTTGTTCCGCGTTAAAACCCAAATCATTATATTCTTTAAAAAACTTTTTACTTTCCAAAATACGCACGACCACTGTTTCTCCCTGGCTGGTTGGAAAAATAGATACGCGTAAATCAACAAAACTTTCATTAAATTTAAATTTAATATTTCCCTCCTGAGGGCGCGGCAATCCCGTCGTTTCCATATCAGCTAAAATTTTAATGCGCGCGAACATAAATTCGCTTAAATTTTTATCACCCTCAAACACTGTCCTTAAAACTCCGTCAATGCGATAGCGCGCTATAATTCCATCTTTAAACGGCTGGATATGAATATCGCTTGCCCCTTCTTCCACGCCTTGGCGAAAAATATCATTTACCAGTTTAATGATATCCACCTTATTTTCATTTTTTTCTTTATTTTTTGAATTTGAAAAAACCATAGTTTTAAATTATTTTTTTAATAATTATATCAACTTCCCTCCCCCTGGCCTTAATCGCGTATATTCCGGTTAATTTTCCTGCTATTTTTATAATATTTTCTAAATCATCGCGAAAATCTAAATTTATTTTTGCCAAATTAAGCTTATTTGGAATATTTATTCTTAAATTTTGAAAACCCAAATTGCCTGAATTTCCTTTTAATCTTATTAATGTCGCGGGTCCGTTAATATCTCTTAATTCTACCATAAAATCACCTTTCTTGGCTAGTCTTTTTAAGTCTTCATTATTTTCCTTATTTCTACCGACAATAATTAAAATCTTCTTATTTTCTTTTTTGCCTAATAAATAATTAGCCCAAAATACCCGTCCATGTTTTAAAAGTTCAATATCCGCGCATTCGCATTCAGGCCAATACTCAAGCATTTTTCCCAGTCTTTCGCTAAAACCTGAATCAGTCAGCAAGCATCCGCCGGCGGGCAATGGATAATCTTTTAATTTATACTTGCGCGCCAGCTCAATCTGTCCTTCTCTTGTTCTGCCCTGAATTCTTCCCAAAAGCCCGCGAGTTAATATTTTATTTTTTTCAATTTTTGTTTCATCCAATAATTTCGCGCACAAAGGCCGCACCACCTCCACGCCTGACAAGTCTTTTACTTTTTCCAAAGCTTTTTTATTTTGCGAAAAAGGGCGCTGCCCCAAAACTTCGCCTGTAGCCACAAAATCAAAACCCTCGCTTTTGGCGATTTCACCTGCTTTTTTTATCATCAGAGAATGGCAATCAATGCAGGGGTTTAAATTTTTCCCATACCCTGAAAAAGGATTTTTCACCAAAGCCAGCATTTCTGTTTGAATATCAGCTATTTTTAAATCAACATCCAATTTTTTAGCGCTTTCTTTTGCTTTTTTAGCATCATAAAAATTACTGGTAAAGCAAAGCGCTGTTACCGCTATTTTCTGCTCTTGCAGCATTTTAACCGCCAAAATTGAATCCAATCCGCCTGAAAATAAAACTAAGGCTTTTGTTTTTGGCATACTTGTTATTTAAAGACTGGTGAAAATTTTAATTCCCAGCCAAATCTCGGCCTTATTAGCTTTCAAGCTTTTATTTATACCAACCTCATCATTTTTTTCATTTTTTATTTCATCAGCTAAAACATCTTTACGAATATCATTAGAATATTTTTTTATTGCCTGAACAATATCTTTATTTTCGCTATGCCAAAACAAAATTATTCTGTCGTTTATTGTTAAACCAAGATTCTTGCGCATGCTATTAACAGTTCTTACAATTTCCCTTTTTATTCCTTCTTGTTTTAATTCTAGCGTTAATTTTATATCTAATTTTACCTTTAATTCTCCATCACCTCT
>JAYEHJ010000002.1:4531-6038 GCA_034659435.1 Patescibacteria group bacterium | reverse complement strand
CAAAAATCCAGCGAAAAAATATTAATCAGAAACAGTCACTGTCTGCTGTGTTTTGCTGGCTGCCATATATATCGCCTCCCTTAATTCAACTTGGCCAGTGATTACGCTGTCTACCATTTCTTTAAAAATCAATTCCATAGCGTTTGAATCACCGCCCTTATACCAACTTTTCGCGGTTAAAAGCTGATTGGTAAAAATCGCCAATTCCGGATTTTCGCCTTGCTCTTCAATTAGCGCGCGCAGGGCCGTTGGTTTTCCTGTTTTATCCAAATATGTTTTCGCATATTTAGCCTCAGTTGCAAAACGAACAAAATCCCATGCGGTGCTAAGTTTTTGCTGTGCGTATCCGCCGCCTTTAGCGATGTTATCGGCGTTAGTTAAAATTTTACTGGAAACAGATTCAACCCAATAATTCGCGAAGTTAACATCAAAAGAATTATTTTCAATCTGCGGTATTGGCGCAAGCGCGAAATTTAACTTTGGCGCTCGCGCTTTTATTTCAGGAAGCATATAAGAATAACCAAACATAATCGCGAGCTTATTATTGATAAACATATTCAAAGAATTCTCCATTGTATTGTTCCAGCTGTAAACCTCTTTTGCCGGATTAGAAAAATCCGAATAAAAACGCAAAGCGTCAGCGCCCGGATTATAACTTTTATCAATAAACGAGCCCGGAATTTGATGAAAAGTAATTTTATTCTTATCCATCATTTCAGCGCCGGATTGCATCATCAGTAAAGATAAAATATCGGTAAATCTTTCAATATTATCGCTTCCGCCCAAAGCAGCACCGGATTGGACGATTTCGCCTTTATTGTTTTGCTTGGTTAATTTTTTAATATCCTGCTGAAACTCGCGATTCCAATACTCGGGAGCGGATACAATTCCGGCGTTATTAAACAGATCTTTATTATAATATAATGCCAAGGTATCAACTGACAGCGGCAAAGCAAAAATATTTTCTTTATATTTGCCGCTGCTGTCTTGCGACATTATAACAACATCATCATAAACCACATCCACAAACTCGCTTTTAATTTTATGCGGAGTCGGCATCGGTGAAGCTCTTAATTGCCATTCCACTTCTTTTTTAATAGAGCCTTTAACAACAGGAAAAGCCATCTTTATATTTTCAGGCATAGCGGCAATTAAGCCTTTTTGCTGATATTTTCCCGTCCAGGTATTATGAATAGAAAAAATATCCGGCCCCTTGTCAGTGGCAAAAGCTTCAATTAAAGCCTGCTCATATTCTTCATAGCGCAATTTGCGATAATTAATTCTAACAAAAGGATGCATGCGCACATAAGTATTAATTATCTCCTCAAAATCATCCGGTCCGTCCCAAACGCGCCAATAATTTAAAGTAACCGGTCTGATATATTTTTTTACAGAGTTGTCAACCCCGCTTAAACCGCATCCGCTAACAAAAAAAACCGTTGTTAGCAGTGTAAATAAAATTATTATTTTTTTAGGCATAATATATGTGATGTTATGAATACTTGCT
>JAYEHJ010000002.1:0-4431 GCA_034659435.1 Patescibacteria group bacterium | reverse complement strand
AGTTATGAGTTATGAGTTGCGAGTTATGTGTCTTTCGGTCGATACTGCAAGGCCTCTGCAATGTGCGCGGTTTTTATTTGTTCTTCTTTTGATAAATCCGCTATCGTGCGGGATAGCTTTAAAACGCGAAAATAAGCGCGGGCTGACAAATGCATCTGCTCAACAGCGTTTTTTAAAAGCTGCTTTGAAGCGCTGTCAATTTGGCAAAATTGCTTTACGTTTTCCGAACTCATTTCCGAATTGGTTAAAATTTCAATATTTTTAAATCTTTGCTTTTGAATCTCCCGCGCTTTTTCAGTTCTTATTTTTATATCTGTTGATTTTTCGCCCCCCGCAACTTCAGATAATTTTTCAAATTTTACGCGAGGCACTTCAATGTGGATGTCAATGCGGTCAATAATCGGCCCTGAAATTTTCTTTTTATAATTCATAACCTGAATTTGCGAGCAAATGCAATTTTTTTCTTTATCACCCAGATAACCGCAAGGACAGGGATTCATGGCGGCAATTAAAATAAATTTTGCCGGAAAGCTTAAATTGCCGGCAGCCCTGCTAATATTAATAATGCCGTCTTCCAAGGGCTGGCGCAAATTTTCCAAAATCATCCGCGGAAATTCGCCGAATTCATCCAAAAACAAAACCCCGCGATGAGCCAAGGAAATTTCTCCAGGGCGAGGCCATGCGCCTCCTCCAACCAAAGCGGATCCAGAGGCGGTATGGTGCGGCGAGCGAAAAGGGCGGCTGGTAACCAAAGAATCGCCGGAATTTAACTCTCCGGATACGCTATATATTTTGGTAATTTCCAAAGCTTCTTTTAATTTTAAATCAGGCAAAATTGAAGGCATTGTTCTG
Source organism: Patescibacteria group bacterium (assembly GCA_034659435.1). Taxonomy (GTDB): domain Bacteria; phylum Patescibacteriota; class Patescibacteriia; order Patescibacteriales; family UBA12075; genus JAGLYP01. The sequence continues at coordinate 3,579 of JAYEHJ010000002.1, read as the reverse complement.
GCTATCAAAGTTTTGCCGGAACCCGGAGGGCCGCTCATCATCATGTTATGCGCTCCCGCGGCAGATATTTCCATTGCTCTTTTTACATGCTCCTGTCCGCGGATATGCGCCATATCAAATTGAATTTTTTGGTTGCGGAAATCAAATTTACTTGTCTCGGCCGCTGCTATTTTTTCTTTATCATCCAAATGCGCGATCAACTGCTTGATGTTTTCCACCGGAATTACTTCAATATTTTTTACCAGCTTGGCTTCGCGCGCGTTTTTTTTTGGCACAAACAAATATTCCATTCCCAGCTCCGCGGCCTTAATCGCAATCGGTAATATTCCATGCACAGACCTTAAATCGCCGTTTAAAGCCAATTCACCGACAAACATTGCTTTTTTAAAATCCAAATCCGAAATTATTAAGCCTTTCAACAGTAAAATACTTACCGCGATCGGCAAATCATAACTTGGACCATATTTTCGCAAATCCGCCGGAGCAAGATTGATAACGACTTTGCGCCTTGGGAAAGGAAAATCTGAATTATTAATCGCGGTCCGCACTCTTTCGCGCGATTCTGACACGGCAGCGTCAGGCAATCCGACAACAGCGAAAGTCCCAAGCTGACCGGACGTGGTATCGGCTTCCACTTCAACAATTTCCGCGTCCAAGCCAATCACCGCAGCTGACAAAACCCTTGAAGACATAAAATATTTTTTTAATTTTTATTTATTTCCTCTGTCATTCTCGACACTCGTTAGTCTCGCAGAAAAATTATATTGGGACTATCGCCGAATGCCGGTTTGCCCTACCCAAACATCAGCCACCCCGGCTTAAACATTAATAACAATCCTATTATAACGAGGGTTATTCCGCCTATTAGGCCGGAATAGCGCGTGTATTTTGAACTGGACGCTTTTAAGCGCAAGGTTTTCATTGCTATAAAAAATATAATTAAATCATCCAGTAAAAACACTAAAACATATAAAAACAAATAAGCGTAAAATTGCCAAACAGGCAGATTGGCCAAAGTTAAAATAGGCACATACACGGCCGGAATGCCTGCCGAGCATAAAAGCTCAACTATATTAACCATACAAGCTAAAATTATTATTCCAAACAGAGCAAAAATAAATTTTTCCTCCAAAACGATTTTGCGCAATTTCTTAAAAACCTTTTGCCTGCTTTCGTTTCCTGTTACTTTGCATGTTTGATTGCGATTTTTAAAATAATCCCGCAAATGATATGCTCCGCTCGCAATCGCGACCCCTGCAATAAGCAGGCGAATCAAGAAAACAAAACCCATAAACAAAATCACATTCAGCCATGCCGCTAAAAACAAATAATAAACAGCAGCGGACGAAATTAAAAAAGCCAAGCCAAGCGTCCACATTTTAAATTTATTTTTCACGTTAAAAAGCAAATTAATTAAAAATAAAAGCACCCACATCGCGCAAGGGTTGAAGCCGTCAATCGCCGCCATTATGATTGTTAAAATCGGCAAAGAAAAATTTTGCGGATTGATTTCACCCAAAATAGGCACCGCAACCGTGTTGCCGATTTTTTGCTCATTATTCAAATCCGCGCTACATCCGCAATTATGAATACATTCGCTATCATCTGGTTCGCAGCCATGCGCGCAAGTTTCCGGAATATTTTTTCCATGAATAACATGAGCTACAACATCATCACATCCTGTTTCCGCATATTCATTAATTATATTTTTAATTTTTTTACCTGTAATTTCATCATTATAATAACCTGTAACTGTTTGATCGCCTATTATCAATATTGGAACGCCGCGGATTGCAATGCCCAGCTCTTGTCCAAGCTTAGTTAAAAATTCCTGATTTTCTTTATTACGCCATGTTTCATAGCGAAAAACTTCAATATTTTTATTTTCTTGCTCCAATTTTTTTAAAAAAAAATCTTCCTTTTCGCAATGCGGACAGTCGTTTCCATAAAAAAAATAAAGATTAATCTTGTCTTGCGCGCTTGTCTGCGCGAAAACAGGGCTAAAACAAAAAATAAAAAAATTTATAATAAATAATATTTTTTTCATATATTTTTTTATTAATTCTTTATTATATTTTAATGCTATTTGGGGAATTTGTAAACCCTCTGTATGAACACATTTAATGGGACTGCCGCCGAATGCCAGTTTGTTTTAAATTCCCAAATAAGCTGGTGCGGCAGTACTTGCCTAAAAAGGCAAATTTGTCTAAAGTAACAAATAAGGATACTTATATCATTCAGGAAAAATTAAATAATCGTCCTAGAAAATCTTTAAATTATTTGTTATTATTTATTCAACCTATGAAAATACTGGGAATTGAAACAAGCTGTGATGAAACCGCGGCGGCAGTTGTTGAGGGAAAAACAGTAGAGACGCAAAATCTTGCGTCTGTGCGAGTTTTATCCAATATTATTTCATCACAAATTGAAATACATAAAAAATACGGCGGCGTGGTGCCGGAAATAGCGGCGCGCGAGCATGTTTTAAATATTTTGCCGGTAATAAACAAAGTTTTGGAAATAGCCGGCTTAAATAAAAAAAAACCTGAGTTAAACGCGATTGCCGTTACTATTGGACCGGGGTTAATTACTTCTTTAGTTACAGGAATTGAGACTGCTAAATCATTAGCTTACGCGTGGAATATTCCGCTTATCGGAGTTAATCATATAGAAGGGCATATTTACGCGAATTTTATTAATTCTCACAACTCACAACACAAAACTCACAACACAAATATTAAATTTCCGGCTATTATTTTAACGGTTTCCGGAGGACACACTATGTTGATTTTAATGGATGGTTATGGTAAGTTCAAGACTATTGGAGAGACTCGGGATGACGCTGCGGGTGAAGCTTTTGATAAAGCTGCAAAAATGATGGGAATTGGGTACCCCGGCGGACCCGTTATTTCAGCTAAAGCCGCGCAAATTATAAATAAATCTGAAATCCGAAATCTGAAATCCGAAATCCGGCTACCTCGTCCAATGATTAATTCTGATAATTTTGATTTTTCTTTTTCAGGATTAAAGACTGCTATTCGTTACGCGTTAGAAGGGGATAAAAACTGGAGAGATAAAATTCCTGAATATTGCGTTGAATTTCAGCAGGCAATAATTGATGTTTTAATTAAAAAAACTATTAGCTCGGCAATTAAATTTAACGCTAAAACAATAATGCTTGCAGGCGGGGTATCTGCCAATAAAGAACTGCGAAAACAACTCAAAAAACAAGTTTTAAAAAATAATTTTAAATTCAGCATGCCTGATTTAAAATATACCACTGATAACGCGGCAATGATTGCGGCAGCCGGATATTTTAAGTTTTTACGCGATGAATTTACACCTTGGAATAGTTTACAAGTGGATTGTAATTTAGAATTTTAAATTATAATATAAGCGCCAAATAAACCTGTTAATATCCTGTTATTATTCTATATTTTAAATGTGTTTTATTTGTGCTTAGTTTATTAATTTTAAAAAAATTAACTTTATACACTGAAATATACTCTGGTTTTAAACAATATATATTAATTTTTTACACACCCAAAAATAACTGTTTTATTTTTAATATTAGTAAAA
>JAYEHJ010000001.1:0-6325 GCA_034659435.1 Patescibacteria group bacterium | reverse complement strand
TGACGGCGACGGTTATAATGATAAAGCGGAATTAGAAAATGGTTATAATCCAAATGGATCAGGAAAATTAAATTCAGATAATAATTTTTCCAGCAGCCAAAAAGGAAAAATATTTTTACAAGTGGAAGGAAACGGCGAGGCGTGGTATGTCAACCCGGAAGACGGCAAAAGATATTTTTTAGGCCGACCTGCTGATGCTTTTCAAGTGATGCGGAATTTAGGCCTAGGAATCAGCAATAGCGATTTTAGTAAACTTTGAAAACGCTATGGCATCAGTGAAAATTTTGGAAATTTTAAAAAATATGTTATAATATATTTATAGTCAAGGAATTTGAATACCCCAAGGGCACTTCCTTCGGGGCGTATTCCCGACTACTGTTAGTGCCCTTTGGGCATAACTTGTAAAATTTTTATAATCCTCATGCCCAACAAAAATAACAAAACAAATATAATTGATTTTCTTTCGCGGGAATTTAATATTGCGGACAATGGCAAAAAAGCGATTCAAATAATTAAAGCTAAAAAAATTCCAAATAAGAAAAATAATTTTAAAAATATTTCGTCTTTATTAAGTGAAGTATTGGCTTTTTTACCCAAAGAAGAAAGAGAAGCATTAAAAGACAAAGATGAGATTGCCGCCGGCAAATGGTTTAATCTTCATAAAGAGGCCAAGGAAGTTGTCTGCGGGCATTTAAAAAATGATGTTGGAAAAAAAGAGCTTAAAAAATTTGAAAAATTTTTAAGCATTGCCGCAACAAATAATTTTTTAAGCACAAAAAGGATAGCTTTTACCGCAGCTGTTGCCGCGTCTTTTATTTTATCAATTGGATTAGTTTATTATCAGCCCGCGAGAGTTGAAAATTATGTTAATTTTATAGATAATAATTTTTTCGCGTTTTTGCGAGAGCAAGAAAAAGATTTAAGCGATGAGAAAATAGATAATTTTAGGCAAAATAAACATAGCGCGTTGGCTGTCGCGGCGGCGAAAGCGGTTTATATTGTAAAAAATAAAAGCGATTTTCATGATGGTGATATAATAAAGGTTTCAGAAAATGAGCTATTCGGTAAAATTGCCTATAAGCTTAAGGTAAATGAAAGTTTTGATAAAAATAAAATAGCTCCGCCAGCCGTTGCTAAGGCCGTGGCAGTTAAAGAAAATAAAATATTTTCTTATTTTAAAAAAATTATAAATATCTTGGAATTAAAGCAAGAACGTTTGTCGCTCGCAATGCAGGAAAAATTATTAAATTTAATCAGCGATTAATAGTATGCCTAAAAAAATACATTTGGGAGCAATTTCAATTTATGAGATATATCAAAGAAAATGTTTTGGCAAAACCAAATATTGTTTCGCTGGTTAATTTTTTAGTCCTGGCAAGCATTGCTGTTTTCATTCCTTTTTTTATACATGTTCAATGGCTGACCGGTTCAATTGTTAACGCTGTTTTAATAATAGCTTTATTTATGGTCGGGATTCGCAGCGCGCTTGTTTTATGCTTAATGCCAAGCTTAATGGCTTTGGCAGGCGGATTGATTCCTCCAATTCTCGCTCCGATAATTCCGTTTATAATGATGGCAAATGTTATTCTTGTGCTTACGGTTGACAGGTTTTACTATTATTTTAAAAATGATTTAAAAGGATATTGGGCGGGCTTGGCGATCGGCGCGATATTAAAATTTCTTTTTTTATATTTTAGTTTAAGCGTTATCAGTAAACTCTTGATAAAGCAGGAGTTAATGGCAAAAGTCGCGCAAATGATGTCTTGGCCGCAGCTGGCAACCGCAATAACAGGCGGATTTATCGCTTGGGTTTTTTTAAAAAAAATAAAAAGGATTTGATTTTTTAAAAAATATTTATATAGTGTTTGTCAAAAAAAGCATAACATTAAAAAACTCTTGCAATGCAAGAGTTTTTTAATGTTAGCAAATAATTTGCGATTTTATAATATATTTAGATTTGTTTTCAGGCAACCTTGACTAATATTAAAATTTGTGCTATATTATTGGCAATATTAATTAAAACAATTTATTTGCATTTTGTAAAACATATTTTTTATTGCAAAATTCATAAATTTAATTCATGCTAAGCAAGCATCTCATGCCTTGATACGCTTTAAAAGTATGGAAAATGTATCTATATTAGATCAAATTATTGATAATCAAAAAGCAGAGGAGGTTGCCAAACTTGACGCAATAGAGATAATTAATGATTTATTCAGCGAGCTGTCTAAAAGAGAGCGCGATGTTGTTATTAGAAGATATGGCCTGCATGGCAAAAATAAAGAAACCCTGGAAAATATCGGCGGCGTTCACGGCCTTACAAGAGAAAGGATTAGGCAGATAGAATCTGCCAGCGTAAAAAAATTGCAGCAGCTTAAAAATTTGGATTCTTATATAAGCACTCTAAAAAATGTAATTTATCAATTATTGGAAGAGCATGGCGGATTGATGGAAAAAGAGTATTTATTGGAATCCTTGGTTAGTTTTTCAATAAACGGGTTTAAAGTTGAGAGCGAAAACAAGCTTATCCATAAAAATTATTTAAATTTTTTAATTACAAAATTGCTTCATAATGAATTTGAGGAATATAATAATTCAAAGCATTTTAAAAATTCGTATAAATTAAAATTTAAAGAATTAGGCCATTTGCAAGAATTAATTGAGGAATTATTAGTTTATATTAAAGATAGGCAGGCTTATTACAAAACAGAGGAAATAATTAAGCGCATATTTAATTTAGAGAGCTACGCTAAGCATAAAGAAAAAATAAAAGTTAAGGGCAGTTTGGATATTTTTTGGGTTTTGAAAAATAAATTTTTTAATGAAAACGCGCAAATAATTAACGAAAATAAGACTCTTTATTCTCTTTTAAAATCGGCTAAAAAAATAGAACAAAATAAATTCGGACATTGGGGCATGCATAATTCCAGGGAGATTAAGCCAAAAACAATTAATGATAAAATATATTTGATTTTTAAAAATACTAAAAAACCGATGCATTTTATTAAAATCGCGGAAAGTATAAATGAAATTGGCTTTGACAGCAAAACAGCAAATCCCGCAACGGTTCATAATGAGTTAATTTTAGATGATAAATATGTCTTGGTCGGAAGAGGGCTTTACGGACTTAAGGAATGGGGGTATAAAAACGGAACGGTTATTGATGTTGTTGAGGAAATTTTTAATGAATCAGAAGAGGACGCGTTGGAAAGAGAAGAAATTATAAAAAGGGTTTTGGAAAAAAGAATGGTAAAAAAAGCAACTATAATTTTAGCTTTAATGGATAGGGATAAATTCAGCAGGGTGAATGGGAAGTATAGTTTGATAAAATAAAGACTACAAATTACAAATAGCTACAAATTCACAAATAATAATAAAAAAATTATTATATAATATTTGTGAATTTGTAGCTATTTGTAATTTGTAGTCTTTTTTAATATTTTACAAAATTATGTTATAATATAGATATGTTTTTAGAAGATAATAAAAAAGAAATAAAGAGCTGGGAGAGAATTTTTGGAAACAGGCCAACCGTTTCTGACCCCAACAGCAATATTTTTGTAATTATCGGCTGCATAATTATTGTTTCGCTTTTATTTTTTATTGTTTGGATTGTTTTTTTTCAAAAAAACAACACAGAAAATACAGCGATATCCAAACCGGTGGAAATTTCCACATCTTCAGTTAATAAACTGCCGATTTTTTCCGGCAGCAACGGAGATGATAAATACAATCTAGGAACTTCAAGCGAGGCGCTGATTGCGGAAAATGTCAGTTTCGGCTATTTTTATGAAAAGCCGAAAAATGATTTTAATTTAAATTTAAACACTTATAAATTGCCATTGAATATAAAAATTGATGTTAAAAATTATTATGAAATTTCCAGAAAAATTAATTTGGATCCGTATTTGGAAGATTTAAATAAAAACGGTTTCGCGATTATAGAAAAACAAGACGTTTTTGACAGTGAAGATTTTTTTTCCAGCTATCAATCTTTGGCCGCGCAAGATGTGCCGATAGTCATTACAAATGATTTTATAATTTATTATTATCAAAATACTCTAAAAGAAATAAACAAAGAGATTGAAAAAAACGTTTTTTATGAACATATTTGGAATCTTGGAAAAACAATGTATGACATTTCATTGGCTCGCTATAAAAGAACTTATAATGAATTAGGTCCGGTAAATGATTCGGTTTTAGAGGGGCAGCGATTGCAATTGGCTTATTTTACGGTTCTTTTAAAATTGTTAATGCCTACCGGAGAACAAATTATTGAAGATGTGAGTTTTTCCGATCCTAATAAATTCAGCATGCAAGAGGCTGATAAATACAGTTTTATACTCCCGGAGTATATGCGGATTGATATTGAAAAAGAGGTTGAGCTTATCAGGCAGGCGTTGAAACAGGAAAAATCTCCGATTTTTCTTTATGAATTGGATTATAAAAATTTTTTTGTTCCTAAAAATTATAAATCAAGCGCTAAATTAAATAATTTTTATCTTGCCTTAAAATGGTTAAAGTTGGAATTTCCTTTATATTATAAAGATGATATCTGTGAAGATTGTTTGCTTGATAAAAGCGACTGGATTTTGAATTTTTACGCCGCTTGTTCAATTTCCAAAGATTTATACGGCGATCAGGATTTAAAAAATCAATGGGCGATTGTGTATAAATTTATTTCATTTTTTAGCGGCCTAAGGCAGGAGCTGACTTATTTGCATTATCATAATGTTTTACAGGAGCTTTTTGGCGAAAATTATGATGTTTCTGAAATATTTTCTTTGGATAACCCAAGCCGTTTGGAAGATATTTACAAAATTCAAGCAAAGGTTTCCAAATATAATTTTTCGGAAATAGAAGGCGGCATGGACAGGCGCGATATTCAAACGCGCCCTTATTTGGGAATGCGGCTTTTGCAGTCTGAATATTGGCCGAATGATTATTTGTTTAAAAAGTTAACCGGTGAAGAATTGGTTTATAATGAAGAGGTTGTTCCGGCAAATGCCAATAAAACAATTTGCCGGAAAAAGCTTGAAAAAAATCGCTGCGGCGGAATTGGAATGGATATTATAAATCTTGTTTGCCCTGTTGAAGATTTTTATCGCGGCGAGTATTTTGTTGATAACGTAAATTATCAAAATTACAATGAGATTGCGGGCGGCATAAGAAAGGAATTAGGCTCTTTTAATAATTACACATGGAATAATAATTTATATTGGATAACATTGGATATTATAAAGCCAATGCTAAATTATAATAGCGCTTTTTTTCCGGAGTTTACTAAAAATAAAATATGGAAGCAGGAAAAAGACTTTAACGCAAGCCTTGGCGCTTGGGTTAATCTGCATTTAAACGAAGATGTTTTAGCAGGGCATTATGACAGCAAGAAATATAACGGCGGATTTGGATCTGGCAATAATACATGCAATTTATATAACTATGTTGAAGCTAACCCGGCCTTTATTAAAGAATTAATCGCGCGCAATACCATGTTGATTAAAATGTTGAGTATTCTCAGGGTTAATGAAGACACCAACGCGGCCTCAATTAAATTAAAAGATTTTAACAAGAAGCTTGTTTTATTATCGGGAATTATGAAAAAGGAATTAAATAATCAAAAAATTTCCAATGATGATTGCCGCGTTATAGATGATTTTGCCAGGCGCTATACGGTTGAAAAGAGCGCGGATAAAGTTTTTAATATTAATATTAACGGTAAAAATTCAATTTATAGCATTAACAAAACCAAGCTTTTGGCGCTTATCCATAAAAACGGCGAAGACAAAGTAATAGTATTCGGCCCGATTTTTAATTATCAGGAGTAGGCCTTTGGAAATTTTTTAAAATATTATTTCCCATAAATTTTTCCTTTTGTTAAATTTACAAATGCTTCAATAAATTCTTCAAAATTGCCATGTTTAATTAAGAAATCCGTTATTTCATCTGAAAAAGTTTCTTTAAGATTTGCTGTATTGAGAAATTTAAGCTTAATTAATGGCGCTAATTCATTTCTATTAAATTTGCGTTTAGATATTTTTTTCTCATCTTTGATCGCTTTAATAATTTTTTTCTCATCTCCTGTTTTCACAAATGCGATAAACATAATGTCCGGCTTATGGTATAGATTTTCAGAGTTATCAGAGCCAAGTTTAAAATATTTTTTTAAATTTACTTCATTGATTTTTTCAACTTTTGTAAATTGTTTTTTATCAGAACTGAAATAAGGCATTTGTTCTTTTAAAATTAATATTTGACCGTATAGCAAATTATTTCTTTTTACATTTGCCGTTTCACCAAGCATGTTCTCAAAATAATTATTAGA